>CAZWJK010000006.1:0-7477 GCA_964634035.1 uncultured Candidatus Cloacimonadota bacterium | reverse complement strand
AGGATGCTCCGCTTCCTTGATCTCTGTTTCAAGATTGATGATATAAGAAATCCGGTCAAGGGAGACCAACGCCTTCTTGATGTCAGCGTAGGCCTTGGTCAAAGTCTTGAGCGGATGCAGAGTAGCAAAGATGGCAAGCAGAAAAGCCGTGAACTGTCCCAAAGTAAACGTGCTCCCGGGTGCGAGTAGTTCCCTGCCCGCAATCATCAGTAATACGACTCCGATAATGGCGGATGAGATTTCGCTGATGGGCTGGTTGAAAGCGCTGTAGATCTCCGCTCTCTGCCACAGTTTACGGTACCTGTTATTGATAACTTTATAGTTCTTGAGTTCAAAATCTTCCCTTGCAAAGGCCTTGACTATCTTCATGCTGTTGAGGGCTTCCTCCACCTGGGAAAACATATTGGAATACTGCTGCTGAATTCGCTTGGCGTATTTCTTGATTTTTTTACCGATATAGCTGATGGATAAAGTGAACACAGGCGTAACTACCAGGCTGATCAGAAACAGCCTCGGATTCATGAAATAGGCAACAGCCATGCAGGAAAGCATCACAGTCAGGTCACGCAGGACTACAAACAAGTTGGAGATGAACTCATTACTAACAATCGTAACATCATTGTCCAGCCGCACCTGGGAATCCCCCACGCGGTTCTGATTGAAGAATGCCAAAGACTGTGACAGATATTTGCCATACATCAGGTTGCGGATGTCGCGTACCGATCTGCCCCTGAGATTGGTGAACATCAGTTTGTTCAGATAGAAAAAGAGGTTCTTGATCAGAAACAGGGTCACCAGAAAGATACTGATCGCTTTCAGAACCACAAACGGATTGGTGACCAGTAAAATAGCCTTAAGGTCAGAAAATAGTCCCGATTCTTTAATGGCAGATAGACTGAGATGAGTGAATTGATTCTGAAGGTAGAATTCCAGTCTCACTCCGAGAGCTAAGATCAGGTCATGCATGTTCAGGATGGTGTGCACATTTTCATTCGGCTTGAGCACCACATCCAGAACCGGAACTATCATCGTGATACTGATCCCGTTCATCAGAGCATAAAGGAGCATGGTGACAATTCCGCCCAGAACGAACCACCAGTACCGGAACATGAGAGCATAAATCTTTCTCAGATTGGACCAGGCGGTCTGATTTTCCTGCTTTTTTCCCATTCTATTCATAAATATACAACTTTAAAAAAAAGAGCCAGCCGCAGCTGGCGAAAAAAGTGGCACGCCCTAAGGGATTCGAACCCCTAACCTTCTGATCCGTAGTCAGATGCTCTATCCAGTTGAGCCAAGGGCGCACTTTGACTTCCTTAAACTTGCAGCCCGTTTTTCTGTCAAGTAGTTCGTTCTTTTCCTTCATTGCTGCTGAAGACTTCGGTTTAATAATTAAAGTCCTCGATCATATCCGGGTTTTCATAGTTATAGGCCCGCCCTTTGCTGATGTAGAGCCTAACCTTGCTGTTCCTTAGCACCCGTACCCCCCTTTCCGGAACGGTCTGGACGACTACGTTGGCAGGATAGACATCAGAATTGACTGAGTCTGCCACTGTGAAACCCAGTTCGTTGTTTTTCAAAGTCAGCCAGGCGGCCTGAACATCCTGTCCGACCAGATTCGGAACTTTGACATAGCGCGAACCACGGCTGATGACAAGATAGACCGAGCCATCCGGTTTAAGCATTTCTCCCGCTTCCGGTTTCTGGGAAACAACCGTCCCGTGATCCAGTTCGTCCGACCACACCGAGTCTCTCACGATGCCGTGCAGCTTGTTTCTGAGCAGGATCGATGATGCCTGGGATGATGATATATTGAGAACATTGGGAACATGGATAGATTTGGGTCTGCCAAAGAAGAAAGGCATCAGGATCTGGCTGGTGATAAAAGCTGTCACGATGATGATGCCGAGTCCTATGCCGATGTAATATCCATAGAGTTTTTGTTTGCTGTTCACCTTAACCGATCCTTTGCAGCTTGGCGGCAAAAGCGCCGTCCATGAAGTGTTTATAAGGTATGGTCTTGAGCATGTGATCTTCCGTGAATTCTGTTGGAATAAGGTTTTCTGCCCTGACAAGAGTGAATCTGGGATTCTTTTGCAAGAATTTCTTGACCTGTTCTTCGTTTTCCCGCGGATTCATGGTGCAGGTGGAGTAAACCAGAAAACCATCCTTTCGGACAAAACTGGCGGCATAATTCAGTGCCTTTTCCTGCAGTTTGACCAGTTCGTCAATATCCTGATGCTGTTGCCAGCGGAGGTCTGCCTTGCGTCCCATCACACCCCATCCGGAACAGGGAGCATCCACCAAAACCCTGTGATAGGCAGGTGCCACGGGTCCATATTTCAGAGAATCTTCCACAATCATTCTGATATTGGTCAATTGCAGTCTGTCTGCCGCCTGTTTGAGAAGCTTCATCTTGGCAGGCGATTTATCCACAGCTATGACTTCTCCAGTGTTCTGAAGTTTTTCCGCTATGTAGGTACATTTACCACCCGGAGCGGCAAACAGGTCGAGAATGGATTCATTGGGCTGAGGGTCCATCAGTTCGACAATCATTGCTGCCGACGCATCCTGAATGGTGAAGTAGCCCTCTGAAAACGCCACGTCTTCCAGTGCCGCCAGAGGGTTCTCACAAATGAGCATATTAGCGCTTGCCTGGCTCAGTGAGCAGGCCACGTTGCGTTTGGCAAAGTAATGCACCAGTTTGTCAGTATTAGTTGCAAATGTATTGACCCTCAGGTGCAGCCGGCTCGGTTCGTTGAAAAACATGGCGACCAGTTCCGTCTTGTCGCCACCCCAAAGCCTGAACCAATCTTCGATCAGTTCCACCGGATAAGAATATTCATAGGCAATGCGGTGAATATTATCTTCCGGATAAGTGACTTCTGGTTTTCGCTGATAAGACCTTAAGACGGAATTGACAAATCCCGCTATCGCTTCTCCAAAGATGGATTTTGCCAGTTCCACCGTTTCATTGACGGCAGCGTGGTCAGGCACGGATTTCATGTACAGCAATTGATAAAGTCCCAGATAAAGCAGAACCTTGATCTTGAGGTCAGTCTTCTCAAACTTCACCGCGTCCGTATGCTGCCTGGCGACGTAATCGAGATGCAGTTTGAATTTGACGGTGCCTTTCACCAATTGATAGAGAAAGTCAATGTGTTCGATTCCCTGGTGCCTGAGGCTGTTTGCCTTTTTCTGAAGCAGATTATCCGAGAAATCGTTGTTTTTGAGCACCTTGACGATGATGTCATAGGCTTCGTGTCTGATATTTTTCGTCATTATTTCTGGTAAAGGAGTCTGATAACTATTTTGATTTGCTGCTCTAGGGGAAGCAGTTTATCTTCATCCGAAAGCTTATGCAGGGTTTTGACCACATCTTTGGCGTTATAACCCAGGGCGATCAGCGCTTTTTCCACCTCTGCGAAGGAATGTTCAGCTTCCGGGCGGTCAGTTGTATCCAGCGCTTCCGTCAGTTCCGCTATTTTGTCTCTGAGTTCGATAATGATCCTTTGCGCCGTCTTTTTGCCGATACCCGGAACTTTGGAAAGCAGCCCGTCCTCTTCGGTCAGAATGGCTTTGATGACCATGTTCACGCTCATGGATGAGATCACGGAAAGCGCGATCTTGGGGCCGATGCCCGAGATGGAGATCAGCCTCAGGAATAGCGTTTTTTCTGAGAGGGTGGAAAAACCGTAAAGCCGAAGCTCATCCTGGCTGAAACTGAGATACAGATGTGTGTATAAAGTGCAATTTTGCCCGACGGACGGCAGTTTTTCATAGGTGCTGAGGGGAATGCGGAGTTCATATCCGACCCCGTTCACATCCAAAACCACGCCGGTCGGTGACTTTTCCTTGAGTGTTCCAGACAAGTAATAGACCATTTTCCTACATCCTGTTGCGGTTGTGATGGCAGATGGCGATGGCAAGGGCATCCGCAGCGTCGGAGGTCAGTTGTTTCTGTATGATTGGCAGCAATTGCGTCACCATATACCTGACCTGCTGTTTGGAAGCGTTGCCGTTGCCGGTGACGGCTTTTTTAACTTCGCGGGGCGAGTATTCCATAATGTTGATTTTCTGCTTGGCCAGGGCCAGAAGAATGACCCCTCTGGCGTGTCCCAGAGAGAAGATGCCCTGGATGTTCTTGCCGAAAAACATGGTTTCCACCGCTGCGTAGTCAGGTTTGTATTCATCCAGGACTTTCGTGATCTCGTCATAGAGAATGCACAGCCTTTGAATCAGTGGTTTGCGGTCGTCGATATGAATGACCTCGCATCCGGCTGCCACGATTTTCCGGCCCTCAATCTCCAGAAGCCCGTAACCGCAATGCCGGCTGCCCGGGTCAATGCCTATGATGCGAATTGCGCTGTTGATAGTGTCGTCTCTCGTTGGCTTTATTCCTGATTCAGCCTTGCCATGACTTCATCGGAAAACTCAAAGTTGGCATAGACTTTTTGCACATCGTCCAGGTCTTCCAGCATATCGATCAGTTTCATCAGTTTATCAGCCACTTCGTCTGCGTTGACAGTGGTTTTGGGAAGCTTGGTCAGTTCAGCGTTTTCAACTGTGTAGCCGGCTTTTTCCATATTGGCAAGCACAGAATGGAAATCGCCGGGTGAAGTATAGACTTCATACAAATCATCGGCTTTCTGGATGTCTTCCGCGCCGGCGTCCAAAGCTGCCATCATGATATCGTCTTCCTCTATGCCTTCTGACGGAACGGTGAAATATCCCTTCTGCTCAAAGTTCCACGACACAGCACCTGCTTCCGCCATGGTACCGCCGTATTTGGAAAAGGCGTGCCTGATGTCTGCCACAGTCCTGTTCTTGTTATCGGTGAGGACATCGACCACAATCCCGACTCCGTTGTGCCCGTAGCCTTCATAGGTTACTTCCTCATAGGCGGCGCCTTCGATCTCGCCGGTGCCGCGTTTGATGGCGCGTTCGATGTTTTCGCGGGGCATATTGTTTTGTTTGGCCGAGTTGATGGCGGTCCTGAGCCGGGCGTTGGTATCCGGGTCTCCCCCGTTTTTGGCTGCCAGAATGATCTCTTTGACCAGGCGGGTATAGATCTTGCCGCGTTTGGCGTCAGTCGCCGCTTTTTTGTGTTTGATGGAACTCCACTTATTGTGACCGGACATATTTACCTCTTTGATCTTTATATCTTCTTGGTTTCAAATCTTTTTACTTTGGCTTCAGGTGTCAAGAAAAGAAAAAGGAGGCGAATTCATCGCCTCCTGACTGTATTTTATGATCTCTTTATCGGTTGGGTCGGACAGATCAATCTTCGCTGCTATCCTGCCAGGCGGCAATGACTTTAGCTGCGATCTCGTCCGGAACCTTCTCATAGTGGGAAAATTTCTGTTCAAATCTGCCTCTGCCCTGGGTCAGGGATTTGAGGACGGGGAAGTAACCGAACATCTCGGCGGCGGGCAATTGCGCCGTCAGATGCTGTTTCTTGGCTTTCTGTTCCATGCCCATGATGCGTCCGCGCCGGGTGGAGATATCGCCCATCACGTCGCCCATGTATTCGCTGGGAATAATGATGGTGAGCTCGTGAATGGGTTCGAGAAGGATCGGCTTGGCTTTCATGAACCCTTCCTTAAGGGCCATGGAGGAAGCGATCTTGAAGGCCATTTCTGAGGAATCGACCTCGTGATAGCTGCCGAAATAAACGTCCACGCTTATGTCAACGACCGGGTATCCGGCGATTATGCCTTTTTCCATCTTCTCTACCACGCCTTTTTCAATGGCGGGGATGTAGTTGGAAGGAATGGTTCCGCCCACGACGGAATTGATGAATTTGAATCCTTCGCCACGTTCCAGGGGTTTGATTCGGAAATAGACGTCGCCGTACTGGCCGCGTCCGCCGGATTGCTTTTTATGTTTGTAATTGGCTTCGGCTGAGCCCATGATGGTTTCTTTATAAGGAATGCGCGGCTCTTTGACTAGAGCTTCCACTTTGTAACGGTTCTTCATCTTGCGCAGGGCCAGGGAGATCTGCTGTTCGCCCATTCCTGAGATGACATTTTCCCGTGTTTCCTGATTCAATTCCGCGTTGATGGTGGGATCCTCCGCCATGACTCTGGACAGCGCCTGTCCGATCTTGTCCTCGTCCGACTGGTTCTGTGCCTTGATGCACTGCCACATCACGGGTGAAGGCAATTGCACTTCGAGAACGCGCAGCTTGCTGCCGACCGAGGTGATGGAATTGAGCACCTTGGCGTTTTTGAGCTTGACCAAAGCGCCGATCTCTCCGGCTTTCAGTTCATTGGTATCGTGGCGGTTCTTGCCGAGCATGAAGAACATGTTTCCGGCTTTTTCCTTGGCGTCTTTTTCGGGGATATAGAATTCCGAACCGGTTTTGAGGGTTCCGGAAAGCACTCTGACATAGGTGAAGTCGCCCATATTGGGATCGGCGTAGAGCTTGAAGATGTAACCGAGCAGTTGACCGTTCGGAGCTGCGACTATGGTAGAGGGCTTGTCATTTTCAAGGACGGCGATCTCTTTCTTGTCCTCGGGCGAGGGCAGATAGTTCACCACTGCGTCCATGAAAGCTTTGACGCCCACTCCCGTTCCGGCTGAACAGGCAAAGGCGGGGACGATGTCGCCGTTGGCGATGGCTTTCTTCAGACCGCTCATGACTTCAGCTTCGCTAAGTTCACCGTTTTCCAGGTAGTTATTGAGCAGGGCTTCGTCGGTTTCCGCCACCGCTTCCATTATTTTGGCGCGGGCTTCGTCAACCTGGGCTGTCATATTGGCGGGAACTTCGGCTTCCTTGTCATGAATGAAAGCTTTCTTGCGGATGATGTCCACCACTCCTTCAAAGGTATTTTCCCTGCCGATGGGCAGATAAATGGGGACGGATGTGACGCCTGTGTTTTCGTGGATCAGCTCCAGAGTCTTGTCAAAATCGGCGTGTTCATTGTCCATTCTATTGACCAGAACTACTTTACCGATCTGCTTATGCTCCAGATTTTCCATGGCGAGTTCCAGGCCGACTTCAAAACCGCCGGCTGCGTTGGCGACCAGAACTGCGGTTTCCACGGCGGGAATGGCTGCGATGCTGTCACCCACGAAGTCCGGATAACCGGGCACGTCCAGAATGTTGATCCTATGGTCATTCCAGTTGGTAAATCCGATGGCGAGGCCCAGGGACATCTTCTTGGCGATCTCTTCCGTGTCAAAATCAAGCTGGGTATTGCCTTCATCGACTTTGCCGATGCGGGTGGTGGCTCCCGACAGGAAGAACATCTGCTCTGCCAAAGTGGTTTTTCCGGCTCCGCTGGCGCCTAAAAACAACAGGTTTCTCAGTTTCTTCATTGCGTATTCTTTCATTCTTTCCTCATGTCTATTTATCTATTTTAAAATCAGTTAGCATCTCTTTAAGAATAGGTTATGACAATAAATTCAAAGCAACTGCCGTGTCAATGAATAAAATAGATGTGCCTAACTATGATTGTAGCCAATTGATAGC
>CAZWJK010000005.1:47787-52792 GCA_964634035.1 uncultured Candidatus Cloacimonadota bacterium | reverse complement strand
CGGCTGAGGATAGACCGGCTTGCTGCCATACTTATAGATCGGCGTCACACCTGAATTTGGCACATTGTCATAATATCTGAAATAAGTGACCGGACCGAGCCCTTTTCTCTGATTTAATATGTTCAGGAAGCTCTCATTGGGATCTTCCACAATGACAGTGCCGTTACTGACAAAGTCCTGAGGTTGAGGATTGGTCAGATTCAGATCAAAAGCCAGTTTCATATCCTGGAATTGACTTGCCAGATTAGTTTTGGCTTTCACAAACCACGTGCTGCTCAGGATATTGCCAGTAACGCTGGCAGTAGTATCCAGTCTGTGCTGAAGCCCAAAATATGTATTGAATGTTCTTTGCCCCGCCAAAATCACGGCCTGAACCACTCCATGCAGGTTACCGCCTGCCGAAATAAGCATGTTACCGCCCTGGTTCAGATAAAGAGAGAAGGCATCATGATCGATGGATAAATTGGAGGTCTGGGTCGGGAAGTCATCATGGTAAATGATGAACTTGAATCTTTGGATATCGGAAAGCGCAAACTTTCGGTTGCGGACATCGTTATATTCCATATTTGTTCTTTTTCTAACGACCACTTCACCCGTGTATGAGCTCAACATATTGGCATATTTGGCATCAATTGAATCTTCCGGTGCAAAGTTCGGATTATGTGGTTCATCATCAATGATCAGAATGCCGGCTTTCTGATTTTTATCAACCGGATTGATAACTTTGAATTTAAACTCAGCCGGAGAGGGGTCAACTTCATCCTGCAGATCTACAGCCCTGACTTCAAAGTGATGATACGGGAAATCAGGTGTGTTGGCAGCCAGATGAGTCAGCACAATTGTCTGACCTAAGGCGCTGTTGATCGGCACTCTCAACCAGCGTTTTCCGGTATCCTGATCCGTGACAATGCTATTTGCCAAGGGCGGATAGTTATATGGTTCTCCATTAAGTCTGAGATCAAAATAGGTGATTTCACTGAAGTAATTTTTATCAGTTGCTTCGTCTAAAAGCAGATCGATCTTTTTGTCATAGGGATCGTCCGTAACTATGAAACCCCCGCTGGCCAGCGGTGTTCCATACTCGCCATGCCAGCCCCAGCGCAGCCAGGACTTTAGATTGATGCTGTTGACGGCAGTGTAATAGCCTTCCATGTCCCGGAAGAACGGAGTCGCAAAGATCTGTTTCTGATTGACTATGGTGTAGGGCAGCACTTCAGGAGTCGATTCATCGGCATAATCTATGAAATGATTCGTACCCAAAGCGTAGATACGTTTCAGATATACCAGGGTTCTGGGATGGAAACCTTCCTTCACTGCGAAATAAATGGAATCAGAAGGTGACTCTATACCGGCCAGGTCAACCACTCTTGCCACAACCCTGGTAAATGTTCTCTGCACACCCAATGAGTCAAAATCACTGCTCAGGCCTGGATTTGTGTACTTCGTCAGAAGAAATTCATTGATTTTGGGCAGGTTTTGAGTGCTGACCCAACCATCGGCTGGTATCTGAGATAACACAGCGTTTGTTACCCGATCCACTTTCTGTAGTTTGAACTTAAAATACCAGGGAGTTGCAGATATGAAAGGATCAAAATCCTTGATAGTAAAACTCAGTCTGATGCCGGTTCCCACTTCCCGTCCGGCAGGATTGCCCCTTGTGGTTGATACATAGCAAATCGGTCTATGCGAATATGATCTGAAAACCCTGAAAGCTACATTCTGACTGACAGCGCCACGATTGTCAATACAGATGACTTCAAATCTGTTGATCGTGACGATCGAGTCTCCGGCAGGAGTGGCAGCGATAAAGTTCACAGTGGCGTATTTCTTGTTTGACCAGATCGTCTTTCTGGCACGAGGATCATCCAAAGGAATGCTCTGATCCGCGCCTGATTTGTAGTGCAGCACCCAGCCTTTACCAAACCTTTCTATGACTTCCTGAGGAGTGTCCGATCCAAGTGAATCTATAAAGGAATTACCTGCCGTGGACATCGGATTGCCGTTATCATCAAGAATTCTGTATGCATAACCGGCAATGACTCCATCAGGATCGGAAGCATGCCAGAAAATCCTCTGCTGAAACAGAGTCACTGCTGTTGAGTCTGTATAGGGATTATCAGGATCCCAGCCCTCATAGGAAGTAATCGAAATTGACGGAGCAATATTTCCAAATCTGGTCCCTTGTTTTCCGCAGCCAAACATCAATATGCCTGCCAGTGCCAACAGAATGACTATTGGAAAGAGTTTCAAACTCTTAAAGTGCATCTTTCCTCCTCATTGGGGATATATAATCTCTTGTATAGCATAAAAAATAATCTTTGTGATTAAGTCAACTTATTTTCTTTGGCTTCCTACAACATCGCAGCTTTCAGCAAGTGTTTCAATAAGATAGAGGTTGTGATCGAGCCGATCCCGCCAGGTACGGGAGTTATGGCAGTCACCTTGTCAAAACAATCTTCATAATCAATGTCGCCGACGTAAAAATCACCTTTTTCAGCATCCTGGATCAGATTAATTCCCACATCCAAACAAATCGTCTTTTGGGTGACCATATACGATTTTACAAAACGGGGCCTACCGATCGCAGTGATCAGGATATCTGCTGATCTGGTCAGTTCTTCCAGGTTTTGTGTGTATGTATGGCAAAGTGTAACTGTGGCATTGCCAGATTCACTTTTTTGCAGTAGGAGTCCAGCCAAAGGTTTTGCCACAACAGCGCTTCTGCCTAAGATTACAACATGCCTGCCCTTGGTCTCTATCTGATAATGTCTGATCAGTTCCATTGCCGCTGCTGCAGTACAGGGGACAAAACAATCCTGACTCAGAAAAATCCTGCCAAGGTTGACTGGATTGATTCCATCAAGGTCTTTATCGGGATTAATCGAGTTATCAATTAGAATACCGTCAAGCTGCTTCGGCAGGGGTTTCTGAATCATTATTCCATGCACCTGATCATCCTGGTTGAGACTGTTTAATCTTGTGATAAAATCACCTGTTCTGATAGTATCAGGCAGATTGATCAGATCAACCCGCATATCCAGTTTGGAAGCTTGTTTAACGATGTTTTTCACATAATAGGCAGAAGCAGGATCTTCCCCTGCCAACAGAAGTGCCATTGTTGGTTTTCTCTCCAGACTTGCAACAGCAGTTCTGATCTGTTCATAAATGGCGTTTGCAACCGGCTTACCTGATAATATCTTATCCATAATTATTCAGCTATGTGTTCTCTGATGCGTTTGATAAAGAGGGTTTTTCTTGTATGTGCATCTATTTCCAAAAAAACACCATTGATCTGCAGGCCTGAGTTTGCCACTTCATAACGGACAGGCATCCCGGTTCTCATCTTTTCTATGATCAGGTGTTTCTTTACTCCGATCACAGAATCATGTGGTCCTGTCATGCCAACATCTGTTATATAACCAGTCCCTAGCGGCATGATCTCTTCATCTGCAGTCTGAATATGCGTGTGTGTCCCAACCATGGCAGCGATTCTGCCGTCAAACATTTGGGCAAAAGCTCTCTTTTCGGCAGTTGACTCAGCGTGAAAGTCCACCAGTATCGGGCTGGATAAATCCGGTTTGTTCTGTAGAAAAGTTTCCATGGCAGAAAAGGGAGAGTCGCACGCCGGCATGAACATCTGTCCAGTCAGACAAAGCAAAGTCAGATCTCCCGATTCAAGCTGCAGATTAAGAACAGGACTGCCCAAAGCAGCTTCCGGAAAATTCAGGGGTTTGACGATTCTGGTTTCAGTTTTCAGATAATCCAAAGCATCATGCCTGTCCCATAAATGATTGCCGCTGGTTATGGCTGTAACTCCTGCTTCAAACAATGGCTTGGTTGTCTTTTCAGTCAGGCCTTTGCCGTCTGCCAGATTTTCACCGTTGATGATAAAAACATCTGCAGCATAGTCATGCTTCAAGCGCTCGAGATGATCAAGAATGATCTTTCTGCCGGGCTTTCCGAATACATCGCCAATGAAAATGATTTTCATTTATTTAGCTATGGCAACCTGGCGCGTTTCTCTGATCACGGTTACTTTAATCTGACCCGGATACTGAACTTCTTTCTCAATCCTGGCAGCAATGTCTGTTGCTATGATAGATGCCTGTGAATCTTCAATCTGTGCAGGTTCAACTATTATTCTCAACTCACGGCCAGCCTGGATCGCGTATGATTTGTTCACACCCTCTATGGAATTGGCTATCTCTTCCAGTTTGCTGAGCCTTTGCATGTAGGTTTCCAGCATTTCTCTTCTGGCACCCGGTCTGGCACCCGAGATGGCATCAGAAGCCTGGGCCAAAACAGCATAGACAGATATGGGCTCAACCTCTTCATGATGAGCTTCTATGGCATTGACGATGATCTTGCCCTCACCATTTTTTCTGGCAACATTGGCACCCAAAACAGCATGTGAACCATCAAACTCATGATCGATAGCTTTGCCGATGTCGTGGAGAAGTCCCGCCCTGCGCGCAATCTCCTGATCCAGATGCAGTTCAGTAGCCAGAATACCACAGATCCAGGCGGTTTCTATGGAATGCTGCAGAATATTCTGACCATAGCTGGTTCTGTATTTCAGGCGTCCGATCAATTTGATCAGATTGGGTGATATATTATGAATATTGGTGTCCAGAACAGCTTTTTCACCCAGCTTAACAAGATTCTCTTCCATCTCTTTATTGGTTTTTGAGATGATTTCTTCAATCCTGCCGGGATGGATGCGTCCGTCAGAGATAAGTTTTTCTAAAGCTAGTCTGGCGACTTCCCTTCTGATCGGATCAAAACAGGAAAGCACCACTGCTTCAGGCGTGTCATCAATTATCAGATCAACTCCTGATGCCTTTTCAAATGTACGGATGTTTCTGCCTTCCCGGCCGATAATTCTGCCTTTCATTTCATCAGAAGGCAGAGATACTACGGATACCGTCGTTTCCGAAACATAATCGACTGCCATTCTCTGGACTGCTGTTGCCAAAATTTCAGCAGCTTTTTGGTTGGAATCAAG
>CAZWJK010000005.1:45764-47687 GCA_964634035.1 uncultured Candidatus Cloacimonadota bacterium | reverse complement strand
TGCATGCTGCCAATGGCTTGATTCCCTTGACGTAGTTGACTCTACTACAAATTAGATCACGCGTAGCGCAGGCAGTTATTTTACACCTGCATCCTGAATGAAAGCAGATATCATCTGGTTCATTCTTTCCAGTTCTTCTTTGAGTTCCTGATTGGTTTTTCCCAGGTCGATCACCTGTTCCTGCAACTGCAGACTGCAGAGCAGGAGCAATTTATTGAATTCCAGCAGTTCGTATTGTTCTCCCAGTTCAACCAAGTGAGCATTCAGCTTTTCTGCTATCAGACGCAGTTTGGGAGTATCTTCACCCTTAAGTTTATACTTCCGGCCGAAAATCTCTACTTCTACTGAATTCATAACTAATCTTTCATTTCCTAAAGCTTTTCGATCTTGGGAATTAAGCTGTCAATCTTGTCATTCAAGTCACCGGCAAAACTTTCAAAACTGCTGACAGCTTTTTCCAGATCCTGATTTTTTTTCATTAACTGGTCAACTTCCAATCTGAGCTTTTCACTTACTGCCTGCTCAGCTTTCAAATCTGCCTGCAGCTTTTTGATCTGCTCTTCGTAACCGGAACTGCTGCTCGATTTTTCTTTCAGAGCAGCTTCCAGTTCCGCCAGTCTTTTTTTATCTTTTGTATATTGCTCGATCAGAGCCTGAACTTTCTCATGTAGCTGTACTGCTTGATTTTCCACTCGTTTACCTCACCTGTATGTTCCATCTGTGTGACAGTTCATTGACAATTTTTTCTATTAAAGTATCCACCTTGTCATCTGTCAATGTTTTTTCCGCATCATTGAAGACAAATCTGAAGGTTAGACTTCTGAATCCTTCCGGTACCTGCTTTCCTTTATACTCATCGATCAAGTCCAGGTTCAGCATGGCGCTGCCTGCAACCTTCTGTATGCCAAGCTTGATCTCTGTATAAGAAACACCTGTTTTGATCAGGAAAGACAGATCTCTTTGCACAGATGGAAACTTTGGAACTGGCTGATACACGGGCCTGATGTTTCTCGTCTGTTCTATGATAGCCGAAACGTCAATATCAGCCAACCAGACATCCTGTTTTAGTTCAACTGTGTCAATATCGAACTGAGCAGCTATCTCAGGACTCAACTTGCCAAATTCAACGCAACATGATTCACTCAAAAACAAGCTTTGAGCTTCTTCTTTGACCAGATATCCTGACACTACATCCCGATAAGCAATATTGCTCAAACCAGCAAGTTTCAAGATGCCATCCACAATCCCCTTGACCTCAAAAAACTCAACCTCGCTGGATTTATGCTTCCAATGCTCAGGATGATTCTTTCCTGCCCATAACATACTCAGTCTGTGGCTTTCCTGTTTGGGCAAAGCATTGTTTTCCAGAAACACCTTATTCAGCTCAAACAGCTTCAGGTCCCTTACATCGTGATTCAGATTATACGATGCAGTCAGCAGTAACTGTGGCAAAAGAGTAGATCTCATCACAGACAAATTACTGTTCTGAGGATTTTGAAGCCTGATCTGATTTAACCTCAGGTCACTTTCCGGCAACTTCATCTTTCTGATCAGCTCCGGGTCAGTGAAACTCAAGTTCACTATTTCCTGAAAACCATTTTGAGTCATGTAATCGGATAATTTTCGCCGGATTGAGAAAGCATGTCTGTCCATGATCAGCGATCTTGGCTGAGCACGATCGACTCTATCCATTCCGTGCAGTCTGATCACTTCTTCGATCAGATCGATCTCTCGGGTAAGATCTACCCGTTTGGGAGGAATCTGAAAATAGAGCGCTTCCTGGATCTGGTCGATGACAGAGATGTCTTTTTGATCAGTAACTGATTTCTTGTAATACAGAGTTTGCTCACCATCTTTCACTACTTCCGGGACGATCTCTTCGGTTTCAGGAAAAGCTGTTTCTTTGCTGCCTTCCCCCAGATA
>CAZWJK010000005.1:11801-45664 GCA_964634035.1 uncultured Candidatus Cloacimonadota bacterium | reverse complement strand
GGACGATCTCTTCGGTTTCAGGAAAAGCTGTTTCTTTGCTGCCTTCCCCCAGATAGGTCAACCCCAATCTGGAGAGGTATCTGACGATGTCTTCCTTAGCCAGTCCAAGACCGATGACTTGTTTGAATCTGGCAGGACGAAGTCTTATAACAGGATTGTTCTGTTTGATTTGCCAGTCATCAAGAGAACCCTGGCATAGTATTCCACCCGCTAAATGTAAAATCAGTTCAGCGGCCCTGCAGCTTGCGTATTCCGCTGTTTCAGGTGCCAGATGCCGTTCAAACCGATAGGATGAATCTGTCGATATCTTATGTTTGTAAGCAGTTCTCCTGATGGATGAATGATCAAAGCAGGCAGCTTCCAGGACTATGTTTTGCGTGGTCTCGGTAATATGCGAATTCATTCCGCCGATCACACCTGCCAGAGCCACAGGTTTAACTGCATCTGCAATGACCAGATTATCACTGTCCAAGGTGTAAGTCTTGCCGTCCAGAGCAGGAAATTCCTCATTGTCAGCAGCCCTTCTGACTTTAATAATGGCTTTGCCTGATTCTGTTTCCAGCTTGTCATAATCAAACGCATGCAGCGGATGGCCCGTTTCCAGCATTACATAGTTTGTTATATCAACAATATTATTGATGGGCCTGAGGCCTGATTTGAGCAATCTCAGCTTCAACCAAACGGGAGATTCGGAGACAGTGACGTTTTTAATCACTCTGGCTACGTAACGGGGACACAGGACAGGTTCGAGATTCTTGAGATCAAGATTATCTGCAATAGGTGAACCTGCATCTTCCAATTGTTTCATGTTACCTGTTTCAGGAACTGTGATGTTCTCATCAATGCTGGCTGCCAAGTCTATTGCCACACCCAGATAACCCAAAAGGTCAGGCCTGTTGGGTGTTATCTCCAGCTCGAATAAAGTATCCGGAAGTTGGAACATATCCTTTACCGGCAGACCTATAGCTGTATCAGAAGGCAAAACAATGATTCCGCTGTGGTCATCTGAAAGCCCCAGTTCTTTTTCTGAACAGAGCATTCCTGATGACTCCACACCGCGGATTTTTGTCTTTATTAGAGTTAGGTCTCCGATCCTGGTTCCCGGCAGTGCTAAAACGCCTATCATGCCCTTTCTGCAATTGGGAGCGCCGCAAACGACCTGAACCTTTTCAGAGCCTGTATCGACCTGACAAACCATCAGGTGGTCACTGTCCTTGACCATTTCCGCTTCCAGGACCTTGGCGGTAATGATGCTGTCTGGCAGGTCTCCGTAATGGATCACATTCTCAACTTCAATCCCTGAAAAAGTCAGCAGGTCGGTCAGTTTCTGCACATCGGCATCGATTCTGATGTAATCTTTCAGCCACTCAAGTGATATCTGCATAACTCTTTCCTTATCTGAACTGACATAAAACCCGCAGGTCATTTTCAAACAGAATTCTTAAATCCGGGATATTGTATCTGAGCATCGTAATGCGGTCGATGCCCATTCCAAAGGCAAATCCTGTATATTTCTCGGAATCTATGTTCAGCATATCAAAGACATTGGGATCCACCATTCCGGCTCCCGCAATTTCCAGCCAGCCTGATTGCTTGCAGACCCGGCATCCAGAGCCGCCACACATTACACAGCTCATATCCATTTCGGCGGAAGGTTCCGTGAACGGGAAGAAGTGCGGCCGGATCCTGGTGCGCACATTTTCGCCGAACATGATCCTGGCAAAGCTGACAAGTGAATCCCGCAGATCAGCCAGGGTTATGCCATCGTCCACCACCAGGCCTTCGATCTGATGGAACACCGGCGAGTGAGATGCATCCGGCTTGTCGTTGCGATAGCATCTGCCAGGAGAAATGATCCGGATCGGCGGTGGATAATTTTCCATCACTCTCACCTGAACCGTGGAAGTCTGTGTCCTGAGCAGGTTCCCGTCCTTCAGGTAAAAGGTGTCTGCCAGATTTCGGGAGGGGTGGTCCTGAGGTGTATTAAGTGCATCAAAATTATGAAACTCGTCCTCTATGTCAAAGCCTTCTGCGATCTCATAACCCATGCTCAGAAAGATATCTTCGATCTCTCTCTGCACGATGGTCAGAGGGTGCAAACCTCCCATGGCAGGTATAAAACCAGGCATGGTAAGGTCTGATGAGCTGTCCTTGCCTTTTTGCCAGGAGCTTTGTTTCAAAGCTGTTTCCTGTGCAGAAAGCTTTTCTTCGATTTGAACTTTTGCCTGATTCAGACTTTGTCCGAAGGCGGGACGCTCTTCGGCAGGCAAGTCCTTTATTTTTGCATAAAGCTGAGTAAGCTCGCTTTTTTTGCCCAGGAATTTGGCTTTGACATTAGCCAGTTCATTCAGGGTATGGCAATTTGCTATTTCCTGAGCAGCCAGCCTGACGAGTTCCGATAATTGCTGCTGCACTTATCCTATCCTTTTTAGTTGCCTTTGACCAGTTCCACCAGTTTGGAGAAAGCAGGCGCATCATGCCAGGCAAGATGAGCCAGGACCTTGCGGTTGATTTCCACATTGGATTTGTGCAGGCCGTCAATGAATCTGCTGTAGCTGATGTCATTCGTTCTGCAGGCTGCGTTGATTCTAACGATCCAGAGCCTTCTGAAATCTCTCTTTTTGGCTTTCCTGTCCCTGAATGCATAGGTCAGCCCTTTTTCCACTGTCTGTCTTGCGATCTTATAGGTCTTGCTGCGTGCGCCAAAATAGCCCTTGGCGGCTCTCAGGTATTTTTTATGACGTCTTTTTGCTGCTACGTTATTAGTTGCTCTTGGCATGGTTGCTCTCCTTTATAATCCCAACATTTTCTTGACGCGGCCTTCATCAACTTTTTTGACGATGGCGCTGCTGCGCAGTTGTCTGTTCAATTTTGGACTTTTCTTGGTTTTGATGTGCGCTGCCTTGGCATGGTGACGGACGATCTTACCTGTCCCCGTGACTTTGAACCTTTTGGCAGCCGAACGATTGGTTTTGATTTTCGGCATTTGTATCTCCTTTATTTCTTCTTTTTTTGTTTTACTTTATCAGAATTCAGCTAAACCGGAATCCAAAGAGGGCAGATCTTACTTTTTTGCCGAAGCTTTGGGTTTGGCGGCAGGTTTGGCTTTGGGTTTGGCAGCCGCTTTTGGCTTATCCTCTTTTTCGATCACAGGTTCCGGTTCAGGAACTGGTTCCGGAGCAGGCTTCACTTCTTCTGCGGGAGCGGGTATTACTGCGCTGTCGGCTTCTTTTTCTTTGACAATCTTCTCCATGATCTTTTCAATGTCCTTTTTGGGAGTCATGATCATGGAAAGCAGGTTGCGCTCGCTTACCGGATCGGCATCCGGGTCGGCCATATGCTGCAGTTCCATTTTGAGTCTTTCCAGGACATCATAGCCCAGTTCCTTGTGAGCCATCTGGCGTCCCCTGAACCTGACCGTGAACTTGACTTTATTGTGCTGTTTCAGAAACTTGATGGCGTTGTTCTTTTTGAAATTGTAATCGTGTTCCTCTGTATTGGGACCGAACTTGATTTCCTTGATCTCCACCTCGTGTTTCTTCTTGCGGGCTTCCTTAACTTTTTTCTCTTTCTGGTAATAGTATTTGCTGAAATCCATTATCCGGCAGACCGGCGGTTCGGCTGTGGGAGAGATCTCCACCAGGTCAAGATCGGCTTCTTCCGCTTTGCGCAAGGCTTCCTTGATCTTGACAACACCCAGCATCTTGCCATCTTCACTGATCAGCCTGACTTCATTGGCTGTGACTTGCTGATTGATCCTTTCCTTGGGCACGACCTCTTTGGTCTTTGCCTTTCCTCTTCTGAACCTTATTATGGGAACCTCCAATTCCATTGCCTGTTTGTATTTGACCACCAGGTCAACAGACAATAAAAAAAGGCGGATGGAAATCCGCCTGCTATCAAGTATAAGTTCTCTATTTAACTTAACCTTACAAGCATTCTCAGCCGTAAGGTAGAAGCAGACAGCTTCTTTATTGCGCTAAAATCAAGAGCTCCGAAAATCAGTCAAGCAAAATCATCTGGCAGTAATTTGAATTACAAATCACGCTCTTTCAGGATATCTGAAAGATTCATCCTGTCTTTGATCCACGCAGGGTCCACCCGGGCTCAGCCAGCGTGGACCCCGCGTGGACCCCGGGTGGATTGTATGGAAATTGTATGTTTGATGATTGTATCATATATGATTATCAGTTTAATAGATATACTTTGTGTCCTGCTTTTTCTTTGATATCATCTGAGATGTTAAGCGAAATATTGCAATACCATCTCAAGCGGGAGTTCGGGATATTGAAAAGTAGTTTGACAAAGAAATCAGATTCGAAATTGTAACATTTCAGCTTGTCATAACATTCTGAAGTCAAAGATAAGTGCTTGAAACAATGAAGATAAGGGATTGAAATGAGAATCGCTTTTTTGGGGCCATCACACCCTTGGCGGGGCGGGATTGCGCAGTTTGCTCAGAATCTGGCAAACAAACTGGTGGAAAGCAGACAGGATGTAATGATGTTCACCTTTTTACATCAATATCCCGAGCTGTTTTTCCCGAGTTCGGAACAGACAGAAAAAAGCGCTCCTCAAAAGGTTCTCCCCACTCAAAAGATCCTGACTCCATATAATCCACTGACCTGGTTTTCCGTCTTGCGTGACATTAAAGCCTGGAATCCCGACGTGCTGATAACTTCATACTGGATCCCCTTTATGGCACCGGCTTTCGGGTTTCTGCTGAGATATCTGAAAAAAACCAGAAAGATCTATCTGATCCATAACCTTGACTTTCACGAAAAATGGCTCCTGGCAAAGGTCATGACCCGTTTTGCCATGCTTCCTGCCGACGCTTTTATCACACTGTCGCAAGTCAGTGTAAATGCCCTCAATGATCTTATCAAAGGTCTGAACAGTGACAGAGTTCTGCAGTTGTTTCATCCTGTTTACGAATATCTGCACCTGCACAATTCGGAAGAAATCGAGATCAAAAACAAGCTGCTGTTTTTCGGTTTCGTCAAACACTACAAGGGTTTGGACATTTTGCTCAAGGCAATGGCGATAGTTGTCAGGAACGCGCCTGAATTAAAACTCGTGATCGCCGGAGATATTTACGGCGACAGGAAAATCTATCTTGACCTGATCAGCGAACTGCAGCTCCAAGACAATGTGGAACTTAACTTCCGCTACATTGCGGATGCTGAAATTGAAGGGTTTTTCACAGGTGTGGATGTCTGTGTACTTCCCTACAGATCCGCTACACAAAGCGGAGTGGCACAGCTTTCCTTCGCTTTTGAAGTGCCGGTCATCGCCACCCGGGTGGGCGGCATCGAAGAAGTTGTTAAGGACGGTGAAAACGGGCTGCTGGCCGAACCCGGGAATCCGCAAGCCCTGGCAGGCAAAATTCTGGCTTTTTACTCTGAGAAAAGGATGACGCACTTTATGCAGAACATCAGGAAAGCCAATCGAGAAAATTCCTGGGACGCTTTTACAAACAAGCTTTTGGACTATCTGAAATGACCAGGCTGCTGCTCATCACCTACTACTTTCCACCCAGCGGAGGCGCTTCGGTGCAACGTTGGCTAAGGCTTCTGCCCCATCTGGTAAAGGCCGGAATCGAAGTCACGGTGCTGACCACCGAAAACGGGGATTATCCGCAAACAGATGAATCGCTTCTACAACTTATTCCGGAAAAGGTTAGAGTGATCCGCACCTTTACGCCTGTGTTCGGCAAACTCTGGAAAACGCTCACCGACAATGATGAGCCTCTGCCCTATGGCAGCCTTAAACTGCCGGAAACATCATCAATACTGAAAAAAACAATGTTCTGGTTCAGACTGAACACTGTCTATCCGGATGCACGGGTGATCTGGAATCCCTTTGTACGAAAACAAGCATCGCAATTGCTGAAAAATGAGAATTTTGACTGGATCATTACAACCGGTCCCCCGCATTCCACTCACCTGGTCGGCCTGCATCTCAAGAAACGCTTTAACATCAAATGGATGGCTGATTTTCGAGACCCCTGGACACAGATCTTTTATTTGCAGGAGAAGAAACAGAATTCTTTGATCGTAAAGCGCAATAAAAGATTGGAATCTAAAGTTGTTAAAACAGCCGATCTCAACCTGATTGTCTCACAATCCATCGCAAATCAACTCCCTGCAGGCAATAAGGTGGTTTTCTACAATGGATATGAAACGGATCAATTCAGCCGGATGACCTATCAGAATGCAGACCGGTTCAGACTTAAGTTCATCGGTCAACTGACAGAAGGACAGGATATTAATCCTTTGCTTGAGTTCCTGTCCAAGGCTGCAGAACGTTATTCTATCCATGATATGATTTTCAGTTTTGTGGGAACCCGCTTTGATGCAGACGGAAAATATTGTTTCCCAATAGAAAAGACAAGCTTCCTGCCACACGGAAAAGCTTTGGATGAAATGGTTAATTGCGAATTGCTTGTCTTGCTGATTAATCAGTATGCAGACAACCAGGGTATGCTTACTACCAAACTGTTTGAGTATATTGCTTCCCGGACACCCATTCTCTGCATCGGGCCACTGGATGGAGAGGCTGCAATGATAATCAGGCAGGCCCAGGGTGGAAAAGTCTTTGAAAGTTTTACACCGGAAATGGAGATCTATCTGCTTGATCTGTATCAGAAATGGCAAAGCGGAAATCCTGTCCGCAATGACCAAGACATATCACAATGGTCTGCCGGACAGCAGATTAGTAAACTCATCAGCTTACTTTCCTGATATTTAAAAAGATAAATCCGCTTTTCAGCAAAATTCTATTGACAAATAAACCCACTAATTATTTTTGTAACATCATAATATGATTTTGGAGGAAGAATGCCCCAACATAAGTCGCCGATGAAAAGGATGAAGACGGACAAGAAAAGGGAAGCCCGCAACAATTACGTGAAGCGGACTATCAAAACATTGGCCAAGAAGTTCAGAAGTGAACTTCCTGTGGAAGAAAAACAGAAGATGCTCGATACACTCTATGCCCAACTTGATAAAGCCGCCAAGAAAGGCGTTATCCATAAAAGAACAGCTTCAAGACGCAAATCAAGACTGGCCGCCAGTTTGAACAAAGAACTCTCAACCGCCAAAAAATAGAAAGTCATCATATTCAGTAAAAAGAAGACCTCAGTTTCCTGAGGTCTTTTTCTATTTGTACAAAATCATCGTACCGATTTGAGAGAAAATGACATTGGAACAGTGACTTTTGCTTTGACAGATTTTTTGTTATATAATGCGGGTTTGAATTTCCACTGTCTGATCGTGAGTAAAGCTTCTTCATCCAGACCTTCGGGGCCTGCCATCAGAGACTTTGTTACTCTGGCGTCTCCGACCGAACCATCTTTCAGGACAATCACCTCAAGAACCACCACACCCTGGATCCCAGTCTTTTTTAATCGTTCCGGATAAACTGGCATCGGATGTATTAAGGGTACCGGCGGAGTGTCGTAATCAGTCAATTTGAGGTCGTCAAAGTCATCAGCAAAAAGGTCACTGTTTTCCGCATCTGCAGAAGTGGTATCATCCGAAGTCCAGGTTTCCTCAACCAGCAGGGTATCGCTATCCAAAAGACTGATGTTTGGGTCTGCAGACTCCTGCTTTTGGCATCCAATTAACAGCATCACAGATAAGGTTGTCAAAAGCGTAATTGTCATATTTCCAATGTTTTTCATATTTTGTTTGAACCTCTTATTTTTTTGTTTTCAGGCGGGACATATGTTCCTTGAGGTACATGCCTGTGTGGGACGCCTTGTTTTTCATAATCTGCTCAGGAGTCCCCTGCGCCACAATATAGCCGCCGGCATCGCCGCCCTCGGGGCCAAGGTCAATGATCCAGTCTGCACACTTTATCACGTCAAGATTGTGCTCGATCACAATGACAGTGTTCCCCATCGCCACCAGCCTGCGCAAAACCGACAGCAGTTTGTTGATGTCGTCAAAATGCAGACCCGTAGTCGGTTCGTCAAGTAAATAAAGTGTGTTGCCGGTGCTGACCTTGCTGAGTTCCCTGGCGAGTTTGATCCTTTGCGCTTCGCCACCGGAAAGAGTGGTGGAGGGCTGTCCCAGTTTTATATAGTCCAGACCCACTTCGTGCAGGAGCTTCAACTTGTTCTGTATGGTGGGGATGTTGGCAAAGAAATCCACTGCTTCCTGAACGTCCATATCGAGCACTTCAGCAATGTTTTTGCCCTTGTAGCGGACATTCAGGGTTTCGTTATTATACCGGCTGCCCTTGCAGACTTCGCAGGTGACATAAATATCAGCCATGAAGTGCATTTCTATCTGCTTCAGGCCAGTTCCCTCACAGGCTTCGCAGCGTCCGCCCCTGACGTTGAAAGAAAATCTGCCTGAAGAGTAACCTCTGATCTTTGAGGCCGGCAACTGGGCAAACAGGTTTCGGATGGGATCAAACAATTTGATGTAGGTGGATGGATTGGAGCGCGGGGTCCTGCCAATCGGCTGCTGATCGATTGCTATAACTTTATCAATGTGTTCGACACCGCTGATGGACTGCATTTCACCCACCCTATGAGAAGTCCGGTAAAAAGCATTATGCAGATGAGGATACAGAGTCTGATTGATCAATGAACTTTTCCCCGAGCCCGAGACTCCGGTTACACAAATAAACAAGCCCAGGGGTAATTCCACATCAAGGTTTTTCAGATTGTTGTGACGAGCTTTATGGATCGTGATCTTTCTTGAATCAGCCGGGATTCTCTTTTCGGGAACAGGAATATTCAGGTTTCCTGATAGATACTGCCCGGTCAGGGAGGATTTGTTTTTCAAAAGAGAACTAAAATCACCTGTGTGGACGATCTCGCCGCCATGCACACCAGCTCTGGGACCGAAATCCACAATCATATCCGCAGTTCTGATAGTTTCTTCATCGTGTTCCACCACAATTACAGAATTACCCAGATCTCTAAGCTGGGCCAGCATATCGATGAGTTTTCTGTTATCTCGCTGGTGAAGACCAATGCTGGGTTCATCTAAAATGTACATCACACCAACCAATTGACTGCCGATCTGACTGGCCAGCCTGATGCGCTGTGTTTCGCCACCCGAAAGGGAGGGCGACCTGCGGTCCAGAGTCAGATAATGCAGGCCCACGTTCATCAGGAATCCGAGCCGGTTCAGGATCTCCTTCAAGACTTCCGCAGCTATGACAGCCTGATTGCCTTTCAGTTTAAGGTCCGAAAAGAAATCATAAGCGTTTTTGATGCTCATCGCTGTGATGTCACTGATATTCTTGTCCTTGATCCTGACTGCCAGATTCTGGGGCTTGAGTTTCATTCCGTTGCAGTCAGTGCAGGGTTTGTCACTGATGTACTGCAGATAATACCGCCGCATATCTTCAGAAGTGGTTTCGTGCATGCGTCTTTTGAGTTGAGGGATGATCCCTTCAAACCGGGCATTGAACTGACCGGAGCCGTGTTTGCTCTGATAGCTCATCTTGAAACGCTTACCCTTGGATCCATACAGGATAAGGTCTTTGATCTCCTCAGGCAACTGATACCAAGGAGTGTTCAAAGAAAAGTCAAACTCGTGAGCCATACTGCGGATGTATTGCATGGTCCAGGTGGATTGTTTGTCCTCCAATCTGCCCCAGGCTGCCACAGCTCCATCCATCAGAGTCCTTTCCGGATCTGGAATGATCAGGTCCGGATCAAATTCCAGCTTATAGCCCAGGCCGTTACATGTCTTGCAGGCACCGATGGGGCTGTTGAAAGAAAAGTGCTGGGGTGAAAGTTCTTCATATCCAATGTTACAGCGTGAGCAAGAGTTCTTGGCTGAGAGGATCTCGACCCTGTCTTCATCGCTGTATTCGATTTTAACAAAACCGTCGGTCAGTTTGAGCGCTAATTCCAATGAATCACTCAGGCGCGACCTGATATCATTCTTGATCACTATGCGGTCAACAACCACATCAATGTTGTGCTTGCTTTTTTTATCAAGTTTGATCTCTTCGTCCAAAGATCTGAGTTTCCCGTTGATAATAACACGGACAAAGCCCTCCTGCTTTAGTTCATCCAGTTCTTCCTTGTGCTCGCCTTTGCGGTTCTGAACTATGGGCGCCAGGATCTGAAGTTTTGTGCCATTTGGATAACCAAGCAGATTATCAGCCATCTGGTCAACAGTTTGAGCTCCGACCTCCTCTCCGCAATTATAGCAATACTGCTTGCCTATGCGGGCAAACAGAACTCTCAGATAGTCATAGATTTCCGTCACAGTACCGACTGTGGATCGGGGATTTTTACTGGCTGCCTTCTGTTCAATGGAAATGGCTGGCGACAACCCTTCAATATAGTCAACTTTGGGTTTCTCCATCTGACCTAAAAACTGTCTGGCATAGGCTGATAAAGATTCTACATAACGGCGTTGACCTTCTGCATAAAGAGTGTCGAACGCCAAAGAAGATTTTCCTGAACCTGAAACACCGGTAAAGACCACCAGTTCGTTTCTGGGAATCTCCAGATCAATATTTTTCAGATTATGCTCTGCAGCGCCTTTTATCACTATCTTAGTTTTCAATTAAGCCCCATCACTATCTTGTTTTTTTATCCTCAATCCAGATATCAGAGTATATGTCAAATGAAAAGTTCTAAAAGCAAGTCAAATTTAGTTTACTTACTTCTTGACAGAAAGTGTAACCTTTTTTTACAGTAGACAGTGTAAACTAATTAACCGCAGGATGAGGTAGTTATGCCAGAACAAATTAAGCAGATACTACATCAGTTTGTCTTGGACCGTTTCATGCAGTCCAGGATCAATGATGCGCTCAGAGATACCGAACAAAACCATCTGATCGAACTGATCGGCAGTCCCGGCAGCGGCAAAACATATATGATAGAGCCTATGATCGAGACTCTTAAGAAGCAATACAAGAACATAGTACGCTATTCCCCACACCCCTTCTGGAAAAATCATTTAAAAGACCTGCTTTTGCTCATCGCTTCCCTGAATAAGAAAGACCTTGATGAAATCTACTCCGACCCCTCCCATAAAATCAGAACCAGAAACAAATATGATTTTTATTTTTACATCTCAGAAGAACTGATCAGAAGAGATGCTCTCAAACAATGCCTGCTGATCATTGATGACTGCGATATGATGGATGCCTACACCCGTGATTTTTTACAGTATCTGGTTCAATACGCCGAAGACAAAGGCATTCAAGTTGTTGCACTTTCCCAGAAACAGCTATTCACTTTTTCAGAAGTGGAATTTATGACACCTCTCACTGTCGAAGATATCGATAATCTAATCCAGAAATCTTTCCCAAAATCTCAAATCGGATATGCAAAGGATAGTGAAATTCTGCTTAATATCAGTGGGGGAAATCTGCTGATCATAGAGACAATCCTATCAGAAATGGCTAGAATTAAAAAGAAGGAATTCGATATTACCAATTTTATAGCCCGTCAGTATGATACTGAAAAGATATATTTAAACACTCTTAATAGTCTAACCCCAACGCGCCAAAAAGTGCTTTTATCAATATATATGATGGAAGAGACATCTAATCTTGAAACTTTAAAAAAAGCACTTGGTTTCAAGACATTAAATAACGAAATTGAATATCTGAAAAACAACGATCTTATTTATGAGGTCAAAGGCAAATGGATCGTCCATAAAAAGAAATCTTTGCAGGACTGGATTCAGTCTTTGGACCAGTCCTGGTTGGAAGAGCTATATACCAAAATACTATCATTCGTAAAAAAAGATGGAAGTTGCAAGCAGTTGCAAGTCGTTTTAAACATTCTACAGAATAAATATGACACCAAGCTTTTTGAAGCTATGGAACATGAACTGAACAGCCTTTGTGACAATGAAGCACTTTTAACATTATACAATTATAGCCTGTCTCATCTGAAAGAACCTGAAAAGCAATTTACAGCAGCTAAAGCGATTGGTATCATATATTCGGATCTAAATCAAAAAGACAAAGCAGTCGAATATTTTAGACAATGCCTGCAACTGTGCGTTTCCAATGATCTGCCTGCTGAAGAAATAGTTTACCTGTTGGCAAGTAATCTGTTTGCCATAAACTCATCCAATTTTGCTTTGGAGATCATAAAAAAGTACACTCCAGAGAATTTCGAACCATACTGGAAATCAAAGATATTACTGCTCAAAGCTGAAATTTTAGCTGAAACTGAAGAATATACAGAATCAGACAAAGTTCTTAATCAGGTTGTGCGTAGCATGACCCATATTGAAGATAAACCAACGCGTTACACCTTACAGGGGGATGCAAAAAAGATCAAAGGCAGAATCCATTATTACATGAATGAGTATGAGAGGGCTGAGAGCGTTTTCAGAGAAGCTGAAACCTTTTATAACATGGCAGCCAACCAGGAAGGGCTGGCAGCAGTTTATAATAATCTTGGTGTCCTTTATATGTTCAAAGGAGAGTGGAAGGAAAGCGAGCAGTATTTCCTAAAAAGCCTGAACATGGAGAAAGAGAATTATAATCTTAACGGCATTTCAGTCTGCTACAACAACTTAGGCGGGTTAATGGATGACAAGGGGGACCAGGATAAATCACTGCTATATCTGGAAGAAGCTTTGAAAATCCAAAAGCTGTTAAATGAGCCCTATAATATTACTAACATCTATAACAACATTGGCGTCACCTGGATGGACAACGGACACTATGACCAGGCAGAAAATGCGCTTAAAAAATCTCTGGAAACCGCCATTAATTTCAATTTCTTCCGTAATATAGTGGCTTCTTTAAACAATCTAGGTTGCCTTTATTTTAAGAAAGGTAACTGGAAACAGGCAATAGAATACTATGAACAGGCTGTCAGGAAATCTGAGGAAAACAACTTCACAGAAGGGCTTCTACGCTCATTTAACAATTTGGGTGAGTTGTACGAAAAACAGGGCGAACTAAATCTTGCTTATGACCTCTACTTCAAAGGCCTGGAAATGCTTCCGGGAGTCAGTGATGATTTCATAAAAGCAGAATTATATGGCAACATCGGCTCTGCTTTAACAAAGCTACATAGATTCAAGGAAGCCTACAGCTATCTTGTGGAGAGTTTTGACTACTTTAAGACACACAATGCCAAGGATAAAATAGTCGAGGGTTGTCTGCAGCAGGCATATTACTTCATTCTGACCCGCAATTATGAAAGCGCAGATTATTACATTTCTCAAGCTGTTAAGTTTGCCACTGAGTTGAACAACCTCTTTGAACTCGGTAGAGCTCATTACCTGCTCTCTCTCTTGGAACGCAAAAACCTGGACCAGGCACAAGAACATCTCAATGAAGCCATCAAGCTGTTTGTTGAAACCAATAACAACTACGAATTATCATTAGCTAATTATGAACTTGCCAGCGTTTTGAATGAGAAAAAGGAATGGGAACAGGCTCTTCAGATTCTGAAGAACAACCATAAAATAATCCAGCAGTTTGGTTCAATCAAGCTTCTGGAACAAAACGATATCCTGATTCAAAAAATCAGTCGCGATTACTCCACTCAGATGAGTGATGCCAAATTTGAAGAAACTCTTCTCAACCAATTCTATGAAATTACACAGAAACTAAACACTATCACCGATATTGACGTGTTGATTGAGCAAACACTGTCATCCCTGCTTGATATTTCAGAAGCTGATGGCGGCATTTTATGCCTGCACAGTAATCCCACCATTCCTGAATCCTGGGATTACAAAGTTTATCAGAACTATACACAGGATGATCATACCTATGACACCTTTATGGATATTTGCCGCCAGGCCTGGTCTGATAATAATATGGTGAATTTAAAACAGCCACATTTTGCACCAGAATACAACAACATTCTTGTCATTCCACTCGCTATGAGAAAGAAGGCGTTGGGTGTAGTTCTGCTGTTTACAAAGGAGGGATCGAATTATTTTTCAGACAGGGTAATCAATCTGCTGAACGCCATGGCAAACCAGGTAATCGTAATCATTGAGAACATTCGAACCTCAAATCTAGAGAAGACACATGCAATCATCAGAGAACAGCTCAATGCAGGTAATCTTTATGCCAACATAATTGGTAAGAGCCCTGCCATGCTGAAGATATTCGAGATCATAGAAAAGATCAAGGATACGCCAACAAGCGTGCTTCTGGACGGACCCAGTGGAACTGGTAAGGAACTGATCGCCAGAGCACTCCATTACAGCAGCAACAGACGTAATAAATCATTTGTGGCTCAATATTGTGGCGCTTTGCCTGAAACCCTATTGGAGAGTGAGCTTTTTGGCCATGTTAAAGGCTCTTTCACCGGTGCAGCTTATGATAAGAAAGGACTTTTTGAAATAGCTGATGGAGGAACCTTCTTTTTGGATGAGATTTCCGATATAAGCCTTTCCACTCAGACTAAACTGCTTCGCTTTCTCCAGGAAGGCGAGATAAAAAGAGTAGGTTCAACCAAGACAGAAAAGGTCAATGTCCGTGTAGTCTGCGCCACCAATGTCCCATTGCTGGAAAAAGTTAAAAAGGGTGATTTCAGGCTTGATCTATACTATAGGCTGAATGTCATTAAAATTGAAGTCCCGCCTCTCAGGGAAAGAGCAGATGACATTCCATTGCTGGCCATCTTCTTCCTTGACCGATACAATAAGCGGATCAACAAAAATGTGCTAGGCATCACCGATGAAGCCATGAAATGTCTGGAACATTATGAATGGCCTGGTAATGTTCGTCAGCTTGAAAACGAGATTGAACGTGCCGTTACCCTTGTGGAAGACAATTCTTTTATTAAACCCGAGGATCTTTCGGAAGAGGTTTATAAATACTCTGAAAATGAGCAAACTATCCGCCTGCTCAGTAAGAAGAGCACACTGAAAGACGCCATCGAGGATCTGGAACGCAGGATGATCCAGGAGATCCTGGAAAAATTCAATTGGAATCAGACCCAGGCATCCAAAGAACTAGGACTTTCCCGACAGGGGTTGATCAAGAAACTAAAACGCTATAATCTGGACAGAGATAATGAGTCCTGAGCCTACTCCAATACCAAAATTTGCTGACAACCTAGAGGTCGTCTCGATAGACACAGAGACCACTGGTCTGGATCCTCTCCGGGATGAGATCATCGAAGTAGCTGCTGTAAGATACAAAGGCGGGATAAAAATTGATGTTTACAACAGCTTTGTCAGACCGCAGGGAGAGGTTCCTCATTACATAGAATATCTAACCGATATCACCTCTGCTCAGCTTAAAAACGCACCGGATATAGCTCCTGTTTTAAAGGAGTTGAAAACTTTCATCGGCAATTCAGTAATTGTAGGCCAAAACACCAAGTTTGACCTAGACTTCATCAATACTAAACTGATAGAAATAAACGAACTGCCATTATTAAATGCCTGGTGGGATACCGGCGAACTTGGAAGGATTTATCTGCCCTTTACATCCAATCACAAACTCTTTACCTTATGTGCTGAATTCGGAATCGAGATGGGCAAGACGCACAGAGCCATCAATGACTCCATCGCCACTGCAGAGCTCTTTTATTCTCTGGTTGAATACATACTAAGCAATTATGGCGTGGCCGTCAATGCCAGGGTCTTGGAACTCAGTCGTCAGACACAATTGGACAGCAACCTGACTTCGCTTATGGATCTTATAGTTGATTATCAGCGTAAATACTCTTTGGTCGGACTTAAACCCAAACATCCGTCTGTCCCTCTGCATAATGTGATCGAGCATAAGTGCCTTCAACCAAAACTGCTCAGCCAAGCTGAGATTTTTTCTGAAAAGGGAATCTTGCATCAGAATTTTGACCAATACGAGTTCCGCTCTGGACAGCTTGATATGGCTCAAAGCACGGAACAAGCTTTTAATGAAAATCATTATCTGGTTGTAGAAGCAGGAACGGGAGTCGGAAAATCATTTGCTTATCTAATCCCGGCTCTTCAGTTTGCCTTTTTGAAACAGCAAAAAGTTGTTGTTTCCACCAATACGAAGAACCTGCAGGAGCAGTTATTCAATAAAGATCTTCCTCTCCTGAAAAAGATCCTGCAAGTGCCCTACAAAGCAGTTCTGGTCAAGGGCAGGGACAATTATCTATGTGAGCGCAAATGGGAAGAGCTTCTGTACGAGCAGGTGAAAGGGATCACTCCTTATGAAGCGTCTGCCATGCTGCATCTGCTGATCTGGAAACTGCAGACCAATACAGGAGATGTTTCTGAAAACTCTTCCTTTGATAAGAACCGCTTCAGTATTAGCTGGAGGCGTTTGAGTTCAGATCGCTACACCTGCGCCGGAAAGAAATGTCCGCACTTCACGCAATGTTATGTAATGAAGCTCCGAAAACATGTCGAGGATGCCAGCCTGATCGTTGCCAATCATTCTCTGCTGCTGGCTGACCTCAAGTCTGACCATGTCAGTCTGGGTGAATATGAATATCTGATTATCGATGAAGCGCATAACATCATGCAGACAGCTTCACGGCAATTGGGCATTGAACTCAGCTATTCCGAACTTATCATCCAACTAAACCAGATCAGTAAATTATCCAGAAAGAAGAACATCGCCTTTCTTGAGCAGATTTACAGAGCTCTGGAAAAAAGCGTGCTCTCAGCTTCCGTCAAAGAACAGATCCAGTTTATCTGTACCAACATTGAAGAATTGATAGAAAACCACCGGAAGCCCTTGGTGAATCTATTCACTTTCATTTCTGACATCAGTGACAGGAATGACACCTTTGGCAAACTCAGGATCAAATCCAAAGATCAGCTTCCCGACTACTTTACTCAGCTCGAAGCAATAGTCATTTTCTGGAAAGATCTGATGAAGGAATTGCATGCTTTGAGCAATGTTTTTTCAAGTTTGAACTCGAACCAGATCCCTTCCTATGACATTCTCTTGGAGCGCATTCAGGGTTTTGAGATGAGAGCCCTAGAAACTGAGAATGACTTGCTGACATTACTCAATCCTGATCTCGAGAATTATGGCTACTGGCTGGAAGCAGGACAGAAAAGCGATAAGATGACACCTCCTTCCGTCATCTGCTATGCCCCGATTGAAGTGAATCAGCATTTAAACAACATTGTTTATAAAAATGTCCCCTGTATCGTTTTCACTTCTGCCACCATGGCTTTGCGCAATTCGTTCAAGTTCTTCAATGCGCAGTCCGGATTGTCATTGATTGAGGACAAGCAGATTGTGGAAAAGGTGGTGGCTTCGCCTTTCAACTATGAACAACAATCTCGACTGATGGTGGCTGGTTTCCTGCCCGAACCCAATGAGAAGTATTTTCTTCCGCAAGCGCTGGATCTAATCGATTCCATCCTCGAAAACACACCTGTTGGAACCCTTACATTATTCACTTCCTACAAGGATCTGGACGCCGCGTATCAAAAACTGAACGAAAAACTCTATCAGGCCAACCGTCCTCTGTTTGCACAGGGTAAATGGAGCAGCCGTTCTGCTTTGCTGGATGAATTCAGGAAACATAACAACGCTGTTCTGTTGGGTACCAGTTCTTTCTGGGAAGGCATAGATGTTCAGGGCGAATCACTATCACTGCTGATTTTGTTCAAACTGCCTTTCCAGGTGCCTTCAGAGCCGATCGTGGAAGCCTACATCGAAAAACTGGAAAAGGAAAAGAAAGATTCTTTCATGCATTACATCCTGCCTAACGCCTTGCTCCGTCTCAGACAGGGTTTTGGCAGACTGATCCGCAGTAAAACAGATAAGGGAGTTATTCTGATCATTGACCCGCGGGTTGCAACCAAACGTTACGGACACTATTTTCAGGAAGTTCTGCCCGCTGCCAGCCAGATTATGAGCAGCCCTCTGCAGATGCAGGACAATGTCATCAGTTTTTTCAAACATAGCCATTCTTATTACAGGCAGTGACGAATATGAGATTTCAAGATCCCAAACTGATAAAATCCATACAACTGTTGGTCGGCAAAACCAATCTTAGACTCAACGAGCCGATGTCAGAGCACACAACTTTCAGGATCGGCGGTCCGGCTGATTTCTATGTAACCCCCACCACACAACAAGCCCTGATCAGACTTCTCGAACTCTGTCTGAAAAAAGATCTGCCGTATTTCATCATGGGGCGTGGTTCAAATCTGATCATCAGTGACAAAGGAATTCGCGGTGTAGTGATCTCGACCAGTGAACTTAAACATGTTATTTACATGAATGATCGGATTGCTGCGAACTGCGGAAGCGATTTGTGGAAATTGAGCCAGAACTCAGCCCGCAGAGGGTTGGCGGGACTTGAATTTGCCTGTGGAATTCCCGGTTCTGTGGGTGGAGCGGTTTTTATGAATGCCGGCGCTTACAATGGTGAGATCAGCAAAGTACTGATTTCATCCAGAGTTCTGGAGATCGATCCTCAATCCGCAACCCCGGTCAGGAGCAGAAAGCTTTCCCTGACGGATCATTTTTTCTCTTATCGTCACAGCGTGTTTCAGGAGAAGTCATTGATCCATCTGAGTTCCACTTTTCAATTGACTAAGGGAAACAAAGAATCCATCATGAATGAAATTGAACGTCTAACCAAGGAACGGGAGAACAAACAGCCTCTGGAACTACCCAGTGCAGGCTCAGTTTTTAGACGTCCCGAGGGGTTTTTCGTCGGAAAACTGATTCAGGACTGCAATCTGAGAGGGTTTCGCATCGGCGGCGCTGCCATATCGGATAAGCACTGCGGTTTCATTGTCAATATGGGCAGGGCGAGTGCCAAAGACGTTCTTGCTCTCATTGAACATGTCCAAAACACAGTTCAGAAAAGGTTTGGAGTTCTGCTTCAAACAGAAGTAAGATTTGTCGGCGAGAAATGAAAAACAGCAAAACCGGACAAGTTCTACTCCCCGCCGGATTTGCCCTTCTCATAATCGTTTTTTGGGCGGTTTTGACGCAATATTACAGGGGACTTTATTGGATAATCCCGTCCCCGTTTAGCATTGGTAAAGTCTTTTTCTCTCATCCCGGCCTGCTGCTTTCTCACGCTATTGTTACAGTCATGGAAACTCTTATAGGGCTTGCCTTAAGTGTTTTTCTGGGAAGTCTGATCGCCATTGCCATGGACAGATGGAAAACCGTAAAGGACACTCTTTATCCATTTGTCGTTGTCAGCCAGACTGTTCCCATCATCGCTTTGGCACCTCTTTTCGTTCTCTGGTTCGGATACGGTGTAATCGCCAAGATCTTCATTGTCACCCTGGTCTGCTTCTTCCCCATCGCAGTCAATCTGTATGACGGTTTCCGCCAGGTCAGCGTGGAGCATTTGCGCCTCTTCAAATCCATGAATGCGTCTCCCTGGCAGATATTCCGCCTGCTGAAAATCCCCTCCGCTTTGCCATCTTTTTTCACCGGATTTAAACTTGCCGTCTCCTACAGCGTGATGGCTGCCATTATTGGCGAATGGCTGGGCGGATTTAAAGGCCTGGGCATCTATATGACACGCGCAACAAAGTCTTACCAGACTGCACACGTCTTTGCGATCATCATCATCATTTCTGCCTTTTCCCTATTCCTCTACGGTCTTGTTCTACTGCTGGAACACCTGCTCCTCAAGTGGCAGTTCACCCATCTGGCGGAATACAAGGATACTTCAGTCACCTAATACATCCGTCTTATCCGTAATTTTAAGCTCTTCCATCCACCCTAGATCTGAAAGTCAAGATGAACACACACAAATCACAACACGAAGCCGGTTATTGGCTTTATCCAGGGCTAATACCCTGTTCAGCATGCGTTTAAGTTAAATGGGAGATGTACACAGAAAGCGTGAACTAGAAGATCTAACTGCATTGTTTTTTAAACTGCCGGTTTCATATTATAATGATCCTGCTGAAACTGAGAATTGGCCACTGTAATTAATCGAAAAAAATCCCCGTCACATCTTATCAGAAATCGATATGGCAGGGATTCAGTGGAATTTTATCTCAGGTTAAAAAGTGTATTTGACTCCTATGGCGGCTGTACGCTTGGTGTCTTCCCACCAGTTGATGCCGCCTTCCTTGTCTTTATAGCGTTCAGAATATTTGCCGATGATGAACCAGCGCCTCTTTTCATTGAAACTGAAAGTCAAGCTGAGCGCCATGTTGGCTTTGGGAACAACCACTTTACCCAGCGCCAGCTCTTCCACATTGGTTTTACTGTAGGAGAAAGCCACATTTTCCAGACGCTTATACTGCGTATCGACCCAAATTCTGAACCAGAGTGACTTTCCGGTCTTGAGGTCCTTGCCGTACATATCCTGCCAGGCGATCATGGTTTTGACCTTTTTGCCTGCAAAACCCTGAACTTTGCCATACCAGCCATAGGCGGCTTTAACATCCTTCAACAATTCTTCCTTGGTCACGATCCGGGTGGAATCATAGGGTGCGGTTATATCATCCATCACCAGCACCGCTCTTTCTTCTTCATAGTAGTGGTCAAAAAAGGCAGGCACAAACTGGCTCCCGTAGATGCGGTACTCCAGGTTCACCTTCAGGAAATTGAAGTCTGCCCACACACCCGGAAGAATGAATCCGGTTCCGTAATCCAAGATATGAGCTATTTCGGCGTAGTGCCCAAATTTCGCTTTCTCGCTATGGAAGAACGGCATCTTATAATCCAGGCTGAAGACCGATGCAGAGCGGCTCTTTTTGATGTTCAGATCATCGTATATCTGCTCATACAGCGAATCAGCCATCACATACTTGAGGTTGCTCTTCTGGTTTCTGTCCGTGACGAAGGAAAAGCCGATCACAGTCTCATCTATGTTCTTGATGGTGGAATCCGGCAGTGGTTGAATGTGGGTGGAAAAGGAGAGGATATTGTTCTTCCGGATATTGGATGTAAAGATCTCAAAAACCGGTTTCAGAGGCCATTTGGGACTGCCACCCATCATCACTCCCGTGTTTCTGAGCTCAGGATAGAGCAGCATATTGGAATAATTCAGCATCAACAGGCCGTTGGTCACTGTGCGGTTGGGAAAGCCGCCCAGATGAAAGTAGAAGGGCTCTTCCACCTCACCGTAGCGCAGATAATAGATCTTGCTCAAGACATCGTCGAGATTGTCCCAGTCGTCTTTCTTGAGATGAATGTGCTTGTCAAACAGGAAATCAAGATCAATGCCCATCCCAATCTTCCAGAACTCAAACTCCTGGATCAATCTGAACTGGTAATATTTGACCGAATCAACCTTCTCATAACCCACCATGCCCGAAACGCTGTATTTGGTGGATGACTTTACGGTAAAAGGCATATCCTGGGCCATGAGCCACAAGGGGATGATTACCAGGAAAAGTAAAACTGCTTTCTTCATGCCACACTCTCCCAAAAGAATTTTAATGACACAGTTTTTATCTCTGACAAGCGTTAGTTTGTCAAGCTTATTATCAGCTTATCGTGGTTATTAGTATTTCATCAAAACTATAAATATTGATTGATCCTGTCCTGAATAAGCTTCTGGATTTCCAGCATGCGGGTTTCTGTTTCTGCCTCAAATCTTGTGACCAGCACCGGTGTTGTATTGGAAGCACGGACCAGACCCCATCCGTCAGCGAAAGTGATGCGTGCCCCGTCGATGTCATTGACGTCTAGACCATCGTCCTTGAAGGATTTGCAGACCTTTGCCACCACATCGAACTTGCGGTTGTCCGCGCAGTTGATATGAAGCTCCGGTGTGTTGAACATTTTGGGCTGGTCTGCCAGATATTGACTGACGGGCATTTCGGTATGGGAGACTATTTCAATGAACCTGCAGCTAACATAGATGGCATCGTCAAAACCCAGATACCGGTCTGCCATAAAAACATGGCCGCTCATCTCGCCCGCAAATTTGACTCCGATCTCCTTCATGTAATTCTTGATGTTGGCATGCCCGGTTTTATACATGATCGCCTTGCCGCCGTGTTTTCTGATATCGTCAAACAGGTTCTTTGAGCATTTTACATCAGCTATGATTGTTTCACCGGGATTGTTTTTCAAAAAGTCTCTTGCCAAAATGTTCAGGATCTGGTCTCCAAAGAACATTTTGCCGTTTTCATCCACGACTCCGATGCGGTCTGCATCACCGTCCAGGCCAATGCCAAGCTGCGCTTTCTTCTCCACAACTTCTTTCGCCAGAAAGACATTGTTCTTTTCAATTGTGGGATCGGGATGATGATTGGGGAAGTTTCCATCCGGATCACAGAATATCTCCGAAACCTCACAGCCGAGCCTTCTCAGAATAACGGGCAGACAGGGACCGCCCATGCCGTTCCCCCCGTCCACGACTACTTTGACAGGACGTTCCAGATGAATGTTTTGCACTATGTAATCGATATAACTGTCACCCAAAGTGTCGTCAGTTGTTAGTTTCCCATCTCCTGATGCGAAATGCCCTTTCTGGATTATCTTCAGCACATTCTGCAGTTCTTCGGCAAAGACGCTGCTCAATCCCAGATTGAGTTTGATACCATTGTACTGGGACGGATTATGACTGGCTGTGATCATCGCTCCGCCGTCCATATTTAGTTTCCAGATGGCAAAATACAAAACCGGTGTCGCCACAATGCCAATGTCAGTAACGTCACAGCCTGTTTCCAGTAGGCCCCGGATGAAATGCTCCTTAAATAGCGGTGTGCTAAGACGTGCATCCCCGCCGATCACGACTGTTCTTTTATCCAGATTGCGCAGATAGGTGCCAAATCCCTTACCGATTTCATACAAAGTGTCTGTGGTCAGGTCTATGTCCACCACTCCGCGAATGTCATATTGACGGAAGATTGCTCCGTTTATCATAATCTATACCTCACTATTGATTATTTGTTGAAATACTCTTTCAGTAATGGTAGAATGTCCGTTAGTGCCTTTTCTCTGTGCGAACAGGCATTTTTCTCTCCATCATCCATCTCTGCATAAGTCTTGCCTGTCCCTTCCACTTCAAAAACAGCATCATATCCAAAACCGTTTCCGCCTCTTTCAGAGCGGGTTATCTGACCCTGGACAACGCCTTCCCTATATGCCACTACACCGCCAGGCTCTGCCAAAACAACTACTGTTCTGAATTCCGCCTGCCTGTCATCATTGTTCTGGAGCAGCTTTAAAGCTTTCAGACGGTTGTCGGCATACGAACACCCGGGACCGGCAAAGCGCGCTGCAAAAACACCAGGTTCGCCATTCAGGGCTTTGATGAACAGGCCAGTATCGTCTGCCAGAATGGGCAATCCTGTAGCCTTTGCAGTTTCCAGAGCTTTCTTGGAAGCGTTGGCAAGAATCGTATCTTTGTCCTCGATCACATCAAAACCGGGTAAAACTTTATCCACGCTGATTACTTCAAGCGGTAGTTCTGAAAGCAGCGCTCTGATTTCTCTGAGTTTGTCAGGATTGTGAGTCGCTATGACCAGTTTCTGCATCTCAGACTTTTTTATTTATCCAGCTTTTGATGCGCTGCAGGATTTTCCTGTCCAGGAACTGTTCAGCTTTGGCAGATATTGTCTGCAGAAGCTCCAAAACGTTGCCCTGACCGCTCCAGTTGTCGATCAGCACCTGTTTGTCAATTTCGTTCAGGACCATGTTCAATCCCAGAACTGCCAAAACCAGATCATCGATCTGACCCAGAATGGGTATGAAATCAGGAATGATGTCGATCGGCATGATCATATAGGCAATGATAGCGCCTGCAAAGACCTTCTTTCTGGTCGGCACCCTATCGTCAATTGCCAACCTGGTCAGCAGCACAAAGAAATCCGGCAGAGCAAACAGGTATTCAGACAGGACACCTGCTTTGCCACCTTTTTCCTGAGAGTATTTCCTAACTTTTCTCCGCAATTCTTCATAGAACTTCATCTTGCGGTCATCATCAGTGAAAATGACCTTTTCCTTTGCCTGCTCTGCTTCGTCCTGATTAATTTCCTTGGCTTTGATATCTTCATCTTCAAAAGTAGTGTTCATATCGTACTCCTCAATGAATTTCTTTATTTATTACCGGAAAGCATCCGTCAACAGTTTTTTTATCCCAGTGATGCTTTCCGTGTGATTGATGGCGTCCCGCAGTTTAGCACTGCCGCTGATCCCTTTGGTGTAAAAGCAGAGCTGGGAACGCACCTCTTTGACGACCAGCCGTTCCGGTTTTACTTCAAGAGCATGGTCGATGTGTTTGATGACCGTATCCAGTTTATCTTCAGAGGATATTTCAACACAGCTTTCCTGATTCAGAGCAGCTTTAATTTGTTTAAAGACCCAGGGTTGTCCCAAAGCTCCACGCCCCAGCATAATACTGTCGCAGCCCGTCTCAGACAACATCTGCAGAGCATCTTCCACATTTTTTATGTCACCGTTGCCAATCACGGGTATGGACAAATGCTGTTTCAGAAGCCTGATATGTTCCCAATTGCTCATTCCGGAAAAGATCTGTTTGACAGTTCTGGGATGAAGTGTAACAAAATCAGCGCCCGCATCCTGCATGGCAAGCCCGAAATCCAGATAGTTGAGATGGCTGATATCAGTTCCTGAGCGAAACTTAACAGAAAGCGGAAAATCATCTGGCAAAGCTTGTCTGATTGCTTTAACGATCTCTATGGCACGGGTAAGATCATGCATCAGAGCCCCCCCGGCTCGTCTTTTGATGACTTTTTTCACCGGACAGCCCATATTGATATCAATGAAGTCCGGCTTATAGATTAGCGCAGCTTCTGCTGCCCTGGTCATGACCATAGGGTCTGAGCCGAAAAGCTGCGCACCGAAAGGTCTTTCCTCTTCCGTGAAGTGCAGATAGGCGAGGGTTTGCCTCTGCTTATGAATGATGCCGTCCGCACTGACCATTTCACTGACTACGACGTCAGCACCCCACTCTATACAGATCTGTCGGAAGGGACGGTCTGTATATCCGGCCAATGGTGCAAGCCAGAGTTTACCTGCTGTCAGCTTTTTAATCGAACTAATATTTCAGCTCCGGGTGATAGATCTTCTTGATAGTTTTGATGTCAATTTCGTCGATCTGATCTGAGCGCAGATACTGCTGTGCAAATTCAAGATACAGTTCGCTGTCGAGCAGCACATCAAGCAGGCCGGCATCAATGTCTTTGTTCTTTGCCAGTTCAGCCATAATTTTCAGGGCTTCGCTGAGTTTGTTGCCTTTTTTGTAGGGTCGGTCAGCAGCAGTCAAAGCTTCATATATGTCTGCAATCGCCAGAATGCGTGACTGAAGAGGCAGTTTCTTTGCATCCAATCCTTGCGGATAACCCTTGCCGTTGAGTTTCTCATGATGAGATGCGGCATACAACGCCACATTTTGATATTTCTGTGGAAAGGACAGTTCGGAAAGCATTTCCCAGGTAACCTGCACATGCTCATTCATTACCTTTCTTTCTTCGGAAGTCAGAGTTCCGCGCCTGATAACCAGATATTTGTACTCTTCATCAGTCACTAATGACCAAGTTTCTCCAGCGTGGTTGAAGACGATATTTTTGATCCTCGCAATCCTGTCTATAACATCGTCTGCAGTATATTCCTTCCCAGTATTGACATCGGTTAGAAACTCGAGATCGAAATCCAGTTGTCTGAATATGTCATCAATGTTTCGAAGTTTCACATTAGGAAACCACTCTTTAGATGGTTCAATAACTGCGACTTCTCCTAATTCACTCACAGCTAACTGAATGGCTGTTTTGAAAAGTTTAAAGCGCATTTTTATGATCTCGATCCGGTCAACCACACCTTCCAGTTTGGTAGATTTATCCATTATGTATTCCGGTGTGACGATCTTCCCCACATCATGCATCAGGCCTGCCATGGAAAGCTCTTTCAGTTCATTTTCACTGAACACGGTATCCCTGTATTTTTCTGAAACATCGGCATTGATCTTGCGGGCAAACATATCTGCCAGAGTGGAGACCCTGATAATATGGTTGGAGGAGTATTTGCTCTTGCGTTCAATGCCTTTGGCTATGGAATGCATGAACTGCAGCAGCAGGGTTTCCAGGTCATTGATCAGCTTGCGGTTGGACATTGCGATCGCGGCCTGCGCTGCCAGGGACTTGAGCATCACTATGAAGTCATTTTTAAAGGTCGTGACTTTCCCCTGACGGTCCAGAGCATTGATCACCTGCAGCACGCCCAAAACTTCATTTTCGTGGTTCATCAGCGGAATGGTCAGCATTGATTTGCTGCGGTAGTTATTCTGCGCATCGACCTTTTTTGTGCCGGAAATGTCATAATCCCTGGTTTCATATACATCTTCAAAGCACAACAAGCGTTTTTTGTGATAAACATTGGTCACGATGTACTTAAGATGCGGTCTGCCGTTTTTATCATAGAGAGGAATTTGGGGCCAGGTGATCGGATCGTTGGTCCCGCCCATCCTGAGTTTAAGAGACTCGTTGAATACCAACACAAATTCAAGTGATTTTTTATCCTCAGAAACTTTATAGATCGTTGCCGCATCTGCATTGGTGAAAGCGATCGCCTCATCCAGAATGAGATTGAAGATCTTCTCCAGATTATTGATGGAAGACAGGGCCACACCAATTCTGGTGAGATTTTGAATATGCCCGGTCTGCTTATCTCTTTGTTTGGCAATTTCCTCGACTACGACCTTGATATTGTTCTCTATTTCTTTGGCATCAAGTGGTTTGCGCTTCATACTATTATCTCTTATGACCTCTGATTTACATTTTTAACAATTTACTCCATTTATCCTTTCCTGTCAATCTATGTTTTATTTCATACATGGATACCCCATTTTTACACAAGCCTGGTTTTTTGGCTACATAGGGTCATCGTTACTGGCTACATAATAATACTTTGAGCATGAGGTAAAATCCCTTGTAACTTCTTTCATAAGTTTGATAATGAAGTTCTTTTGCTCATCAAAAAGCAAAGGCAGGCCAGAGGATACTGTATGCATGATAGGTACTTTTCTTAGTTTTTAGATGATTCAAGGATTAGGAGCCTGCTGTTTATTGTTAAGCACTATTTCAGGACATATTATGCAGCCATGTCATTAAATGCTTATGCGTTACAATACAATGCACTAAAAGTTATGGGGTGTCCCTCTAATACACAATAGAAAACCCCGTCTTGGCTGATGGGGTTTATAAGAAAGCCTCTGGATTATTTCAGCAACAGCATTTTCTTAGTGGTTGCGAGCCCGTCGATCCTAATTCTGTAGAAATAAACTCCTGAACCAACCAGACTGCCGTTATCATCTTTTGAGTCCCAGATCAGGCGATAGATACCCCTTTCTTTTGTCTCACTCATCAGATGTTTGACTGCCTGGCCTTTAACGTTGTAGATGATCAGTTCGCAATCAGAACTCTTGGGAATTGAGAATCTGATTGTAGTAGTTGGATTGAAAGGATTGGGATAATTATCTGTGACAACAATGTAATCGGGCACATGATAGGTCACTTCTCCGGGATAAGGCTGATTGAGTAAAATACCCAATATTTGAGACTCCAGTTCTTTTGCCCGCTTGCTGCTGATCAAAAGTTCTCCAATGCACATGACGGTCTCTGTCAAGGCCTTGTTTCCATTGGACTCAGCTTCCAGAAAGGTATAGATTATGTCCAACTGAGTAAGTAATGAGTCAATATAGGTGCTGCAGTTTTCGAGCAACTCCTGATAACCTGCAATGGCTTCTGAATACTCTTCCAGCAAGCGTTGACAGACCAGGTAATCCAGCCGGGCAGTTTCTGCTAACTTGATGCTGGGGTACTGGTCATAGATTCCTTCCAGGTAATTCTTTGCCAGGATAAGTTCTTCTTCGGTTACAGCTATGCAGACCAATCTGGAAGCTGCTGCCATTGCAACCTCGGCAGTGGGATATGTAACAATTATGGTCTTGTACATAAGTCTTGCAGTTGCCAGTTCGTTGTTCTCCTCAAAGCCAAGTGCCTGCTCGAAATAACTCGCGATAAGATTCTGGTTTCCTGCCGAATGAAATGAATCCGTTAAAAAGGGAATGAAATCTACCGGCCATTCAGGCGGGTAAAACGACTGAGCTATTATGCTCTCATCGATAGTTCCCCAATAGTTGTTAGGGCAGGCATAGGGAAACGGATTGGGGTCATAAGAAAAGAGCGAATAGCCATCACCAAAGATGATATCATTCTTATCCAAGATCGGATAGCAGGACTGGTATAATGTGAATTCGGGTCTTTCGGTATCATCCAGATGTATGTATGTGTCAGAAAAGGCAGATCGGGTTATATAGGGATTGGAATTCCGCATACACAGAACTCCTACTTCATCATTGTTCACAACCATGATGGAATCGATAATGGGAGATGAGTTATATAAGAATATGCCATACTTATTGTTATTGAAATGAAGCTTTGAGAAGCGCGACCTGTATGCATCAGGCAAGCAATTCTGCAGCACAAGCCCATAACCGTCGCAATTGGATATTACTGTATCCTCTATCCAGCCGTCAGCCCGGCTGATCAGCATGATTCCGGCCTGGCAGTTGTTTATGGTAACATTTCTGATATCGAGTTTGCCTCTGGATTGGATAACAGTGGCTTTTTCGATATTCGCATATTGCATTTCCAATCTGCCGCAGGAATTTACAACAATCTGTCCCCAGTTGTTTTCATCCGGTGAAAACAAACTGCATCTGGAACCGTTATCCATGCCTGTTATGGAAAGAACACCATCAACTGCTATATTGAAATCTGGGCTCAAGGTGATAGAACTATTCCCGGTTATATTTATCCTGCTTTCAGGAGGTATGGCCCAATCGCCGGACAGAGTGATTTCCTGTCCTTGGAATTGTAAAAGAGACCAATTCATGGGACTGACATATTCCCCTTTAAAGATATATGTGTCAGAGTTTAATAAACATTCTGCCATTAAATCATCTATGCTGTAATTGACATAGAAGTAATCTTCATCATACGCAAGCATTTGGACTATGTCTTCAATAGTGGTTCCAATTTCAGGTTCTGCTGGTGGAATAACTGGATTTGAATATTGCATAGATGCACTGAAGTTCTGGGGCAAATTTCCACTTCTGGATATTTTGAATTTTGGAAGGCATTCTGAGCTAGCATGTAATTCTACATGCAAACAACCATTCAGGTAACTCGCATTTGTTATATCGACACCTTGAGTATAAATGCGGTAAACCTCATTACTGTTGTAAATTAGATAATTACCTTCAATTAAGATCAATGAATTATCTAAACAAGTTTGTGGTAAATTCGAGTCATCAGGTTTTGTTACAACAAAGAATTTGGAATTAGTATTGATTGTATTTGTTGAAACCGAATTCTGATATACTGCAGAAATATCTGTGCCATTACTGCAACAAGCATATGTTTTACAAGCAGATTGGTTAGTATGTGATTTGGATATGATACAAGTTCCATAGTAAATGCCATAATTATAAATATCTGAGCCTAGCCTTAGAGGTGAGTTATATGTTTCCCTTGGGGCAATAACTGTTAAAAATTTCGGTGAGACTCCCCATGCAGAAGATCTGACCCTCTTATGATTAATACATTTATGCCGGTTTCCAACCCTTATACCTTGTGAGGTATCTCCTCCAATCCTTTCTAATATTGTATTGCACGAGGGAAGAGGGTAATTACTATAGGATGTAGACGTTTCTTGGTCAATATTAATAGGAATTGGATTATCATTAAAACTTGATGCACTCATATTATTACCCAAGGCAAAATCAACACAATCCAAGTTATTGGGGTAACTTGGATCATTCTCAGAACCTTTTGTTAAACTGAAACAACTATAATGACTGCCAGTCTCAGGTAACCCAATGCTGTTTTCAGTAAACCCCATTTGCAGCAGATTCCAGTATGATATAAAACTGTTGTTCGATGATACTAAATCATCAAATATAAAGAACAACTCACCATCCCTAATATATGAACGTGTTAAATCAACAGTGAAGCCTCCCAAAGGAGCTGAATAATCGTAACGTAAACATGTTTGTAATAAATCTGAATTGTTGTTTATTGTAAAATACTTTTTATATGCTGGAGACTTGTAAAGGTAATTATCGGAATCAGGATTTGTATTTTCCTGTCTGCAAGTTGGTCTAAATGAGTGATTAATAACACTGCCATTACATTTTAAGTAACTTCCGTCAATGTATGTATCATCATCAAATTCAATATATCCGTGTTGTAATTCATCCCTTTCAGTATCATCTAATGGGCTTACTACAATCATGTTATGGGCATAGGGAGATTCCATCCAGGTATGAGTATAATTTGAGTTGTTAATAAAATTGTTTCTATAACCAGGATCAAGTAGAAACTGCTTCCCTTTATAAAAAAAGGAGTAGGAAGTCTGGTCGGCATGATTATGCCAATGATTCATGCTATGCTTAAATGTGATATACATAGATGGATTATTTACCAAATCATCCGTATTGGTAATCGGTTTTCTGAGTATTCCAAACTCGCTATTAGTCCAAGATCCCTGTGAATAGGAAGTTGGAGGTATTGGTGCTGTAACTTCGGGCATTTGTTCATTTGGATTTGATAAATATAACAATTCATAAATATAAAACTCACCCCATTCAAATAAACCTGGATAACCAACAATATCAAGTCTTCTGCTGTTAATATACCATGAACATTTTGATTTTATATTATTGCTGTTCGATGAATTATAGTAATAACAAGCTGCTACACAGCCCATAAAACAATTCAGATTGCCTTGATCTCCTATATAATTTGGATTTCGTACACTTCCGTAACCAACATAATACGTATCATTATAAGCCCAATCCCCCAAATATGGTGTTGTTTTTTCAGTTATATCATTAATCCATCCTATGATATAGGGATTATCATAGTAATTGTAATAGGCCGAGTCGGTTGGTGATAATCTGGCGAGGTTCGAGAAAAAGGGGCATGAAAACATCATCACCCAGTTTAAATAACCCAGACTTTCTATATAACCACCAGAATCATTAGTGTGAAACGCCAGCAAACCGGTTTTATTCTGGCATGTCCCCACGTTAGGATATGCATCAGAAGTTAACATATTTTTTATATTATTAATACAGGTATTCATTTCAGCTATATAAGTCAGATATCCACTCGGTTGTGTGATTTCAGCATCTTTTCTTAAAACCAATGCCGCATATCCCCAGGCTGTATTCATCATGAGTCTATCCTGAATAAGGTAATATTTAGGCAAATATACGTAAATATTATTGTTTGTCACTGGATCAAATACCTCATCTGGAGTAAATACTTGATTACCATTACCATCTAAATAATAAGGATCATTGGGGCTTCCCCAAGCATAATGATTATTTTCTGTTTGAAGTCCATGAACTGGATCACAATATGCGTAATCTATAAATTCCAGTAAATCATAACATGATTTTACTATCCTACGTAGAGTATTTAACTTTTGCAGGTCATAACCCGGACTTGATATTTCATAATAATAGTAATATAGCGCATCAAACACGGCCGAAGCTTTTACAGTCAAGTAGCAAAGATATAAGGCTCTGGTTTTAGCATTTTCATCAGCATTATAAGAAGTGAAATAATTAAAAAGACCGTTTTCTGTAAAAGCATCTGAGCCATTTGTAAGTTCATAAAGTGTATCATCAATATCCATAAATTCAGTTAAATGATTTGTACTTATAATGGCAGGAAGTAGATAATTAGCTAGGTCAGCTATATAATTTGCAACTTCATAAGATGAACGATCAATATCTTCTCCTTTGTAATTATAACCTCCAACTATAACATCCTTGCTTTGAGAAAGAAAAGTATTGGGAGTATTGGTTGATTGGTCGGGGGGTATTCCCCGACCATTGATTGATTTATAAACATCAGAAAAGGATGTACAGTCCATTGTTAGAGTTCGTGTGATATCTCCCATTAATAATTGATATGAACTTAAGACCAACACTATTAGAATTATTACTCTTTTCATATACCCTCCCTATTTAATGATAATAATTTTCTTAGTTGATTTATAAATTCCGGTTTCTGACTTTACTATATATGTACCTGATGCGCACACATATCCAAACGCGTCTCTACCGTCCCAAGTTTTTGAGAACAACCTGGATGATATTTTTTCCAATTGGATGGTTTTAACTACCTGTCCTTTTATATTATAGATTCGTATTGGAATATTCTGAGATCTGCTATTTTCTGATAACGATAACTCAAGTTTTACAATTGATTTCATAGGATTGGGATATGCAAGTAAGTTGTTTTGTGGGATAGGCAAAGTATCTTCTTCATTTGGTGTACCATCAGGATGTAGTTTTACAATTGTTAATCCATATTGTCCAAAATGGCTATTTCCAAACCCATATAATAAGCAACCGTTTGCTAATTCAATTGTACAGTCCGTTGACTGATCCCAGTTCGATGGAGAAATTGATGTCCAAATCCACATGGGTTGACCAGATAGATTATAGTTTGAGATATGTATAAGGTGATCCTCGGGATTTGCTGGATAAGGAGCATAAAATCCGGATAAACATATCCCCTGATTATGGCCAACCATAGAATAATAACTGCCTGCACAGGTGGAATCAGTCATCTGGATGGTGAAAAGGCTGTCTATTCCATCAGTTGTAACTTTGTAAAGGCAGAATTGGTTGTAATTCCAATTATTCCAGGCTTGGCAGCCAAAGATTATTTCATTAGTCAAAGGTATCTTGGTAAGAGGGATTGGCTGAACGGCGGTACGGTAGTTTGTATCTCTGCGCCAGATGATGTTGCCATCCCAGTCGGTTTTAACCACACTGGCAAAGCGGTCAGAAAAGATGCAGGAGGAGACAGGCAGGCCATCTGCGTCAAGTTCCATGTCATATGCAGCTGGTGCACTAGGATCAAAATATACCCATAAAGAATCGGAGGGATAGCTTCTGGTTGATAATGTGTCTCCCATAGCATTTAAATGCATAAAGAATATATGTTTTCCCAAATCAGCACCTGGATGGTCCCATCCAATAGCAAAGATGCTGTTATCTGATAGACGCAGAGCGCGATTAATCTCACAACCTGGAAGTTGTAAATCTTGTAACGAGAAGTTTTGCTGAGGGTCAATCCAACCTATCTTATCATGAGGATAATGGTTTATTAGAAAGTTTACTCTTCCATCTGCTTCCTGGTCTATACCAATAATACTGGGATCATACGTTGCATAGAAGTCTGTGCTCCACCATTGCCACTGGCAGTTGCCATCAGCATCCAGCTTGATTACACCGCAGTCTGCGGCAAAGCGTGGGGGATCTTCATTATACTGGGCAATGCAATCTCCCAATACCATTATACCCCCATCGGGACATTCAAATATCTGCTTGGTTGTATACTTGTACCGATAAAACTCAGGATCAGGCATTATAATAGGGATATTGCGCACATAACGCACCTGGGCAGACAGAGTGATGGAAATACTGACAAAGAGCAGTACACATAAGACAAACTTTGTTTTCATAATAGACTCCCTCTTGATGTAGTGGAATGCTATTAAATTCATTCAGATTACCGGGTTAGTATTGTCAATGATTTTGCGAAAGAAGATAGCACAAACAATGAAATGTAAACAGAAAAAAAGTACTCATCATTCCGTCCCCCTATTAGAAATCGAGGATTAATAGCTACTAATGACTTACCTATTATGTTCGAGGTTGATGATACATATCCCAGATGATAGGTTTTTCGGTTTCCATGCTGTTGTTTTTATGCCAGGTTGTATCGATTTAAATAATTGTCCATTGATATAGTAGACTGCTATCTCAATCTCAGATTTGAGATCAGTAGACAACTCAATGTTAAGTTGTAGATTAACAGTTTGGGGGTAGCACTCATATTTAATTTCACTTTTACACTGAATCCGTTAAATAACTTGTTGCATAAAAGCTTTGTTGACAAGCAGGTAACCCTCCCTCCATACAATCCACCCGGGGTCCACGCTGGGTC
>CAZWJK010000005.1:4246-11701 GCA_964634035.1 uncultured Candidatus Cloacimonadota bacterium | reverse complement strand
TTGACAAGCAGGTAACCCTCCCTCCATACAATCCACCCGGGGTCCACGCTGGGTCCACGCTGGCTGAGCCCGGGTGGATCCTGCGTGGATCAAATGCTTTAAGTATGGCTTTGAAAAGCTGGAAACAAGTTTTTGTTAACGGTGATTCAGTTGACTGCAAAGCAGTTTAACAAACAGATTGACAGCAAAGACAGGCTTGTCAATTTGGATTATATGGTGAAGATATTATATTATATAGCTTATAAAACACTCTTTATCGCACTCGTAACAGTGCTGCTGACGGGATATCTGCAGGCAGATGAACTGGATGACAAAATGCAGCAGCTCCGGCAGATCGAACGCCAGATCGAAGAAGTTCAGCAAAAAGCGCGACAAGCGGAACAGAAAAAGAAAAAGGCGCAAAGCGACATTGCTTCCTCGCAAAAGGCCAAACTGCAGACCGATAAACTGGTGACCGATCTCCAGAAAAAGGAAGCCGCCGTTCAGGATTCGCTGCAGGCAGCCCGGGAAAGGGTTAGCAGCAACGAAGAAAAGATAGCTGATCTGAAAGAACTTGCCAATCATGAGTTTCTGAGGCTCTTTTACATCGACCGACATGACAAGTATGTGGTCAGGGAGACCGGTGACAAACACCTGCTCTCGATCCTGATCAGCCTCACTGCAAGAGGCATCTCAGACCTGACTGAATTTCACAAACAGCTCATCCTGACCGAAGAACAAAGACGCAATGAATTTTACAGGGTGCGCAGTTCCAGAGTTAAAGAATCCAAAAAAAGCGTTCAATACGGTAAAAAGATCCAGACTCTCAGCCAACAGGCAAAAAAGCTGGAAAAGGAAAGACAGACCTTTGAACAGCAGATCAGCAAACTGAAAAAGGACGCTGCTGAACTGGAAAGCCTGATCGCCAGACTGGCGGCGGAATCGGACAGAGCCCTGAACACATATCAATTTTCTTCAAAACGCATCCCCTGGCCGGTCAGAGGACAGATCATCAGGCAGTTTGGTGAAGAATATCGTGGCAATAATACAAGTGTGATCAGCAACGGCATCGACATTGCAGTTCCTGAAAACACCAGCGTGACAGTCGTCGATGACGGTGAAGTGGTCTTTGCAGACCGTTACGGCGGACAAGGCAAACTGCTCATCATCGATCACAAAAATGGCTTTTTCTCAGTTTACGCTTACAACAACGAACTTCTGGTCTCCCGCGGAGCAAATGTCAAAAAAGGCCAGACCATTGCCAAATCTGGCAAAACAGGTTCTGCCTCTCAGCCTTCCCTGCACTTCGAACTGCGCAAGGACGGCAGGGCAGTCAACCCTCTGAGCTATCTGGAATAGTGACTGGAGCAAGGATTTGAAACTGTTCAGAAACCCGCATCCCAAAGACCTGCAGAAACTGATTGAAAAAAAATGGCAAGCTGACAGCATTGTTTTGCACTACACAGGACAAATGTTTGGCATCGGTTGCAGACTGAGCAGTAAAAGCGCTATCAGCCGTATCAGCCAATTAAAACAGCGGGATGAAAAAGGCGGATACATCGTCCTGATCCCTGACCTGCAATGGCTCTATGACAATGAGATCGAAGTACCTGCTGCTCTGCACACTATCCTGATGCAGTTCTGGCCGGGTAATCTGACTGTAGTTTTCCCCGTGAAAGATGAAATGTTTGAACATGTTGCCGTGAATGGCAAAGTGGCTTTCCGGGTCCCTTCCGACAATATGCTCAGGCAGATGATTGACTATCTGGAAGAACCTATGATCAGCACCAGCGTCAACGTCAGCGGAGTGCCTCCCGCAGCCGATCTGGATGAGATAAAACAACGTTATGACGCCTGGTTCGATCTCGGATTCATCCCTCACGACACGTCCAGAAACGAGCCATCTACCATAATAGAATACATCGATAAAGACACTGAGGGAAAACCGGTTCTGCCTTATCTCAAATGCCTGAGGGAAAGCTCCGTGCCGTTTTACAACATCAAACAGAGTTTCCAAGAGCCGACAGTTCTGTTTGTCTGCACGAGAAATATCTGCCGCAGCCCGATCGGAGAATACCTTTTTAACCATTACAGCCAGATGAGGAAACTACCCTTCAGGGCAAAATCCGCAGGACTGATGGGCGACGGCGCCATGATATCACTTAATTCCATGCAACTCCTGGCAGAACAGCGAATCATGGCTCAAGAACATTCTTCCCGCAACATCAATCCGGAAATCCTGAGCCAGAGCTGGTTGGTGCTGACCATGGAAGAGCGCCAGAGAGACATTATCAGAGCCAACTTCCCTGAATATGGCGAAAAAGTCTTTACTTTACTGGAATACATTGGCGGGGAAGGTGACATCGCTGACCCCATCGGTGAGGAACTTGACTATTACAGAAACATCTATAACCAGATCGATGCAGCTTTGCTGAAGCTGTTTGACATCTTGCAGAAAAATCCGAATCAGGGATGATAAGTGGAAAGTATTAAAATCACGCCTGAGCTTCTGACTGAGCATGCGCTCAGCACGGAAGAATATGAAGAGATCAAAAAGATCCTGAAACGCGAGCCGACTTGGGTCGAATTGGGCATTTTCAGCGTTATGTGGTCCGAACATGCCAGTTACAAAAACTCGATCAAGTTGCTTAAAACACTTCCCAAAGACGGAGACTGCATGCTTGCCAAAGCCGGTGAGGAAAACGCCGGTGTGGTCGATATCGGTGACGGGCTGGCTGTTTCTTTCAAAATAGAAAGCCACAATCATCCATCCGCCCTGGAACCTTATCATGGCGCTGCCACAGGCGTCGGCGGAATTCTCAGAGACATCTTCACCATGGGTGCAAGACCTGTCGCAGTGCTGGATTCATTGCGTTTCGGCAATCCTGACAATCCGCAGGTCAAACATCTGATCAAAGGTGTCGTCAACGGCATTGCGGATTACGGCAACTGCTTCGGGGTTCCCACCGTGGGCGGTGAGATTTACTTCGAGGACAGCTACGAAGGGAACCCCCTCGTCAATGCCATGGCAGTGGGAATCCTTAGGCACGAACACCTTGCCAAATCAGGTGCCAAAGGCATCGGCAATTATGTCGTCTATGTAGGCGCAAAAACAGGCAGGGACGGAATCCACGGCGCCACCTTTGCCTCGGTCGAGCTAACGGAAGAATCTGAAGAAAGACGCACTGCAGTTCAGGTCGGAGACCCATTCATGGAAAAGCTGCTGCTGGAAGCCACTCTGGAAGTGATACAAAAGGGGCTCGTGGTTGCCATTCAGGATATGGGCGCAGCAGGATTGACCTGCTCCAGCAGTGAAATGGCAGGCAAGACCGGAGTCGGCATAGAAATCGATGTGACAAAGGTTCCTCAACGCGAGAAAGGCATGACACCGTATGAGATCATGCTTTCCGAATCTCAGGAAAGGATGCTGCTGATAGTTCAACCCAAAGATTTTGAAACTCTACGCAATGCCTTTCATAAGTGGGATCTGGAAGCTGTGATCATAGGCGAAGTAAAGCCAGACGGACTTTTACGAGTGAAAAACCAGGATGAGATCGTGGCGGAAATTCCGGCGGAAACCTTGGTTTTGGGAGGCAGCGCACCAGTCTATACAAGGGAAACTGCTGTACCGGAATATTTGAATCAGACTCGCAAATTTGACATTGATCAGGTTCCCGAGCCAATTGCTTACACCGATGTTATGTGCCGTCTGCTGAAATCCCCCAATCTTGCCAGCAAGAGATTCGTCTACCGGCAGTATGACCACATGGTACAGATCAATTCTGTAACAGAACCAGGTTCTGACGCTGCTGTCGTTAGAGTCAAGGATACAGACAAAGCATTGGCTTTGACAACTGATTGCAATAGCCGCTACTGCTGGCTCGATCCCTATGAAGGTGCCAAAGCTGCAGTGGCAGAAGCAGCAAGGAACGTTGCCTGTTCAGGCGCAAAACCGCTTGCCATCACAAATTGCCTGAACTTTGGCAATCCTTACAAACCAGAAGTATATTGGACATTTGCAGAGTGCATCAGAGGCATGTCCGATGCATGCAGGGCTTTTGGAACGCCGGTCACTGGAGGCAACGTCTCCTTCTACAACGAGAATCCGGACGGGGCCATCTACCCCACTCCGGTTATCGGAATGCTGGGACTGATCGAAAACTATCAAAGAACAGTGAATCAGTTCTTCAAAAATGAAGGAGACCTGATCTATCTGATCGGATCCCACAGCAGTGAAATCGGTGGTTCTGAATATCTGAAAGTGATCCATGATCAGAGCTCAGGACTGCCTCCAAAAGTCAATTTAGCCAGTGAAACCCAATTGATTGAGATTCTGCTTACACTGATTGACAAAGGACTGCTTAACAGCGCTCATGATTGTTCTGAAGGTGGCCTGGCTGTATGCCTGGCAGAGTGTTGTTTCAGACCGGATGGTAAGCATCTGGGCCTGAAAGTCAGTATTGATGCTGCTGGCCGCAGAGATGTCCTCTTCTTCGGAGAAAGCCATGGCAGAGTGTTGGTTAGTGTCAGTCCTGATAACAAGCAGAATTTTGAAGAATACATGTCTGGGGTAGATTATCCCTATTACAGACTGGGTTCTGTTCAATCAGAAGAATATCAAATAGATGACAGTATAAAGATAAAAACAGAAGAAATATACGATTATTGGGCGAATTCAATGCTCTAACAACAAAAATCGCTTATACTAAATCTCTCGAGGAGGAGGAAATGAAAATGAGCGGATTATTCTTTGGCAGTTTGTTTTGGGGAATCCTGATCATCCTGATCGGGCTCTCCATAGTTCTGAAACATGCTTTCAACATCAACTTCCCCATTATCAGATTATTTCTGGGAGTTATCGTCATCCTGATCGGGTTTAAACTCATTGTCGGCAGTTCGGCAAAATCTCATGTGCGCAGCCGTAAGCATGTCAGTTCATATTACAGTTCCAAAGAATTTGACGTGATCTTTGGCAGCAGGACACTAGATCTGACCAAGCTTTCTGACCTCAGCAGCTTCCCAGGTGAGATCTCAGTCGTTTTTGGCAATGCCCTGGTCATTCTACCCGATAGTATCAATCTGGAGGTGTTTTCCACAACCGTTTTCGGCTCTACGATACTTCCGGACCGCACTTATGCCGGTTTTGGCGAAGACAGATACGTGATCGGTAAAGATAATCAGGCTCCCCTGCAGAGATTGGAAACCAACACAGTTTTCGGCAGACTTGAGTTTGAGCTGGCACCGGCTATGGAACCTGCTCAGGAAAAGCCACAGCAGGATTCTACAAAAACAAAACAGGAAGACACCTTCTGATTTGAAAAAGAAAATCCTTTTCAGCATACTGGCTGCCCTGATTCTTTGCAGCCTGGGTTCAGTCAAGATCGGCTATGCTTTTAGTGGCGGCGGTGCACGCGGATTTGCGCATATCGGCATGCTGAAGGTGTTGGAAGAAGAGGGCATCTGGCCAGATTACATTTCAGGAACAAGCATCGGCGCGCTGGTCGGAGGGCTCTATGCCATGGGCTACAGCGCTGCTCAGATGGAAAGCCTGTTCACGCAATGGCAATGGAGAGATGCTTTCAATGACGACTGGAAACGCGAACAGCTATACATAGGTCAGAAAAGATGGGCTCCCTACGGAAACATTTTCTTCCGCCTAGATGAAAACTGGATTCCGCAACTTCCGCAGTCAGTGATCATCGGAAACCAAATTAATGTAGACCTGTTCAGACTATTTGCTCCAACTTCCGGAATCAGCTCTTTCGCAGAACTGCCCATCCCCTTTTCCTGCGTTGCGACTGACCTTCTGACCGGTGAACAGAAAGTCTTCACTGAAGGGTCCATGATGCAGGGCATAAGAGCCTCGATGTCCATCCCCAGCATTCTACAACCTTTTCCGATGAACAATACTCTCTACATCGACGGCGGTATTTCACAAAATCTGCCAGGTGCTCAAGTCAAGAATATGGGTGCGGACTTTATCATAGGTTTCAAGGTCAACACTGCACTCCGCGAAGAGGATGATCTGAAAGGTCTGGTAAGAGTTCTTGATCAGACCATCAATATCGGCATCACCAATCGCCTGAATGAAGAACTGCACTTTTGCGATTTCATTTTGGAACCTGAGTTGCCATCCTTCTCCACGACGAGTTTCAGCGCTGTCAGAGATATCATTGCAGCCGGTGAATCATACGCCAGGCAAAATATTGAGCGCATAAGAAACCTCTCTGATAGCTTGCAATCAGTGAGAGAAACCAGATTCATAAGACCCATCATCTCTACTTCAGCTTTTAATGTATCTCGCATTGCGGTGTTTGGTAATGAACATATCAGTGCCGCCAAGATAAGAGAGTACTTGGATTTGTATTCCAACCAAGATTATACTGTTGACGAGATTATCTCTGGCATCAATACTGCCTGGAATTCACAGCTCTTTGAATTGATCTATCCCGTTCTGGAAAAGGATTCCACCGGTTATATCCTGAATGTTTTTGTAAAAGAACGCGAGCGAAAATATCTGGCCATGAACTTTTCCTATGACAGCGAAAATGCTCTGGTTGCCGGTGCGGTATTATCTTTGCATAATTATCTTATGAAAAACTCACGGGTTCTGGCAGAAATCAAATTGGGCGGGAAGTATGAGCTGAATATCGACATGGTCAAGAATTTCGGGGAGGATTATGGCATTTACTACAGGCTTTTCCCCTATCTGGATGAGAAAAGGATCTATTTCTACAATGACAGCCATGATAAGATAAACAGCGCTCGTTCCTTGGAGTACGGTCTCGTCACCGGAATAGGCCTGTATGCCCGAAAAGCAATCGTCCTGGAAGGTTACACCTACACTTATGCCACCAGATTGTATCGGGATATCTCTGAAGTGGACATTTCCGGCAAGACCCAAAGCATTTCCGGCATTGGATTCAAGGCCTATCATGAAAGCCTTGACGACTTCATCTTCCCAATGCGCGGGATGCAGGCATCGGGTAAAATAACTTATGCCAGAAACGATCTGTTGAGTGAACAAAACATCAGCAAACTGAAGTTTGATTACAGTATCTACAGACCCTTTTCAAAGAAATTCTCAGTCGTCCTGAAAGCTCAATTGGGCTCTCATTTGATCGAAGAGGAACAAACCAGTCTTGATCCATTTTATCTGGGCGGCAGAAATGGCTTTGCCGGTATTGACCTATATGAAAAGAGCGCTCCTCACTATCGTTTGGTCCAAGCAGGATGCGTATTCAATCCACTTGATAATTTCTATGTTTCAGCCAGGATCCAGACCCTGAGCTATTCTGATGAGGGGGTATTATTCAATAAAGAGGATTTTCTGACTGGGGGTTACCTGGAATTGGGTTTGAAGACTTTTGCCGGCCCTGTTAAACTGGCCGCTGCCATATCCGAGAAGCGAACTGCGCAATACTATCTGGCACTTGGTTTCACCGACGACATCTTCCACTTTTCCAGAAGATAGTT
>CAZWJK010000005.1:1854-4146 GCA_964634035.1 uncultured Candidatus Cloacimonadota bacterium | reverse complement strand
ACTATCTGGCACTTGGTTTCACCGACGACATCTTCCACTTTTCCAGAAGATAGTTTTTCTCTTATTCTGCCATCAGCTTGGCCATGGTTTTACGGCAGAAGTCCTCGCTTTTAAGCGGATCGTCGCTCTCTACATAAACCCTGATGATCGGCTCTGTTCCTGACTTTCTGATGTGCACCCAGAAGTTTCCCCCGATTGCTTTTACGCCATCCTGCATGTCGATTTCCAGTCCTTCGAAATAGAGCGGAACCTTGCTCATGATAACGTCTATCTTACTGGAGACAGTTTCTATCTTGGCTTTGTAGAGATAGTATTTTGGCAGGGTTTCGACCAGATCACTGAGTTTCATGTTTTTATCGGTCAGCACTCCCAGGACCAATGCCATCCCTGCCAAAGCATCCCTTGTATAATGAACCTCCGGGCAGATGACTCCGCCGTTGCCTTCGCCGCCTATTGGGCTTTGAATTTCCAGCATTTTTTTGCCAATGTTGATCTCGCCCACCCTTGTCCTGTGCACCTTGACGCCATATTGTCTGGCGATGTGGTCTGAGATCATCGAGGAAGAAAGATTCACAACGATGTCACCGGTTTTTTTGGACAGCACAAACAGTTCTGCCAGAGCCACAGTCAGTTCTTCCCCGATGCATTTTCCTTCGTCTGACACGATGGAAAGCCTGTCCACATCAGGGTCTGTGGCAAAGCCGAGATCTGCTTTATGTTCCTTGACTGCCTGTTCCAATTGCCCCAGATTTTTGTTCAAAGGCTCAGCCGGATGACTGAAAATGCCGGTAGGTTCAGAATTGAGTTCGATCACTTCGCAGCCGAGTTCTTCCAACAGCTTGGGCGAGATCAGGCCACCGGCTCCGTTGACTGAATCTATGACCACCTTGAAATTTCTTTTTCTGATCGCCTCGATATCGAGATAGGGTATTGAGAGGACTTTATCGATGTGTCTCTGAATGGCGGATGAATCGTGATATATTTTGCCAAGCGACTGCCAGTCAGCCCACTTGATCCCTTTGCTCATCACGGCCTTAAACTCGTCAGCGACATCGGGAAAGAGGAACATTCCGTTGCTGCCGACCAGTTTCATGGCATTCCATTCCGGCGGATTGTGTGAAGCAGTAATGGAAATTCCGCCCTGCGCTTCCAGTTCCTTGACTGCCAAAAGCGTGGTCGGGGTGGCCACCACACCGAGGTCGATGACATCGCAGCCGACACTGACCAAACCTGCTGTGATGGCCTGAAACATTGCCAGACCGCTCGTCCGGCTATCTCTGCCGATGACGATTTTCCCCCGATTGCAGAAGATGCCGAAATTCGCCGCAAAAGTCAGGGCGGTCTGAGCCGTCATTGTGCTGCCGAAAATACCCCTGATTCCGCTGACACTGATCATCAAGTCACTCATAAATCCCTCTATAGATAGGTTTCAATCTATGTTAAAAGTCTGTATCAGACGATGCGCGGCAGAAGTTTCAGCTTAGAATAAATTATACTCCTGACGGTTGTCGATCACTTCCGCTTTTTTCATGACTGCGTCATACCAACGGTTCCAGGCTTGTTCTTCCATGCGGTCGCGCAGTTTTTTCTGGGCATCTGCATCCTGCAGAAATGCGTTGATATCAACAATTGTCCTCTTTTCGCTGACAATTATGAACTGGCCTTTTTCTGTTTCGATCAGATTTGAGACTTGTCCTTCCGCCAGTTTGAGCGCTTCTGTATTGACTTCCGGCACTCTTCCGACTTCAGGTATGGTGGTATTGTTTTTAAAGTTCTGCAGGTTCACGATCTTGACCAGACTGTCTTTGGCAGCAGCCACCAGAAACTCTTCCGGCTTATGGTTTTTAACGAACTGCTGTGCGATCGGTTGCATGGCAGCGATCAGTTTCTTTCTTTCCAGGTCATATTTGATGCGCATTTTGACTTTATCCAGCGGAACAAAGGGATCCTTGGATTTTTCTGTGATCTGCGCCACTATGAAATTGCCGCGTCTGTCTTTTTCAATTCCGGAAACTGCACCAACTCTTTTCTTTTTGGCAAATTGAAGCAGGGCTGCATGCTGCCCCAGTCCAGGGATAAATTCCGAATCTTCATAGATAGCATCAGTACTGGTGGGTTCCATTTTGAGTTCTTTGGCAGCTTTGTCGATGCCTTCTTTCTTGACCAGCTTGGCTGCATTTTTTGCCTGCTGCTCGATCATGTCGATGGTGTCAAAGGAAGCTTCCACCTTTTTCAGGATATGGCTGGCGGCAACCTGCTGCTCGCCGTTTTCATTGGTGCTGAAGCCATGAA
>CAZWJK010000005.1:0-1754 GCA_964634035.1 uncultured Candidatus Cloacimonadota bacterium | reverse complement strand
ATATGGCTGGCGGCAACCTGCTGCTCGCCGTTTTCATTGGTGCTGAAGCCATGAACTTTTAGAATATGCCAACCGAAATTGGTCTTAAAGGGCTGGGAGACTTCACCCGGTTGCATGGAAAAAGCCATCTGTTCGAATTCAGGCACCATCTGTCCTTTGCCGAAAGTTCCGAGCGAGCCGAATTGTTCAGCGCTTCCCGTGTCTTCGGAATAATCCTTTGCCAGTTGACCGAAGTCATCGCCTTTCTGGATCATGGCATAAATGTCGTCGATGTCTCTTTTAATGGAGTTGAAATCTGCGTCGGAAGGCTTCACTTCAAACAGCAAAAACTTCATGGTGCTGGATTTGCCTTTCTTTATTTCTTTATCTGTATCCTTGATTTTGTCGTATTCATTTTTGATCTCGGTGTCAGAGACTTCCGGCTTGGGCAGCTTGTTAAAATCAAACACGATCAGCTTGCCGTACATCTCGTCGTTTTCTTTCAGGTATTCAGCTTTCAGGCTGTCCGTGGTGATCTTGGCATCTTTTTTGATCCGTTCCATCAATTTATTGAAGGGCAGGGAGCCGCGCACATATTCTTCCATGGCGGCAAAGAACTCCGCATTTTCTTTCAGGGCGGTGAGATATTTCTTTCTGTCAAAGCGTTCATTGGTCTGCAGGGCGGGATTCTGCATCAGTTCCTGGGGAGGATTGTTCTGGATCTCGGCAAGGACTTCCTCATCCGTGACTTTGATGCGCAGTTTCTTCATCTGTTTGCCCAGGATGATCTGCTGTTTCATCCTCTGCCAGGTCTGGTCCGAAAGCTGGCTTAAAAGGTCCCTGGACATTTCTGCGTCAGGATTGTTCAGGCGGTAGTTTTCCACATTCTTCTGAAATTCTTCCTGAAACATTTCATAAGTGATCTTAACGCCATCGATCTTGCCCAGGACGGGCTTCTTAATGAAAAAGATGTCCGTCAGGCCCATGATACCCATACCGACGATGAAAACGAAGGCTATGAATATGATGACATATTTCTGTTTTTTTCTCAGATCTTCGAGCATTTATTCCTCCATAAGGGTGACATTTACATTTCAATTTCTGAAACGTCATAATTTTAAAGCTGCTTTTTTGGGCAAGTTTTTTTATCTTAATACCTCTGATTTGCTCCCATACTGCATTATTTCATGATTTACTCCCTTAAAAAGCGACACAACAAATCAGGGAAAGAATCACTATCCTCGCAATTAGCAGCATATCTCTGTGACACTAAATCGAGAATGCTTAATCCGTATTTTATTGATATATTGTAAGATGTGGAAAAGTTGCGCACCCTTTTTCGCAAATTCTGCACTATATATATAGGTATACACTGTCGTGTTGTTGCCTAGGGAAAAAGTGGTGTATGATAAAATACTTGACTAAAGATCCTATAATTATGAAGATTGATAATCACTCGTTGTGCTTCAATGGAGGTATTAGATGAAAAAAGCAATGTTGCTTGTTGTAATATCTATTATAGTGTCCATTCGCCTTAATGCTCAAAATAACATGAACATTATTGCCCAGTTTCAGGGTGAACATCATGGGTCTTGTTTTGGCATGTCAATGGCGTCGATAGATTTCAATCACGATGGTTACTGCGATTTGGTAGTTTCATCTCCAGGATGGGGTTATCAATATCCTGGAACGACCAGCCCTAGTAAAGGCAAAGTCTATATCTATTATGGAGGTCCAACTTTCAACTCCAGCACTCCGGCTTCTGTAACTTTAGA
>CAZWJK010000004.1:54126-55564 GCA_964634035.1 uncultured Candidatus Cloacimonadota bacterium | reverse complement strand
GTAGTATATTCTGCCATAAATGGTCTGACAGTTTATCTGGTCTCCGTTGGCAGAGATCTCCAAGCTTTCATTTCTATACATGTCAATCTCTTTGGGAACGATGAAAACCAACTGACCGGTCAGGTAGTTCAGCACAAGATTTTGCCCTCCACCTTGTATAAAAACCAGTCCGGAGGATTTATCTGCTAAAACACCCAGACTCTTTGTATTGTTAATTTTACCGAGTGTTTCTCCTGTTCTGGCATCCACAATCAGATTATATTCCGAGTAGTTAGTATTATTATAAGATCTGATGATAGCGACATCTCCACCCTGAGAAAAAGCATAATCTCTTAAAATGTTGATCTCAGGGCAGACCTTATAAACTGAATCAGCAGTTGAGTAAAAGGAGGTTTCCCACTTATTATTATAATGATACAAAAAGAAAAAGCCATCGCCATCAGGGGTAGAAATGAATTCTGTAAAATACATAGGAAGCGCCGGAAAAGTGCCCTGCCTGATCTTTCCAGTCTCAGGATAATAAATCAGAAAACCCCTGCCCTCAGGAAAATAGGTCTGTCCTTTGTAATCAGTATGAAATCCTCCTTCATCCATGAATAGCCAGTATTTTCCGTATTTTTTACCATAGCTTTGGAGATGGCCTGAATTATCAGGCAAAAAGGTTTCCTTGCCGGTTTTATCCATAAAGTAATACCTGTTGCGCGTCTGGTCATAAAGCAGCGCAACCGTCTCCCCCATGGTTTCATCGATCATGGCGACATTTTCTTCAGAAGGATAAATCGTCTCATTATCGTAGATACTATTGTATGGAGGGCTAAGTGGCAGATCTTTTTTCCAGAGGACTTTACCTTTGCTGTCTGTCAGTTCGTAGTAAGGTTTCTTTCTGAAAATCAGACTATATTGCCTGGATTTTTTCTCACGCCATTTATCCTCTGACCAACTGACTTCGCTATAATTTGACACTTTGACCAGACGGTAATCGGAAGACATGATTTTTCCCGCTTCAGCCAGAGAATATGCAAATTTGGAAGCATCCAGCGTCAAAGCGAAAGCAGATATCGAGCTTAAACAGATAATCAGAACAAACAGCATTTTTTTCAAGTATTCAAATTTCTCTGACATAGCACACTTCCTTACTGATAATAACTTCTGATTGCGCAGTTGGGTCTGACCACACCAAACGGATGCAGTGAAATACCGAGAGAAACGATGTTATGTTCTGAGATCTGATGCAAACCAATGCCCCAACTTTTATATTGTGAACCACCACCACTACCTCCACCTCTGCCTCCTCTATAAATATAAGTGTGATAATCTCCATCTTTTTTAAAGACTGTTCTCTGCACCAGGAAAGCCTCCTTGGTATGGGTAAGCTGGTTTATGTACTTTGCTGAAACATTCTCATCGTCATAGCTGTTACTTATTAGTTCGAAGTTCA
>CAZWJK010000004.1:42206-54026 GCA_964634035.1 uncultured Candidatus Cloacimonadota bacterium | reverse complement strand
GCAGCCAATTCCCTCTTTCTGACCACCTTACCGGTAAACTCCATCCAAAGCAGTTTATTGCCCTGCACGGCATAGAGCACAGTCTCAGAACGAGTTTTTCTGAGATGCAGCGGGATAAAATTCTCATTTTCCGGATATTGGAAACCGTGAATCTTCTGCATGGAAACAAGACCCGGTTCCTCCACAAATTTCCAGATACTGAATTCCTTTTGGGGAAGGGGTTGATACTTTTCCAGAACGGGATTGATGATTCCGCAGTAGATACTGTTTTCATCTGCATCAGGTTGAGTGAGATCAAATCCTCTGCCTTCAAAATCCGCAGCCACAGTTCGTTTAACCCTTTGTAGAGTAGGCGTCAGGTTCTTTTGTGCAGGCAAATTCAGACAACTCAAAAGTAATATAACTGTGAGTAAGAATATCTTCTGCTTTTTCATTATTTCTTCCCCGCCCGGTAGTATCTTTGCTCTTTTTCTGTGTTGAAACCGAACTCTGTGCCGTCCCCGGACAGAAACAATTCTGTTATTTGCGGAGTTTGATCAGAAAGTTTCAATATCTGCTTCACATTCTTCTCATTATAGTTATACAGCACAAGTTTATTATCCCACAAAAAGAGAATCAAACCCGTTCCGGCATTGGAGATGGCTGGCATCGGATTACTGTAATATTCAAATATTGAAGTTTCAAGCAGAATTATACTTTTACCATTCGCAGCATTTAGGATCTGCATTTTTTCCACATCCTGCAACAGGACAGATTTACCGTCTTCCGACCAGGACAGGGGCTTCTTTTCACTATCCTCGGAGGCTCCCTGCCGGATGATTTTGCCGTTTATGTCAGCCAATACCCAGACTCTGGTTGGTTCATTCTGATAATAATTGTCCCAGTAATAGGCAATGTATTTGAAGTTCGGGTCGATGCTGAATTGCGGAATCAAGCCCAGATTCTTCATTTTAACTCTTTTATAGACCGTTCCGTCATCGTTGACCAGCAGAAATCCACAGGAAGTATCAAAGAAACCACTGCTGTTTTCAGGGTCCGAATATTCATATTCATCGCCCCAGTCATCGTATTGATCGTAATCATAATCACCTCTCTCCCAAAATACCCAATACCTGTTATGAACAAAACCCAGGCATTGCATTTGCTTGGATTTTTCCGGTAATGGATGTTCCGAACCGTCAGGATGGATAAGCATGTAGCGAGTGCGGGTGGTATCCATAAAGACGACCGTTCCCTTTCTATTCATGAAAACTGAGAGATTGGGAGTGACGTTATCCAGATAGTCGGATTCATATCCTTTTTTTTCTGAATGATGCGCCGGATATCTGCTCCAGAGTTCTTTTCTGTTTCCATCCAACATGACTTCAGTAGCGTTGGGATAATAAGTTAGTTTATAGGGAAAACCCGCTCCGGGTCTGTTATCAGCAATCCTGACAGCGGAATCGTAAGTCACATAATCAGCGGATTTAATTTCTTTGATCAGCAATTCCATTTCCGCTTTTGTAATGGTTTGCGGTCCATCTTTCGCCAGACAGACAAAGGCAACCAGGCACAGGACAAGGGTCACAACAGCTTTCATAAGCGTCTCCCCGACTGTTTCTTGATATATAAATCCCTCTCTTTCCAGAGACAGTTATTTATCTTTTATCAAATCCACTTATGTCAAGAACTATATTTACCGACTTTTATGCTATCACTTTTACGTCCCTGGCAGTTCCCTGGCTTAGCCCGGGAAGTGCCCGGGAAGTGCCTGGGAACTATTTATGTAGAATGAATCAAAAAGTCCATGGTGATATCATGAATATTTTAGCGGATCATATACAGAAAAGCTGTGCTGAGAAACGATATAAGAGGGCTGGTTAGATTACCGGGTCAGGTTCAGATGGCTTTCGGCATTGAAGAAACGGCTGATAGCCGCAATTCCGCTTTGCTTGGCAGCTTCCAGAGTGCCGGAAAAGAGCATTTTTCCAGCGTCCAGAAAGATGATCTTGTCAGCGATGCGATGGATGGAGGAAAGCTCGTGGGTGACGACGATGATGGTCATGTTGATCTGTTTCTTCAAGTTCAGGATAAGCTCGTCAAGGGAGAGGGCTGTGAGCGGATCAAGGCCGGCGGAGGGTTCATCGCAAAAGAGGATATCGGGATCCAGAACCAGGGCACGGGCCAGGGCAGCGCGTTTTTTCATACCGCCGGAAAGCTCTGCCGGCAACTGGTTCAGGACATTATCCAGATTGACAAGGTGGAGTTTGGTTTTGATGATGCGGTCCATCATTTCGTCAGACAGGCGGGTGTGTTGTTCCAAAGGGATCGAGATGTTGTCGCGGATGGAAATGGAATTGAGCAAAGCACCGCCCTGAAAGAGCATTCCGATGCGGCTGAGAATTTTGTCGTTGAATTCCCTCTCCTCCATCCCCGTGATCTCTTCACCCCAGAATTTCACACTGCCGGAAACGGGTTCCACCAGGCGCAGCATGTTCTTGAGCAGAGTGGTTTTTCCGCAGCCGCTGCCGCCCAGAATGACCGTGATCTGATTAGGGCAGATATCGACGGAAACATCTTCCAGAACGAGGTTATCGCCATATTTACCAACCAGGTTTCTGACTTCGATGATGGGTTGAGTTTCCTTATTTGACATCGACAAAATCTCTCTGCGTGCGGTTCTTCATATATATAAAAGACTGAATAAAGCGTCAAAAAAGATGACAGAAATGATGGATGCCACGACAGAATTGGTGGTGGCCTTGCCGACATCTTCAGCACCGCCGCGGGCGGAAAATCCAAAGTGGCTGGCGATAATAACGATCAGCCAGGCAAAGAAAGCGCTTTTGCCGAAACTGATGAAAATGTCCTTCATCGACAGGACCTGGATCGCTCTGTTTATGTAAGTGTAGGGGCTCAGGTCGAGATAGCTGACGGCAATGCCCAAGCCACCCAGCATGCTGACCAGAATGGAAAACACCACCAGCAGAGGCAGCATGATGGTCAGGGCATGAAATTTGGGGACAACCACGTAGCGGATGGGATTAATCGCCATCATGCGCAAAGCGTCGATCTCTTCGGAAACCTGCATGGAAGCGATCTCAGAAGCAATGGCGCTGCCGCTTCTGCCGGAAACTATCACTGCTGTCATCAGAGGCCCCAGTTCCCTGACCATGGAAACCGACATCAGATCTGCCAGAAAGATGTTCCCGCCATAGATGCGAAGCTGGATAGCAGACTGCAGGGCAATGATGAATCCGATGATCAAAGACAGCAAAGACACGACCGGAAGTGCCTGAAAACCGAGCAGCAAACCCTGCTGCGCAAAGGAACCACGGCGTTGACCCTTGCTGCTGAAAAGACCTAATATCGCCCAATAAAATACATCCGCTGCCATGACCAAAACCTGATAAAAGGCCTGCAGAAAAGCGATGGCGTCTTCCCCTGACTGCTCAAAATAACCGATCTTCCGGACTTCCGGTTCGGGGGGAATCTCTAGCGCTGAAAAGGTGGTCAGGACTGCCTTGACATCTTCTGACGCGCCCTGCAGGAAAACTGCCTGGCTGAAAGACTTTATCCTGTCCTGCACAGATTCCAGAAACGCCACTCCGGCGCTGTCAAGAAAGACAACTTCGGATACATCAATAGTAGTGGGCTGCTCTTTGTGCAGCAGTTCAGACACCTGTTCATCCAGCTCTGCGACAGTCTTGAAGTCCAGTCTGCCGGAGAAGTGCAGGATGCCGTTGGTCAGTTTCAGTTCAGTCATTTTCTAATAATACAAGGAAAGTCTCAGAAAAGCGCTGTATTCGGTCAGAAGGTAATCCCGGAGCGCTTTGTTATATTTCATATTGGCTTTGAAATCCAGCGAGATATTGCGGAAAAGTTTAATATTGATCAGGTTTTCAAAGTCATACTTGGTGGATTTGTCAGACATGCCGACCGGAAATAGAGCATCAAAATTAGACGAAATGCTGATAAAGTTCAAAAGGTTGTTGATGTTCATCAGAACAGTGGTTTCCACCCCCTGGGTGATGGAAGAAGGGCTTTCCTTATAGATGTCATAGGTCACGCTGTCGATGACTGCCTCTTCAGAAAAGGCATAGACGCCATCTTCATAGTCCTGCTGCCAGCCGAATCCGGAACGCAGATTGACAGTCATGTTGGTCGCCAGATTGATGCGATATGTCAGGCCCAGGCCCTCTTTCATCCGAAGCGGATAAAAAGCTTCCTTGACCTTGAGCTTCTTGGCTACTGCAAAATAGACTTCCTCAGAATCTCTCGAAACTTTAACAAAGTTTCGCTCCTTCTGGAAAAAGGAATATTCATCAAAGAAATGCGTGTTGATGTCAGCTCTGCCATAAGCGCCAAAATTCCTCAGCACTTTGTTGACATTCCAGGGATAAAAAACCAGGGCATTGCGCAAAGAGTAATCATCTATATTGATCCTGAAATCGGTGCCGCTGGTCTTGTCGAAACCAAGGTTGTAAAGGCTCCGGAGCGTGAAGTGGATGGGCCAGACATCGTAGTCGATCTTGTTGTCGAACTCGCTGGACAGACTGATGCTGCTGGTCGGATTGTCTTTATCGACCGAATTGCTGGAAGCCAGGTTGATATTGGTGTGGACCGCACCCTTATGCAGTTTGGGACGTCCTCTGACAGCCGGAGCTTCGATCACGCCCGCACCGACGAGAACTGATCTTTCACCGGTCGGATTCACAACTATGGTCAGAATATAGGATTTGCCGTCTTCCAGGCTGACAGTTGTAAAATCCCTGTAGGAATTTGGAGCTGCGCCATTTACCGTAACCATATAGTTGCCGGGTCTGAGCACCCAGAGGTATTCATACTCGCCGATCTCGTCACCAGGGCTGTAGCGTGTGTTGACACGCCGGTCAAAGGTTTCCTGGCCATAGGTCTTGGCAAAGATATCATACCGCATGCGCACCCGGGTCTGGCTTTCATCAATGATGCGCACCACCAGTTCACTCCAGAAAGGACTGATGACCTTGCGCATCTGCGGGTGGATCTCCACCACCGTGGAAATGTCCTGTTCGTTGCCGATGGAAATTTCCCATTTGCCTTTATGCAGTACCAGAAGCTCGTTCATCGTTCCGGTCACCACATCATTGTCGATCTCGTCAGAGCCAAGATAGGTTGCTGTAAACGGCAGAGGGATTTCAGATGTCATCAGCAGCGGAACGCGCAATTCGCCGCTTTCCATGTCAATCTCGTTTTCCGGGTCGATGTTTTCCTCAGTATAGACCGCCATTCGTCTTTCTTCAATGGGAATGGTGTCGTAGGAATCGATGACCTGCTGCCCCATCAGAAAGTCAGTGCATTTGGAAGCGAAGAGATCAGTCTCCGCCATGATCATTTCATTGAAACTCTGCACCAGATAGCTGATGGAGCTGTCGTGCAGAACTTTGGTCCTTTCATTGCGGTTGACAAAGATAAGTGACTGGGTCTTGGAATCGCGCAGGCTGAATTCCATTCTGAGAAAGGCATAGGGCTTGGCTCCATCGACCAGTTCGATGTTCTGGATGAATGTTTCCAGATAAAAATCCGGACGCGCCACACCCAGATCCCGACCCACATTGCGAAAGATCCTGTAAGCGTTAAGCCTGCGCACAATCAGGTTCGGAACTGCGTCATAGAGCCTGGTGGACCAGAGATCATTGGTCAGATAGGAGATCTGCATGTATGATTTTTTGCGAACTATCTGATTGCGGTCATAGGTGCGCGGCAGGCTGGTTTCCCTGACCTCAAGGGTTTTATCAAACGACTGAGCCCTCTTCAGATCAGGGTTTTCCGTAGCGGGCAGATAATCCAGAATGTAATAATTCGGCGATGTTACCACCTTTCTGGTCATCAGTGCACAGCCGGAGGCAGTCAGAATAATGACAATAAAACTGATCGCAACAAGATAAAAACATCTATTCTTCATGTCAAACTCCTACTTTCCAATCAGCAAGGAAGACGGGTTTTCCGCAATCTGCTTGCTGAATTCATTCAGGTTTTCTGCCGCTTCGCGCATGGATTCCATCGTTTCCAGAAAATCGGTCCTGCCGCGTGTAACGGTCCTGTCCAGATTGTTGACCAGATTATTGACCTGATTAACAGTGACATTCAAGTCCGTGACAAGCTGTTTGAGGTCTGCGGAAGCCAGTTTTCCCGAGATTGTGTTGACGTTGACAATAAGTGAATCAAACTGCGCAGTATTGACGATCTGATTGATTCTGGACAACGACTGATTGATACTGGCCGTTATGGTGCCAATGTCTTTGGTGGCCTGCAGGATCAGTTGATCCGTGTGCGCACCCACTGTATTGATCTGAGTTCTGGTGTCCTGCAGCAGGACTGTGGTGCTGGCGGTGATCTCTGTCATGCTTTTGGAGGTGGAACCTGCAATTTCAGCCACGTTTCCGGCAATGACATTCAGGCTGTGCATGGTGTCTGAAAGATTGGTGCGCGTGTCATACAGGATTAGACTTGTCTGCTCGAGGATCTTAGCTATGTTCTGCTGATTCCTGTCGTTGGTTATATTGGCGATGTTCTGAGCTATCAGCTCCATCTTTTCCATGATGTCTTCCGCTTTGCCGGTAAAGCTGGCAAGACCTGATTTCCCGGTCGGGATGAAGTCTTTTGGCTGGCGGAGTTTTGCTTCGTTGGATCCGCCTTTGAGTTCAACTGCTTTGATACCGGTGATGCCGACAAAGATCAGGGTGGCTTCAACATCCTGTTTGATCGGCGTTCCGGCATCCACACTCACGGTAACGATCACTCTGCTGACATCCTGAGGACTGATCTTTATGGCATCAACTCTGCCGATTCTGATGCCGTGATACTGAACTGCGCCGCCCACCTGCAGACCTGTGACGGAGGTATCTTCAAACTCGATATAGTAGATATCTCTTCTTTCAAACAACTGATTCCCTGCCACCACGGCAGCAAAGATCAGAAGCAGGATGCTGCCTATGGTGATAAAGACTCCGAGCCGGATCTTTTGTGATTTGGTAATCATCAAAAACCTCTTTTCAGTTCACCTTTCAAATAGATAAATGCCCTTCCCGAGATCAGAATTCTGTTGCCGTCCACTTCCACCTTGAAATCACCTCCGCGGGACGAGGCCTGAAATCCTGTCAGCACATTTTTGTTGAGTTTCTTTGCCCAGTATGGCGCCAGGCAGGTTTGCGCAGAACCGGTGACGGGATCTTCATTGATCCCTTCCCAGGGTGCGAAATAGCGGCAGATGTAATCATAATTTCCTGTGAAAGCAGCCGTGACAATGATGCCAAACACCGTATCCGACTTATTCTTTTCCAGTTCCTTGAAATTGGGATTGAGCGCCATGACGGTATCCGCTTCCTTATAGACCACGATCAGGTTTTGGGTTTGAGGCGAATAGAGAATTTCCTCCGCATTCCACTGACTGAGCGCTTTCACAATCCTATTGTCAGTCTCTATTTTGGACGGCTCGTCGATGGGAAAATCAAGCTGGATGTCATCACCCTTTTTTCTGGCCAAAAGGTCTCCGGACAGGCTTTGGAAAAGGATCAGCTTTTCGTGCGGAATTATCTCATGGAAAAGCACTTTAGCCGCTGCCAGAGTGGCGTGCCCGCAGAGATTGACCTCAGTCTCGGGTGTGAACCACCGAATGGCATATTTACCAAATCCCAGACGCTGGACAAAAGCCGTTTCGGAAAAGCCGAATTCACGTGCCAGATTCTGCATCGAAGTATCGGATGGAAATTCCTCGACCGCCACCACGGCTGCCTGATTGCCCTTGTAAAAGTGCTCTGTAAAAGCGTTTACCATATAAACAGGATATGACATACTTACCTCAAAGATTGATTATTCCTTCGCAGATGCGGTCTTTCAGTTTAGCCGGCTGGTCTGACATGATGCAGACATTGCCCCTGCAGATGATTCCTTCCCCGAATGTGATGTCGCCGGAAACGCTTAAGGAATCGCAGTTCTGCAGCGACGGGACCTCGGGAAAACGCTCCAGCATCAGGTCAATTTTTCCATAGAACCTGTCATCCAGACTGATCAGCGGCGGCTCTTTGCGCGTGCGTTTCAACGCAATCTGGTATTGGTCATTGAGTTCATAAGCATCGGACCAGACTGCCAGCAGGTCAGTTGTTTTCTTGACCGGGGCAAAGCGTGAGCGTGGCACGACCAGGGCTTTGGCACCGACAAAGGTGCTGATCGCCGCTCCCATGGCAGTTTCGATCTGATAAATCGGAACTTCCTCCACCACCTTGGGATTGACGATCATGGGCAGCAGCAGAACTCCGCCGCCTTTGACCAGTTCTTCTTTCAGCTTCACCAGGTTGATCCAGATGTTGTTGGTGTTGAAATATTGATAGATCTCGATATTCTGAAAATCTGCCAGCTCGTCATCTGGACACTGCGCAATTTCCCTAAGCAGCAGTCTGCCTTCCTTATCCTCACTGAGGTGACCGCCTTTTTTATCAACTTCGCTGCGGATGCAAACTTCGATCAGGAAAGGGATCGCGTGCTGATCCATATAAGCCGGAATGGCAGCATCGACCGTAGCGCCCAGGTTATCGGAATTGGAAATGAAGGCATAGACAATGCCCTTGGCAATCAGGCTGTCCAGAAGCCCTCTGCTGTCCAGGGCTGCATAGATATCACCATGACCGGGAGGATTCCACATCTGGTTTTTATCATCTGTAACAAACGGTGCAAAATCATTCTGCCGAACCCGCGGAAACTTGTTCTGCACAAAGTCCAGCGGCAGATCATCCTTGCTCAGATCAGGATACCTGCTCAAGTATTTGAGAGTATCGGCCTGCGTGTTGTAGCTGTCCATAAAAAGCAGATGCAGTCCGATGCCCTGCTGTGCTCTGAGGGTTAAAACCTGCCTGGCAATGATATCCAGGAAATTCATGTTGCCTTTTACTGGAAGAAGTGATTTTGCCTTGGAGAGCCCCATGCCGGTGCCCAGGCCGCCGTTGAGCTTGATCAGGACGGTTTTTCTCAAGATCTCGAGGTCAGAATTTCCCTGCAGGTTTTTGTAATCAACCAGATTTACGGTGGAAGGTGGCTGTATCATCTGTTTACTGATCTTGCTGCTGACCCCGTTCACCAGTTTGTTGTAGTAAGCGGCAAAAGTCATGATGACGCTTTCGGGAATTCCTTCCTGCCACATGAGTCTGGCAAAATCTTCCAGATGGTTAGTCATGCTCAAGCTCCGAACATTTTGTCTATCTGCTTTTCTATCATCTCATCGTCTGAGGCAAAGGGGATCGTGATGTGGCCTTCGCCCTGATGTTTGGCATTCCATTCAGCAGAGGTTTTTACCGCGTTTTCATTCTGAGCCCAGTTGCGGCGCGCCACCCCGCCCATCACATCCCATGACAGGCCTGACCTGACAATGTTGTCCACTGCTTCACTGCCGTCCAGCAGGATGCCGTTGCCACCATTGATGGAGCGTCCGATCCCGACTCCGCCGCCGTTGGAAAGCACGACCAGCGTCATGCCGCGTGCCACGTTGCCGGCAAAGCACTGAGTTGCCATATCCGCCGTGACATTGCTGCCGTCATAGATATTGGCAGTTTCGCGGAAGGGTGAATCGGTGCCTGAAACGTCATGATGGTCCCTGCCCAGCATCACGGGCCCGATCTCGCCTTTGCGCACCATGTCATTGAATTTGAGAGCCAGTCTGACCCGCCCTTCCTCGTCGGAGTAGAGGATGCGCGCTTTGGTGCCGACCACCAGTTTATTCTGTTCAGCCGTAGCGATCCAGTGATGGTTGTCGCGGTCCAGGGAGCAGCGTTTGGGATCTATCATGGCCAAAGCGGCCTGATCTGTTTTATGCAAATCTTCATCTTGGCGGGAAAGGCAGACCCAGCGGAAGGGTCCATAGCCCCTGTCAAAGCAGACCGGGCCCATGATGTCTTCCACATAGGAAGGCCAGATGAATCCGTCTGACGTGGTTTCTCCGTTGCGTGCGATTGCTTTCTCGCCTGCATCGAAGACAGACGCCATAAAGCTGTTGCCATAGTCCCAAAAGTATGAGCCCTTCCTGGTCAGGTTTTTAAGCACCTGAAAGTGCCGTTTCAGAGACGCGTCCACAGCTTGGTTGAATGCCTTCTGATCAGTTTTCAGAAGTTCTCTGCCGGCTGCAAAAGTGTATCCCGCCGGTGTGTAGCCGCCTTCATAGACGACGTGGCAACTGGTCTGGTCTGACAGCAGTTCCGCTTTGATGTTGTGTTTGTCGATGTATTCCAGCAGGTCCACGACATTGCCGTAGTAGGCGATGGAGACTGCTTTTTTGCTTTGCCGGTATTCATCCACCCAGCGGAAAATCTCTTCCAGGTTATCCGAAACCTTGCTCACCCAGCCCTGGCTGTGCCTGGTGTCAATTCTGCTCTTGTCCACTTCGGCGATGATGCCGACCCCGCCTGCTATTTCAACAGCTTTTGCCTGCGCGCCGCTCATTCCTCCCAAACCGGAGGAAACGAACAAAACGCCTGCCAGGTCCTTGTCTTCCGGGATGCCCAGGTATTTTCTGCCGGCGTTCAGAAGCGTGATGTATGTGCCGTGCACAATGCCCTGAGGGCCGATATACATCCATCCCCCGGCTGTCATCTGTCCATAGTTGGCCACTCCCAAAGCGGTCAGACGCCTGAACTGCTCAGGATTATCCCATTTTCCGACCATAAGTCCATTCGTTGAAATAACTCTCGGCGCGTCTGTGCGCGAGGGAAACAGGCCGACAGGGTGTCCAGACGAAACCACCAGGGTCTGGTTATCGTTAATGATTTCCAGGTATTGCTTGATCAGAAGGTATTGCATCCAGTTCTGACAGACCTGCCCCGTCTCGCCGTAAGTGACCAGTTCATAAGGATACAGGGCTATGTCAAAATCCAGGTTGTTGTCGATCATGACCTGCAAGGCGCGTCCTGCCAGACTGCCTTTGTACTCATCCACCGGTCTGCCATAGATGTTTCCGTCAGGCCGGAATCGGTATCCGTAGATGCGTCCCATCGTTTTCAGCTCGTTTAAGAACTCGGGGGCCAGCACCTCATGCAAAGAGGTGGGAACATATCTGAGCGCATTTTTCAGCGCAATGCCGATCTCTTTTTTGTTGAGCGGAAGTCCGCGGTCAGGGGCTCTGCGGATGCCCGACTGGAAGGTTTTGGGCTCCGGCAGGGTGTTTGGCAATTGTTTTCTAGTATATTCTTGCATAGTCATTTATGTCTCCCAACAAAAGATCACTTTTATCGTATTTTAGCATTTGTTTTATGATATTTGCACTGCTGATGAGTGTCAAGTCTTTTCGCTCCCTTCCGAAACCACCCTCAACCATAATTGCAAGTCATAATCCTCTCGGGATCCAGTCGGGATCCAGTCGGGATAAATCCGACTGGATTACGATAGGATCCTGACAGATTTACGATCAGGGATTAAGGATCAAGCATGGGCAATCTTTTTGCTTGCCAAAACCGGGGCACTCTTTAGATTGTCATCTTAAATGCACCTGCGATGAGGGAAGCGTCTGTCATCAAGGGTTGGAACAATGCCCCTTGTAAACTTCAATACAGCTTCCCAAACCGCACATCCGGAGTTTGATATGGAAGCAAAAATCCATGTGGTCACGATCGTTATCGATGATGTGGAGACGGCGTTTCATCCCGTCAGCGAACTGCTGCACTCCTATGCGCCAAAAATCAAGCTGAGAGTGGGTTATCCGATGCGGGAGAAAAACGTTTCCGTGATATTTCTGGTGATGGAGTTGGACCTGGATGAAATGGGCGCATTTTCAGGAAAGCTGGGACAGATCAAGTCCGTGAAAGTGAAGAGTTTGACATT
>CAZWJK010000004.1:26216-42106 GCA_964634035.1 uncultured Candidatus Cloacimonadota bacterium | reverse complement strand
CATTTTCAGGAAAGCTGGGACAGATCAAGTCCGTGAAAGTGAAGAGTTTGACATTAAAAATATGAGTAATATAAAAAACAGTCAGCGTGTCACATTGAGCTCAGTCGAAATGTAAGACACGCGTCGGTGTCTAATCCTTCGACTAAGCTCAGGATGACACCTTAGTGATTCCCGACTGTGACAGAATTTGGAGAAAAAATGAAAATCAGTATTGACGGCGTTAAGACATTCATTCCGGATAAGGAGATCTTTGCTTATCTGGAAACTCAAAAAACACCTGACAACATCAGAATCCGGGACATTATCAACAAGTCTTTGGACAAGCAGAGGCTCAATCCTGATGAGACGGCGGCGCTTCTAAATGTGAGAGATCCAGAACTTCGCCAGATGATTTTGGATGGCGCCAAGACGCTGAAGGAAAGGATCTACGGCAACCGGATCGTGCTATTTGCGCCCCTCTACGTAGGCAACGAATGCGTCAATGATTGCGTCTATTGCGGTTTTAGAATCTCCAACAAAGAATGCCTGCGCAGCACCCTGACCAAAGAACAACTGGTCGCGGAAACGAAATCGCTGGAGGATAAAGGCCACAAAAGACTGATCATGGTCTATGGCGAGCATCCGAAATACAGCGCCGAGTACATAGCCGACACGGTGGAAACCGTTTACAACACAAAATCCGGCAAGGGTGAGATCCGGCGCGTCAATATCAATGCGGCTCCGCTGGATGTGGAAGGATTCAGGAAAGTGAAACAGGTGGGCATCGGCACCTACCAGATCTTTCAGGAAACCTATCATCAGGAAACCTATGAAAAGATGCATCCGAAAGGCCCCAAAAGCAGCTTCCTGTGGCGCCTGGACGGCCTGGACAGAGCCATGCAGGCAGGCATTGACGACCTCGGGATCGGCGCGCTGATGGGCTTGTATGACTATAAATTTGAAGTGATGGGGCTGCTCTATCACACTATTCATCTGGAAGACCGATTCGGAGTTGGTCCGCACACGATTTCCTTCCCGCGCATCGAACCAGCCGTCGGAACCGATTTTACACAGCATCCGCCTTTTCAGGTTACCGATGAGCAGTTCAAACACCTGGTCGCAACAATCAGATTGAGCGTACCCTACACAGGAATGATTTTGACAGCCAGAGAACCGATCGAGATCAGAAACGAAGTATTGTCCTACGGTGTCTCGCAAATCGACGCCGGCAGCAGCATCGGAGTGGGGTCCTATTCAGCCGATAATGATGAATCTGTTAAAAAAGCTCAGTTCGTTCTGGGCGACACACGCACGTTGGATGAGGTCATTTATGAGCTGGCGCAGCATGGCTACATCCCATCCTTCTGCACCAGTTGCTATAGGGCAGGGCGCACTGGAGAGCACTTTATGGAGTTTGCCATCCCTGGTTTTGTGAAAAGATTCTGCACTCCTAATGCGCTGCTCACCTTTGCCGAATATCTTTATGATTACTCCTCAGAGAAGACTCTCAAAGCAGGACTGGCACTGATAGAAAAGGAACTGGCCAATATCCCTGATAAAAACATGCAACAGACCGTCAGAGGCAAACTTGCCCAACTCAAGGAAGGCAGAAGGGACCTGTACTTCTAAGCAACTCCGAAAACATGTAATACTTAAAAGCACTTTGAAGGTGGGAGTTACCCACCTTTTTCTTTTCCTTATATAATAAATTCCGCTTTTTATTGACAATGGCAGGCATATCCAAAAGATGACAATTGATGAGAAATGTTTTAAAGGATAGAAATCTATTATGCCGCTGATCGAAACCATTGACATTATCAAAGACTATGACATGGGCAAGGTGAAAGTGAGAGCCCTGAACGGAGTGAAACTATCCATTGAGAAGGGTGAATTTGTAGCGATCATGGGACCTTCGGGATCGGGAAAAAGCACTCTGATGCACATCATCGGCTGTCTGGATTCACCTTCAGAAGGCAGTTACATTTTGAACGGGACCAAGGTGAGCGATCTCAGAAAGAGCGAACTGGCAGCCATCCGCAACAGGCAGGTGGGCTTTGTGTTCCAGACCTTTAATCTATTGCCGCATTTGAACATCCTGAAAAATGTGGAACTTCCTCTGATGTATGGAGGCATGAAATTTCAAGCAAGGGCCAAGCAGGCAAGAGAGGTTTTGGCAAGCGTGGGACTGAGTGACCGGCTCAAGCACAAGCCCAGCGAACTTTCCGGCGGCCAAAGGCAGAGGGTCGCCATTGCCAGGGCGATCGTCAACAATCCTTCCATCCTGCTGGCAGACGAGCCGACCGGTAATCTGGACACCCAGGCAGGAAGCGATATCCTGACCATTTTCAACGAACTGCACAATCAGGGTCACACAGTGATCATCGTCACTCACGACATGAATGTGGCAAGCCGAGCCAACCGCATTATCAGAATCATAGACGGTAAGATAGTAGATGGCGATATCGCTGCGTGAATCGGTGGAAATCGGCCTTGCGGACATCCTGACGCGCAAGATCAGGGCTGCCGTGACAGTGCTGGGCATAGTTCTGGGCGTGATGTCGATCATGGTGGTGCTGGCCATCATCAACGGCATGAATAAAAGCACGATGCAATGGATGGAAGAGCGCGGCGGACTCAACAAGATCGAGGTCCATCACAATTGGGAAATGGACTATCGCCAATGGCGGCTGGCATCTTTCAGCTTTAACGAACTTGCATTGATCCGCTCCCTGATCCCGGAAGCCAAAGCTTTCAGCCCTGTCGTCAGCGCCAACCGCTTTCCTCTGCAGAAAGGCGAGATCAGATATGAGACCTCGATCAAAGGCGTGTATCCCGATATGACCATCATTGACGAGTGGAACGTGCAGAAGGGCAGATTCATCAATTATTTTGACGTCAACAACTATCACAATGTGATCGTATTGGGCAGCACAGCTGCCACTGAACTCTTTGGCAACAAAGATCCGCTCGGGGAATATGTGGTTCTGCAGAATAACGTGCTGAAAGTGATCGGTATAATGGAAACCAAGTATCTGAAAATGCAAGGCGGCTGGGGCGGTGACAATGCTTTGGAATACATGAACAGGCAGGCCTTTGTGCCGCTGACCACAATGTTTCGCAAAACAACATTGGATCAGACCATCAGCCAGTTGGAGATCAAGGCCAACAGTCCCGAAGAGGCAATCGAACTGAGAAAAAAGGTGCAGAACATCATCCTCAACCTGAAACAGGGCAAGAAGCTGTTTGAAGTCAGTTCCGCCAAAGAGCAGATGGATGAAATGCAAAAGAACGGAAAGATCTTCACGACGATATTTGTGCTAATAGCTGTGGTTTCTTTACTGGTGGGCGGAATCGTGATCATGAACATCATGCTGGCGTCAGTCAGGGAAAGGACGAGGGAGATAGGAGTCAGATTGGCAATAGGCGCCAGAAGGGTCGACATCTTTATCCAGTTCATGGTGCAGACGCTACTGATCACAACTCTGGGCGGAGTGGTTGGAATTCTACTGGGATATGGCATTCTGAACATGGTGGGAAAATATCTGGGCATGGAACTGGTCGCCTCCCTGAGCATGATCTATGCTGCCATCCTGGTCTCAGTCGGAGTAGGCCTGCTGTTTGGCATCATGCCTGCCGTCAGGGCCGGTAATCTTGATCCTGTCATTGCCCTAAGGAATGAGTGATATGAAAAAAATCATCACAGACCTGAATCACGATGAGGACATTGTAAAGATCCCTCTGTGGAAAAGACTGATCATCCTGGTTTTCTATTATATCAGACTGGGTTTGCATGACCTGGCTGAAGCACTATCCAACCTGACCGATAAAGACAAGCGCAAGACACTGTGGCAGAATATCAGCAGTTTCAGCAACCTGTTTTACCGGAAGTTCATGCAGGAAGGCGTTTTGAAAGAATCTGCAGCATTGACCTATATTACACTGCTTGGTTTTATCCCATTTCTGATCCTGGTCGTTTTCTTTGTGCCCAAGCTGCCTTTCCTGTCAGGATCAAACGCGCTGCAAACCAATCTATATGAGAACTTTCTGCCAATGTCAACAGAGGATATCGGGCCCATTATCACAGAACTGATCTCCAAAGAGATATCATTCAATATCTTCAGTTTTCTGGTGGTGCTGATCACATCTTATTCACTGTTCAGCGTGATCAGAGACACCTTCGACCGCATTCTTAAGATGGAATTCCTGCCACCCAAAGACCTGCTGTCTCAAATTATCAAGTTTTTTGGAACAATCATTTTCGGTTTCCTGATCATTCTCGTGCTGTTCTCCAGTTCATCATTGCCAATCATTTCAAGTCTGCTGGACATTCCGCTGTTCAGACAGCAACTGATAGTACTTTTGCCTTTGCTGCTACAGTTTGTGGGCTTGGTATTTCTGTATATGACCCTACCTTCCATCAAGGTCTCGCGCAAGTCATTGTTCAGAGGAGCTTTCTGGACTACTGTGATCTGGGTCATCGTAAAATCACTGTTTGACTACTATGTTTATAACCTGACCAACATCAGCGCTGTGTATGGAGTCCTGAAATCCCTGCCGGCTTTCCTTTTCTGGATCTACATCAACTGGGTCATCATCCTGGCGGGGATCGTGCTTGTGGCTATCCTCGAACACAAGGACAAAGCGGTGGAGAAGAAGATCGACAAGCACTTTGTCCGCGTCACTCTGGAGATGTATACAAACGAGAAAATGCGCAAACAGATCGATTCCATCATCAGTAAAGATGAACTGCCCAATGTTATGAAAAAACTGACAGAGGAGCCTGATAAATGAAGCGTTATGCACTGATCAGCGTCAGCGACAAAGCCGGAATAGACTTTCTGGCAAAACAACTGGTAGAAGTGAATTATGAGATAATCTCCACCGGCGGAACTGCGAAATTTTTATCCGAAAAAGGAATTCCGGTCATCCAGATCACAGATTGGACAGGATTTCCAGAGATCATGGACGGCCGCGTCAAGACACTTCATCCCAAGGTGCATGGCGGCATTCTGGCAGACAGGGATGTGGCTGAACACCTTCAAGTGATGAGTGAACTGGAGATCAAACCGATAGATATCATAGTCGTGAATCTCTATCCGTTTGAACAGACTGTGGCAAATCCCGCTTCCACAGAAAAAGAGATCATTGAGAACATTGACATCGGCGGCCCCACCCTGATCCGCTCCGCTGCCAAGAATTTCAGACATGTGACCATTCTGACCGAGCAGCAGGATTATGCAGAAGTGATAAGCCAGCTAAAGGAAACGGGCACCACCTCAATCGATCTGAGAAAGCAACTTGCTCACAGAGCTTTTGCGCATGTGGAACGTTATGACAGAGCGATCTCGGCTTATTTCGAAACAGCGCTGAAGTCACAGGAAATGAAGTCTGAAGAAGCAGAGCCGATTTTAACTGAGCTGATAATTCAGGCTCCTTTAGTTCAGAGCATGCGTTACGGCGAGAATCCACATCAGAAGGCAGGTTACTTCAGTAATTCGACCTCAGGATGGACGATCCTTCACGGGAAACCGCTTTCCTATAACAATCTGCTGGATCTGGATGCCGCCCTCAAAGCGATTATGCTGTTCGATAAACCCACAGCCATGATCTTCAAGCACACAAATCCCTGCGGAATCGGAACCGGAGAGACGATTGCCGAAGCTTATCAGAAGGCCTTTGAGACAGATCCTCTTTCACCTTACGGTGGAATCATTATCGTCAATCAGACTCTGGATATGGCAACTGTGGTTAAAATCAACGAGATCTTCAGTGAGATCATCATCGCTCCGGAATATGAGCCTGACGCTTTGGATACCTTGAAGAAACGCAAGGACAGAAGGCTGGTCAGTTATAATGCCAAAGTGCTGAAGTCCGACCGGTCAGAATATGAAGTGAGAAGCATCATCTCCGGCTATCTGGTGCAGGGCTGGGACGATGCCATCACCTCAGAACAGAACTGGCAGGTAGTCACGGAACGAAAGCCGGCTCCTGAAGAGATGGAGGCCTTGCGCTTTGCCTGGAGAGCAGTTTCCATCCTCAAATCCAATGCCATTGCTCTGACAGCTAAAGACAAAACTTTAGGATTGGGAACGGGACAAACCAGCCGGATCGATTCCACCGAAATTGCCATCAACAAAGCATTGCATTTCGGTCATGACCTGAGCCGGGCCGTTTGCGCCTCCGACGGCTTTTTCCCGTTCAGGGATTCAGTTGAGCTGTTATCCAAACACGGGATCAGGGCAGTCATCCAGCCTGGCGGTTCCAAGGGTGATGCGGATGTGATTTCGGCCTGTAATGAACTGGGAATCAGCATGATAATGACAGGGTTGCGCCATTTCAGGCATTAGCTTTTTTTATTGACAGGAAAGGCATGAAAAAAAGGATGAGCCTCGATTTTGCGGAGATGTGTCCGAGCTGGTTGAAGGAGCACGATTGGAAATCGTGTAAGCGTTTAATAAGCGCTTCTAGGGTTCGAATCCCTACATCTCCGCCAGTTTTTTTGAGAAGATTTTATCCTCAATTTTATAGATAAACGGAGTTTCAAATGAAGAAAAACTATTGGTTAATCGGCTGCCTGATCTTTCCGATCCTGGCAGTGATCGCATTCTTTATCGGGATGAAAAATCCCCTTAAAACAGGCAGTTACGTACGTCCGGTGAAGAGTTATACCTGGCTGCAGATCAGTCCCGGCGGCATGGTCAATGATTACAACGAGGTTGAATACGGGTTCATGGGCAGAACAGCTTCGGTGGAAGAGATCTGCTCGAAGCTCAAAGAAGCAGCTTTTGACAAAAACGTCGTGGGTGTGTTCATCGATCCGATGTTTGTGCAGATACGGACTTCCGGCCTCAACGAAATAGGCGGGGCGATCCTGGAGTTCAAGCAATCAGGCAAGCCCGTTTTAGCGCATCTGCAAATGCAGAGTCAGCAGGATTATCTGCTGGCTGCCTATGCCGACACTATTGCCATGGAACCTGCTTCCTCAGCGGGATTGTTCTTTGAAGGCGTCTCGGCCAATGTCTCATTTTACAAGAATATGCTGGATAAACTGGGGCTGAAGGTTAATGTCATCCAGAGCGGTGCATACAAAGGCGCCGGCGAGCAATATGACAGAACCGCCTTCTCCCCCGAAGCCTACGGCAACATCAAAGCAGTCCTCAGCGACAGATATGAACTGCTGATCAATCACATCGCCAGACTGAGAAACCTTGATCCCGAACAGGTCAGAGCCGTTTTCGAGCAAAGGAGCGATTATCTGCTCTCAGCCGAATATGCGAAACAAGCCGGTTTGATTGACATCATCCAGGGCAGGGACGAGTTTCTCAAGCGTTATCTGATCAGTGATGAGAATCTGTTATCGATCTCGTCCTATACGCCTTCCACTAAAGCTGTTACCGCCCCAAACAAGATCGCTGTCTGCTATCTGCAGGGCGGAATAGCTCCCGGAGAGGCATCATTCTATCAGGAAGGCATCAATGCTGATAAAGTTCAGAAGATCATAGACCAGATCAACAGTGACAACAAGATCAAGGCAGTTGTGCTCAGGGTAAACAGCCCAGGCGGCAGCGCCCTTGAATCCGAGATCATCTACCGAAAACTGGAAAATCTGAAGTCAAAGCTCCCGATCGTGGTCTCCATGGGCGGGGTGGCAGCTTCCGGTGGTTATTACATCAGTGCTACCTCTGATTACATTGTGGCAGATCCCTACACCATCACAGGCTCCATCGGAGTGGTTCAGATGCTGCCGGATGCTTCTGTTCTCAGTAAAAAGATTGGCATCACCAATCAGACCATTGCTTTCGGCAAATACGCCGGAGCCCTGAATCTGATGAACAAAGCTCCCGACGCTTTGCTGGCTTCCTTTCAGCGCAATTCGGAGAATGTATATGACGAGTTCAAGAACCGTGTTGCCAAATACCGCAAGATCAGCCCCGATAGTCTGGAAAACATTGCCGGAGGCAGGATCTGGTCAGCGGAGGATGCTTTGCAGAACGGCTTGATCGATGCTGTCGGCAGTCTCAATGATGCTGTTATGAAAGCTGCGGAACTGGCAAAGGTTAAATCCTACAAAACAGTTGTCCTGCCTCAGAAGAAGTCCTACTGGCAGATCCTGGCGGAGCAGTTGAACAAAGGCCAGTTCATGCAGAGCAAGCTGCGTCTTGATAATTTGTCCGAGCTCCTGTATGAGCAGTTGCAGAGCGTGTTCAAGCCCTACTCCGTGCTGTGCATCATGCCCTTTGATCTGGAATAAGCGGTCTTGACATGGAGCCCAGAAAAATGAAAAAATCACACATTCTGACTGAAATAATCGTCAATGTCCATCCTCTGGAAAAGAGGGTTGCAGTTTTGGAGGAGAACCGCCTGGTCGAGCTTTTCATAGAGAAGCAGGACGGCCAGAACATCGTAGGCAACATCTACAAGGGTATCGTCAAAGATGTTCTGCCTGGCATGGGTGCCGCTTTTATCGATATCGGGCTGGAAAGAACCGCTTTCCTGCATTATTCAGATATCGTGCTGGATTTTCTTGACATTTTCGAAAAGGAACAGCCCCGCCGGCACATCCCCAAAGGCGATTCATCCAAGATCACACAGTTGCTGAAACCGGGGCAGGAGATCATCGTGCAAGTACACAAAGGCCCCATTGGCAGCAAGGGAGCGCGCCTGACAGGACAGATATCCATTCCCGGCAAGTACCTGGTTTTCTTTCCCAATAAATCCAAGATCGCCATCTCCCGCAAGATAAACAGTTCCAATGAGAAAAACCGCATCCGCAACATTTTGAACAATCTTAAATCGCCTGAAGTCGGACTCATTGTCAGAACGGAAGCGGAAGGCAACAGCGAAGAGGATTTTACCAACGAATACAACGCCCTCGCCAAGACCTGGCGCTTAATCGAAAAGCAGTTGGCGCATGCCAAGCCGCCTGCCTGTGTGTTTGAGGAGAACGCGCTGGAAAACTATCTGATCCGTGACCTCTTCGGCGAGAATGTGGACCGCCTTGTTGTGGACGACAAGGCTTTTGCGCGCAGGATAGTTGCCCAGATGGAAGACCTTGCTCCCGAACTGGTCTCCAAGGTCGAAGTATACAAAGAGGACTCCCCCATTTTTGACGCCTGGGCGATCGAGAAAAAGATCGAGACCATTTTCCACTCCAGGGTCTATCTGCCCAGCGGAGGCAACATCAGGATCGAGCAGACCGAAGCTCTGGTGGCGGTTGACGTCAATACCGGAAGCTTTACGGGAAGCACCAATTACAGTGAAACCATCAAGAAAACCAATATCGAGGCCGCCAATGAGATCGCCCGTCAGATCAGGCTGCGCGACCTCTCCGGCGTGATCGTAGTGGATTTCATCGATATGATCAACGAAGAACACAAACAGGAAGTTTTGGACGCCTTTCGCAGCGGGCTCAACCGAGACAGAGCCAAGAACAAGCTCTATTCATTCACCGAACTCGGGCTGGTGGAAGTCACCCGCAAACGAATGCGCACTTCACTGGTTGCCAACTATTCCGAACCCTGCCCCAACTGCAACGGCACCGGCAAGATCCTTTCCCGCGACGCCGTCGTCATGCGCATCTACAGGTGGCTCAGCCGCAGCGAATACTTTGTGGGCGAAGACAAGCTCCGAATCCTGCTGCATCCTGAAGTGATGGAATTTGCCAAGCAGAACAAAAGTTATTTCACTGCTTTTGCCGATCGCATAGATTTCGTCGCAGACAACTCGGTGCGTCAGGACAGTTTTCGGGTTTTGAGCCTTCCTGACGAGAAGGACATCACTTCCAAATTTACTACTTGACAGTTAAACAGGCCAAAAAGATTTTGAACAAACTTAATGAGAAATAGGCTTAAGGAGCTTAAAAATGTACGCCATTATTGATTACAAAGGTTTTCAGTACAGGGCTGAAAAAGACGCAGTTATCCGCGTCCCCTTGCTGAATGCGACCGAGCCCGGACAGAAGGTCGAGATCGACCGTGTCCTGCTTGTCCGCGATGAAGACAGCATCGTTTATGGACAGCCGGTCGTCGAAGGCGCAAAAGTTATGGCTGAGGTCATTGACAGCGGAAAAGACAAAAAGGTCGTCATTTTCCACAAGAAACGCAGGAAAGGCTTCCGTGTCAAAAAAGGTTTCCGCGCTCAGTTCACAGACATCAGAATCACTGATATCATCACAGGTTAACGAGGTGAATTATGGCACATAAAAAAGGTGTAGGAAGCAGCAGAAACGGTCGCAACAGCAACCCGCAGTATCTCGGTGTGAAGAAATTCGGCAGTGAAGCCGTCATCGCAGGCAACATCATCGTCCGCCAGCGCGGAACCAAGTTCCATCCAGGCGACAATGTCGGCATGGGCAAGGATCACACCATCTTCAGTCTCATTGACGGCAAGGTCCAGTTTACCACCAAAGCCAACGGACGCAAATACATAAACGTCATCCCCAACGAATAACCAAAAACTATCTTTACTCAGATACAAAAGGCTCCCACATCCGGGAGTCTTTTTTTATCTCTGTAAAAAATCAAGACTCTATGATTATCTTGACAGAAAAGAGCAATTGTTAATATATAGTGTAATGTAAAATTATTGGTATTCTGGGAAAAGGTATGGATTGGAAAAGGTATCTGATTTGCGTCCTTGTTGTTCAGCTGTTTACTGGCATCTCAGCCATAGTTACTGAAACGGCGTCTCTAAGTGATTTTCTGTTTGGGACAGAACCTGCCGCCCAGTATGACAACTGGCTTTCGCATCTGGCGGAGGGAATTGCCAATCCTGGTTATAATATCTATGCACCCTATGACAGGCAGACCAACGGCTTTGGTGATTTCAGGATTCCAGATGCTAACGATGCTCTGGCCTGGGATAATGTGATCTCCCTGTTTGTTGCCGGAAACTTCCAGGCCGCCCAGGAGACCATTGACAACATGGAAGCTCCCTTTCAGATCGTGGAATTTCATGATTCTGATACCGGACGCACCTATTACATGATTCGCGAAATACCTGACCCCGACTTTCTTGATGATAATGGAACCGTAGACCTGAGTGATGACGAGCAGGGAGCTTTCACCTTTGGTTGGGGACTGTTTATCTACAATCCTGCCGCAACAAATCCCGTTATCATCACCATCCCCCATCCCTGTGATGATTTCCCCTCTCCGGCAATGGGATATGAAGCCCTGACCCAATGGAACGCACGTTATCTGATGATCAACGGAGCAGGGCGTGAAGTTGCCTGGACAAACATCGGTTCCTATGACAATTCCAAGTCCCTCTCTGACCCAACCCGCAATGCCAATCACCCTTTCCACAAAGTTTATATTAAATTTGCCGATGCAATCAGGGCTCAGACCGGCTGGCGAGAGTTTTCCGCCCAGCTTCATACCTATGACACAAGTTCTCATAACTGAACTGATAAATTTATTGACACATATCCTGCTTGGCCCCTGCTTGACTGAGTAGTAAAAGACTGTTTCACAAAGGAGTAGCGTTGAAGCCATACCTGATCATATCAATAGCGTTGCTATGCCTGCAGAGTTTGTCTGCCCAGCCGTGGGAAGCTGATAATTCTGTCTTCAATCCCAGCGGGATCCCCAGTCTTTCCTTTTCCCAGCCGCGTTTTGCCGATCTGGATGGCGATGGCGACCAGGATTTCTTTCTGGGCAGCAGCAGCGGAATTCCTTTATACATTGAAAACATTGGAACTGCCTTAAGTCCAGTGTTCAGTCCCAATCCCGCTCTGACTACAGGGATCTCTTCTCTGGATGCCGATGTGGCAGTTTGCGCCGATCTGGATGGCGACGGCGACCTTGATCTGGTCACCGGCGGATTCACCGGTCTCCACCTGTTTCTCAACACCGGATCTCCTGCCGCTCCTGTTTTTTCCGAAATTCCCGGCTACTTTTCCGGTATCATAACAAGCAACTATCCCATTCCCGATCTGGCTGATGTGGACAATGACGGCGATCTCGACCTGATCGTCGGATTCAGTGAAAATGGCAGCATCCGACTTTATTACAACACTGGAACCCCCGCCAGCGGACAGTTCAGCCAGACCAATTCCATGGAGATCGGTGATGTGGGGCTCTATGCCTTCCCCGTTTTCTGCGATTTTGATTCTGACGGCGATCAGGACATTCTGGCAGGCAGGGACCTCTATGGCTTTGTCTATTATCAGAACAACGGCACTCCTTCCTCCGGCAGCTGGCAGACGAATTCTTCCCTCTTTTCCGGTCTGGGCATGCAGGGTTACTGGAATTCACCTGATCTGACGGACCTTAACAACGACGGCCTGTATGACCTCGTCTATGGCACTGCCTCCGGTCCGCTGCATTGCTATATGAACGGCGGAACGCCCTCCAATCCCGTCTGGCAGGCCAATACCACCCTCTTTGGCGGTGTCCTGGATGTCGGCGGAGCCAGCTCTCCCGTCTTCTTTGACTTTGACAATGATGGCGACCTGGACCTGATTAGTGGCAGCCAACTCGGCGACATCAAATACTACCGCAACATCGGCAACCTGCATGCTCCCGCCTGGCAGCAGGACAATTCCTATTTTGCCAGTATAGACCACTCCATCTACGCCGCTGTGGCGATCGGCGACTGCAACGGCGACAACCTGCCGGACGCCATCATAGGAGACCTCAGCGGGCATCTCTATTACCACCGCAACACCGGCACCGGCTTTGTCCAGGAGCCCGGCGTGCTGTCCACCATAGCTTTGGGGGGCTGGACTGTGCCCCGTCTGCTGGATATGGATGGCGATGGCGATCTGGACCTCGCAGTCGGCAATGAAGCCGGATTTTTGTATTATTACATGAATCAGGGAACACCCCAAACTCCTGACTGGGTCTTGGTCCCCGGCTTTTTCGGAGCGATCGATATCGGCTCCAACTGCGCTCCCGCCTTTGGCGACATTGACAATGACGGCGACATCGATTTCGTCACCGGTGATATGTGGGGCGCGCTGCGCTGCTACCTGCGCCAGGGGCACAGCTGGGTGCTCAATAACACCCTGATCAGCGGCATCTCAGGTGACCAGAACACCGCTCCCGCCCTGGTTGATCTTGATGCCGACGGTGACCTCGATCTTGTCTTGGGAGATTATGACGGTACCTTCCGCTACTTCCGCAATCTGCTCTATTCGGATTCCGTGCTCAATCCGCCGCTCAATCTCACTGCCATCATTTCTGACTCAGTTCTGCTTTCCTGGAACGAACCCGCTCCCGGAAGCACCTCTCCCTTTCAGCATTATAAAGTTTATCTCAACGGAGAATTGGCAGGCAATACCACAGAAGCGTTCTGGAGCTTTGACGGCCTCACTTTGGGTGAGTTCTACACTGCCTATGTGTCCGCCCAATACATCGCCGGAGAATCCGCTCCTGCCGTCACCGATTTCCAGTTCACAGGCAGCGGAGAGTCTGTGTCCCTACTTCTGCCTCTGCAGAATTGGCCTAATCCCTTCACCCGTAATACCACCATCCGCTTCAGCGTCAAAACTGGCGACCACGCCACCCTCACCCTCTACAATGTAAAGGGCCAGGTCATAAGAAGGTGGCAGAGCTTCTCAGCCGGTGAGCATAGCGTGAACTGGGACGGACGTGACAGCCACGGCCATTTCCAAGGCAGCGGGATCTATCTCCTGCGCCTGCAGTCTGCCTCTGGCACCCAGCTCCGCAAACTGCTGATCAACTGATCCGGCTGTTATAAGCAAGCTTTTTCAATCACAGTTTGTAGTTCCGCGTTTACGCGGTTTTGCTCAAAGCAGCACATCTCTATTCATGATAGCAAAACTGCCTGAAGGCAGAACTACGAACTGAAGGTGTCATCCTGAGCATAGCAGAAGGGAAGGATAAGACACCTGTCCGCGTGTCTGGTCTTCGACTAAGCTCAGACTGACAAGCTTACTAGGGCAATTTGAACTCCGGGATTTCTCAATTAGCATATTTAGCAAATTAGCACCGGTACCCCCCTTCTGAAAAGAGGCTCCCCTCCTGTTAAGTTTGTTAAGTTTGCTAAATGAGATTGTAAAATTTATAGAAATATGGGGGAGCCGGCACTCCCCCAATATCAAAATTGCTGTTTACCTTACAAGGTTTTCGAGTATCTCCGGTTCCAGGATATAGACCCTGACTGGCCTGCTGGATTTGCTTTTCCCTGTCTCCACGCTGATCACTTCCATCTCCAGCAAAGTGTCAATAGCGGAGTTCATGGATTTCTTATCGAAGTGGGCATATTGCATCAGGTCGCTATGGGAGGCCCTTCCCCCGAATTTCTGAGCCAGGAGCTCGACCAGTTTGCGTTCGCCCGCCAGGCGGTCCTGTTCCGACATCAGTCTGAGCAGGGGCATGGTATTGCGGAAGTAATAGTCACACATATACATGGCCTCTTCCGCGGTCTCCGCGTTCACCTTGATGCAGTCAAAGAATTCCGGAACACAGCCATACTCATAATTGTCCCGCAATGTTTCCCAATACTTAAATAATGTGATGAGCATGCAGAACTTATACCAGTAGCCGTCATAGATCCTGCTGTAATATGCCATCAAGGGATCGTTGCGCAGTTCGTAAACCTCTTCCAGCCTGCTCTGGTAATGGTTGTTGCGAAAGTCCTCCGCCTCCTGTTCCAGCTTCAGGCGGAAGGACGCCGGCAGGTTCCGGAACAGTTTGTAGATCTCGTCGTAGGCGGCAAATTCCTCCGTCAGGCGCGAGATATCCCTGCTCCGGAAATCCAGGTCCCGCACATCGATATCGCTGATCACGCAGTACAGAGCCCTCTGCATGAAGCCGCTGAGCTGTTCAGAGCGCGTCCCCAACTGCGTGAAGAACCACCCCTCGGTGGAAGCGGCGAGCATGGACAGGGCGGGATTTCTGATCCGTTCGCAGCGCTCCATGTTCAAATTGGTGGTGGAAACGCCGTCAAAGATCTCGGTGATCTTCTGTTTCATTCCCTGGTTCCAGAGCTTGCCCATCTCCGCCAGGAAGGCGGAAACCTCGTTGTGGATGAGCAGGCGGTTGGAATTGAGCGACATCAGGTGCAGCAGCTTGGCGCTGGTAACATTGCTTAAAATGAGGGTGTCGCGCATGAACTCGCTGTCGGGAAGGGGTTCCAGGGCTTTTTCGTAGGGCGCCAGCGTACTGCGTGCCAGGTTGATGACGGTGGATTTCCGGGAGACTGTGCTCGGCCCGATGATCATGCTCCAGATGTTGCAATACACTTTCCCGCTGTTGTTTAGCATATATACCCGGTTCCCGATGTTGGCTGCCATGACCGGCAGAATGGCTGTCAGCTTCGCCCCCGCCTGGGCGTCCGTTACTTTGTCCGCCAGTTCCAGATACCTTTGCAGAAAGGCCGGAAGCCGCTCCCTGTCCAATGGAACATTCTCCACTTTGGAAAAGACAGATATCAGCTCCTTGTAGTTCAGCAAAGCATTCTTGGCGCCCCCGCTTTTGTCATTCCCGCGCAGGCGGGAATCTTCCTTGGCCGCAGCGACATGCGTCCCCGTATGTCGAGATAAAGGCGAGACGCCTGTATCTGCATCGTCATTCCCGCAAAAGTAGGAATCTTCCTCATACCTGTCGTCATCAAACCCGTGATCTTCTTCTCCGAAGGGCGGTTCAGCCGCTTCAGACCCTGCAAACGATTCGTTTTTCATCGTCTTGTCCTCCTTGTTGTATTATGGTTTTTTCAATCTACTCTAACTTTATGTAATATATGTCTTTACACTCTTGTCACATCTCATATACTAAGTGCACAAGTAATTATGAGTAAAACAAACATTCATGAAACAAGTTATCAGCATCAATAAATAATGTCAAGCACAAAAATCAGATTTCCTTACTTTTTTTCCTAATATTTTCTCCCCTTTTTCCTCAATAAAGCTTCAACCCGGTTTTACCCCACTATTACCCTGATTT
>CAZWJK010000004.1:17992-26116 GCA_964634035.1 uncultured Candidatus Cloacimonadota bacterium | reverse complement strand
CCCTTTTTCCTCAATAAAGCTTCAACCCGGTTTTACCCCACTATTACCCTGATTTAACCGCCTGGAAGCGATTATCAGGGGGTCATCTGGGGGTGAAGCTGATTTTGTCGTGAAAGAGGGGTGAAAGAGAGCTGAAATGAGGGCCAAAACGGGGTTGAAACGACCTGACAAAGTTAGGGCGCATATCTTTGTAATAAAATGAGATAAGCTGCATGTAAGCGATTTTTTTCTTGACAGATATTACCCCCTGACCAAAAGAGAACGATATGGTCGATTTTCGGCCGGGGGAAATCAAAGAGAAAAATATGAAAAGAAGAACTAAATATTTACTGGTTGGCGTTATCGGGCTGCAGCTTTACTGCACGCCGCTGATGAAAGCCGAACCGGTCACAGGCATCGGCAGCGATGAGATCGGGCAGAGTCAGTCGGCTCTGGTCCTCGATTCGGTGCACACTCAGGAGCCGCCCGGGACAACCACGGCGGTGGACACCGTGTTGGCGACTTATTATTCCAGCCGCTTTCACGGACGCAAAACTGCCAGCGGCGAGATCTTTGACCGATATGCATTGACCTGCGCCCATAAAACCCTGCCCTTCAACACCATCCTGAAAGTTACCAATCCCAAGAACCACAAATCAGTCATCGTTCGTGTCAACGACAGAGGTCCGTTCAAAAATAACCGCAAACTCGACCTTTCCTACGGCGCCGCCAAAGAGATCGACCTGATCAGCCACGGCGCCATGAAAGTTTGGGTTCAGATCATGCCCAACGATAGCCTCTACACCGAGTACGCCGTCAGATAATTTCCTCATCCGCACCTTTTTTTGACCACTGAATACACGGAAAACAAGGAAACAACAATCGTAAATCCAACTCCCGGGATTCTTTTTTGCCCATCTCCAGCGTGTCAGTCTGAGCTTAGTCGAAGACCTGACACGCGGACAGGTGTCTTATCCTTCCCTTTTGCTATGCTCAGGGCAAGCTCAGCTCAGGATGACACATACGGGCACGGAACAAGCTAAGTTTTTTGTAATTTTGCGTTTACGCAGGTATTGCTGCATTAATATTTCTACCTGCTTTTTGCCACCTGCCTGAAGGCAGAACTACAACCAAGACATGACCGCAGTCCAAAGCAAAACTTCGTGCCTGCCTTGATTAAGTCCCGCAGGGACGAAACAATGTAACACGGCACGTGAGTGCCGTGCCTTCTGACAACAATTAAATGAGTCCGGCAGGACGACACAGGTTAAGCTGAATAAGAAAAAGAATGTGCCGTCCTACGGACTGGACAGATGTTATGATCCTTGTCCCGGCACTCACGTACCGGGTTACAAAGTGCCGTCTTCCGGACTGCTACTTATTTCCAATTGACTTCCCGGAATTCAATGCCCGGTACCAGCGTCAAAAAGGAAATCGCGGAGTTCAAATTGCCCTGATTAAACAAAAAGAGGACGTTTTACTAATAGGGCAATTCGGACTTCGTGGTTTCCGGAATGCAGTCTGATGTGTTTCACGAAGTCCTAAATTCACCTTGTAGATAAGTGACTCTCGATAGTCTGACGAGGGAATTTCGAACTCCGGAAAACACCTTCTTGTTGACAAATTGCGAATCCGCCTGAGCGTAGCAATTCATGGAAAATATCATCTTATCAGCCGCTGTTGAATCCGCTCTGAAAGCGGGCAAACCAGTTCTGGCACTGGAATCGACTGTGATCACGCACGGCTTGCCCTATCCGCAGAACCTGGAAATCGCGCATCTTTTGGAGCAAACCGCCCTTGAGCATAAGGTCACTCCCGCCACCATCGCCGTGATTGACGGAAACATCCATATCGGACTGGAAGACAAGGACTTTGAGCGTTTGGCGGAACTCAGTCAAGCGGCTCAGGCCGACAGATCACTGCTCAATAAGATCGCTATGAGAGATATCCCACTGGCTTTGGCGGAAAACTGGAGCGGAGGGACAACTGTCTCCGCCACAGTGTATTGCGCCCACCTGGCAGGCATCAGGGTCTTCGCCACAGGCGGGATCGGAGGCGTGCACCGCTTCTGGACAGAAAGTTTCGATATCTCCGCCGATCTGCCCGCTCTGGCAAAGTACCCCGTTATCGTCGTCACGGCAGGCTGCAAGGCAATTCTGGACATCCCTGCCACCCTGGAACAACTGGAAACGCTTTCCGTTCCCGTTTACGGCTGGCGGACAGACCTCTGCCCCGCTTTCTACACCAGGGAATCCGCCTATCACATCGACCGGGTGGACAGCATCCAAACCATAGCCGCAGCTTACAGGGCAGCCAACGCTTTGGCTCAAAGCAAAGGCGGCATTTCCTCAGGCATGGTAATCATGAATCCCATCCCCGCCGAGCACAGCATCCCCTCCGAACTCATCGAACCCGTCATCCAACAAGCCATCCGGGAAGCAGAACAACTCGGCATCTCCGGCAAAGCGATCACGCCCTGGCTCCTGCAAAGGCTTTCCGAATCCACCCGCGGACAGAGTATCGCCGCCAACCTGGAATTGCTCAAGAACAATGTCCGGCTGGGATGTGGAATAGCCACAGAGCTGAGTTGAATATATTTATCGGTTATCAGTTATCGGTTACGGGCTATATGCAAGTGTGTCAGTCTGAGCATAGTCGAAGACCGGACACGCGAACAAGGGCAATAAGAACTCCGGTAAACACTCTGGCCGGGATTGCCAATCCCGCCCTCCAACAGATTGCCAATCTGTGTTACGACACACCTTATCACTTTTCCACTGTTCCAAAATATGTATAAAACAATCTGATTGACAGTAATCTGTCATTGACAATTGGATGCATTTTGAAAAACTGCTTTCATCAGAAAATGAGGTGAAGATGAAGATCTATATTTCACTGGACATGGAAGGCATCCCGGGAACCTTTAACTGGGAACAGGAAAAGGACAACAGGGCAGCAGTCAAAGCCCTCATGCACAACCATCTGCAGACCATCATAGAAGCCATCAAGGACAGCCGCCAGAATCATCAGATCGACGAGATCCTGATCGCTGATTCGCATTCCGGCGGAGACAACATCGATTATGGATTCACCGCTTTGGATGAGCGCATCAGCCTGGTGTCCGGAGGCCCGCGGCCCTATTACATGATGCCCGCTTTTTCCGCTGACTATGACCAGGTCTTTCTGGTGGGCTACCACGCCGGAACCGGCGCCCTGAAAGGAAACATGGACCACACCTATGCCAACCGCCGCATCCACAAAATCACCATGAACGGCAAACCCATGAACGAAGCTTTGCTTAACGCCGCCTACGCAGGCTATTACGGAGTTCCGGTCACCCTGATCACAGGCGACAAGACACTTTCGGAAGAGATTTTGGATAAAAATGCCATGCCCTGGGTGAACTATGTCACGACCAAGGAGGCACTATCCAAGTTCGCAGCCAAGAACTATTCCTCGCTCAGAGTCAGGGAGGATACGGTGGAAGCCGTTCAGAAAGCGCTTTCCAAGGCAAAGGGAGATTATCCGCTGTATAAGTTTGAGTCACCTCATACTTTGCAGATCGAATTCGTCGCCACCTCCATGGCTGACGTCGCCTGCTACATGCCACAGGTCAAAAGACTGGACGGCAGAACGATCGAATTTGTCGAAGAAGATTACGCCGTGATGTTTGAAGCGATCATGGCATTGGTCACACTGGCATCAACCGCAAATTTAGCATAAAAAAACAAGGAGAACCAAGATGAAAAGACATCTGACCTTCCTTTTAATCATCGGCCTGCTCAATATTCTGAGCGCAGTCCCGCGCGACATGGTGGTCGTGGAGATCGGCACCGGCACCTGGTGTCAGTTCTGTCCCGGCGCTGCCATGGGCGCTGATGATCTGGTGGAGAATCATCATCGGGCAGCCATCGTGGAAAACCATAATGGCGACGCCTATGCCAATGACTACAGCAACGCACGCAATTCCTATTACGCCATCACGGGCTATCCGACCGCCTTTTTCGACGGCCTGAATCCCACCGTTGGAGGCAGCAACACCCAAAGCATGTACAGCGGCTACAGGACAAAGGTCAACGCCAGACTGGCGGTGGAATCCAACTACACCATCTCGGCAACGGGCAGCCAGAACGGAACAGTCTATAGTGTGGCAGTCACAGTCAGCAGAATCGCACCCGACACGAATACCAACATCAAACTGCACGGAGTTCTGACGGAATCCGGAATCCAGGTGAACTGGCAGGGACAGACCCATCTGGAATTTGTGAACCGGCAAATGGTGCCTTCCGCAACAGGAACTGACATTGATTTTTCGACCAATGCGACTCAGACCGTCAACCTGACCTTTAATGCCAATCCGGCCTGGAATGCGCAGCATTTCGAATGGGTGTTTTTCCTGCAGAACAACACATCCAAAGAGATCCTGCAGGGTTGCAAATACAATATCCAGGCACTGGAAAACGCCTTCCCCGTCAGCCTGCCCAGCATTGACTATGGCACCTTGTCAATGGAAGATGTCGCCATGCAGTCCTTTACGATCAATAACTGGTGGACTCAGGACATGAACATCGACATCAGCTTTGACAGCGGGGATTTTGTTCTGTTTACGCGTGACAGGGAAGAATTCATGATCCCGTTCATGGAAAGCATGGGCTTTGAAGTGATGTTCCTGCCCAGCCAGCCAGGACCTGTCAATGCCAATATGATCATCACCACAGACAACGCGGCTTATCCGACCATAACCATCCCCATCACGGCTGTGGTCACAAGCACCGCCAATGAGGACGGCGTTGTGGTTCCTTCCGCGGGACAGATCATCAGCATCGCGCCCAATCCGTTCAGGACAGAGACAAACATCAGCTACAGACTCAAGTCAACTGACAAAGCAGAGCTTCACATCTACAACGTCAAAGGCGAACGGGTCTTTTCAACCGGTCTTCAAGCACAATCCGGCAGAGACGGAAATTTCAGTTGGAACGGCAGCGGCATGGATGGAAAACAGTGTCCTTCAGGAATGTATTTCGGCATTCTGAACATCAATGGCAGAAACGCCTCCAGCCGCAAGCTGGTGAAACTGAACTAAACTTATACCATTCAATCAGAAAGAGGACTGTCAGCCAGGCAGTCCTTTTTTGTTATCAGGCAAGTGATCATATACTCCTGAAAAAGTAGGATTTTAATCAGGTTTTTTCCTTGACGATAAAGGCATTTTTTAAAGTTGTGCTAATAATAAATTAATTTGGTGAAACGGGATGACGTTAAGAGAGATTTTGAGCTTGCTGGAAGCGGAAGTGCTGACTTCCAACGCCGATCTGAAGAAGGAAGTGCCCTGCGCCTTCGCTTCGGATCTGATCAGTGACATATTGATGTGCACAAAGGAGCCGACCCTCCTGCTAACAGGACTGACCAATACACAGGTGATCCGGCTTTCCGACATGATCGACCTTCTGGGCATCGTGTTCGTGAGAGGCAAAGTTCCGCCCAAGGAACTGATCGAAATGGCGGAAGAGCGGGGATTGGTTTTGTTCTGCACCAAGCTGACCATGTACCGTTCCAGCGGCATTCTCTATAATTCAGGCCTGCGGAGCTGCAAGATCTGAGATGGCTGAATACTGGAATGTGAATCCTCAGTTTGAGGAAACAGCTAAAGCCTTTCTGGCCAATCAGCCGGAAGCTGAAGTGACCTTGGAAGCCAATATCGAGGTGAAAGATTTCGTCAATGCAGGCAAAGGCAGCGCCGAGGTAAAAAACGTCCTGAAGAGATTGGGGGTCGATCCCGCCATCCTCAGACGCATTGCCGTGGCTTCCTATGAAGCTGAGATCAATGTCGCGGCGCACTCCAACGGCGGCAGGATGTTCAGTTTTGTCTATGACGACCTGGTCTATCTGCGCTTCAAGGATAACGGACCGGGAATCGCTGACATAGCGCAGGCGATGGTTCCGGGCTGGTCCACCGCAGACGACCTGGTCAGGGAAATGGGTTTCGGAGCAGGTTTGGGCCTGCCCAATATTCAGAAAAATTCCGACCTTCTGCATATCACGTCAGAGGCCGGCGGCACCACAACCCTTGAAATAATAATATATTACGCATAAGATAAAGAGATGAGCGTTCCCGAAAAAGAATATTATCACGCCATACAAATCATTACGGACAACTGCACCGGCTGCACTGCCTGTGTGAGGGTGTGTCCGACTGAGGCGATCAGAGTCAGGGACGGCAAGGCTCATATCGATAAGACCCGTTGTGTGGATTGCGGAAGCTGTGTAACCATCTGCCCCTTCCACGCCATCATGCCCAAAAGCGATCCGCTGGATATCCTGCAGAATTTTAAATACAAAGTGGCGGTGCTTTCTTCTTCCTTCGCAGGGCAGTTCACAGAAGACATACCTTATGCCACAGCCAAGCAAGCACTTTTAGAGCTTGGTTTTGACGAAGTGGCGGAAGAAGCGATGGTGACGGAATTCATGATCGGATTGATCAGGGATTACATCCGCCAGCATAAAGAGATCAGGCCGATCCTTTCCAGCAACTGCCCTGCCGTGGTTAGACTGATCCAGGTCAAGTATCCTTCCCTGCTGCCGAATGTATTGCACCAGGAAGCGCCGATGAGCATCCTGACCCGCTACCTGCGTGATAAGATACAACAGGAACAGAATCTGCCCGATACCGACATCGGCATCTTTCTGATTGTTCCGTGTGTGGCCCACGTCACTGCCGTGCATCAACCTGAAGGCGCCTACAAGCACCTGCAGGACGGAGCTTTCTCCGTGGGAATGATCTATGGCAAGATCCGGGAACGGCTCAGGAAAATAAATGGCGAAGCACAACAGATCGAGACTTATGAAAAGGGTCTGACCTGGGCGCTGTCAGGCGTGGAAGCCGAAATGGTGGATTGCGAGGACATCAGAGCCTTGTCCGTGAACGGCATAGACAATGTAATCGAAATCCTGTCCAAGGTGGAAGACCATTACCTCGATCAGTATGACTACATCGTGCTCAGAAGCTGCACCAACGGCTGCGTGGGCGGTTGCTTGAACGTGGAGAATCCCTTTGTGGCGACCTCACGCATCAAGAAAATGATCAAGAACGCCAAACAAAAAGACATCGACATGACTGAGTTCAAGGAACTCTATAAAGAAGGCGAATTTGCAGTTGCACCACTGGAGCCGCGCTCCATCATGGAACTGGATAAAGACATCAAGCAGGCGATCCAGAAAATGAAAAAGCTGAATGAGATCCTGGTGATGCTTCCAGGCCTGAACTGCTGCGCCTGCGGCTCCCCATCCTGTTATGCTCTGGCGGAAGACATCGTCTGTGACAAAGCATCCATAGACGACTGCGTGGTTCTGCTCAAGCGCCATCAGAAAGAGGAGGACTAAAGACTATGGCTGTCAGTTTGAAAGATTATCTGGAAAAGGTTCAGGCCGAGATCCTGACACCCGAGATCGACATCTCACAAGTGACTGTCACCAACGGCTACGTTTCCGACATGCTGAGTGACGTGATGGGCACAGCCAAAGAGGGACAGGTCTGGATCACCATCATACGACACATGAATACGGTGGCGGTGGCGTCCATGACCAATATCCCCTGCGTTCTCTTTGCCAAAGGGCTGAGACCTGATGCTGCTGTGATCAATCGCGCCAATCAGGAAGAAGTCTGCCTGGCAGTCAGTGACCATCAGGTGTTTGACCTTGCCGGCATCCTTTACAAGATGCTGGGAAAATAGATTTTTGAGGTTTCGGAGAATCCGGAACCGTCTGTTCTTTGCAAGATGTGAAGATGCGTTGCTATAAGACTGATCTGCACATTCATTCTGTGCTCTCGCCCTGCGGGGGATTGGAAATGTCGCCCCGCTCACTGCTGCAGCGCATCAAAGAATTAAACATAGAGTGGATTGCCATAACCGACCATAACTCGCTGGCAAACTGTCCTGCTTACGCAAAAGTGGCGCGTGAAAACGGCATCGCCTTCACCTACGGAGTGGAGATTCAGACAGCGGAAGAAATCCATCTGCTGGCTTATTTCGACGATCCTGCAGAAGCGATGAAGTTTGACAGGGCATTGTATGACGCCTTGCCGCCCATACCAAACGATGCTGAGTTTTTCGGAGACCAGGTTGTGATCGATGCTGAAGAGAATAT
>CAZWJK010000004.1:0-17892 GCA_964634035.1 uncultured Candidatus Cloacimonadota bacterium | reverse complement strand
TGGAAGGACATACTTTTTTAAGGGCTTCCGACGCTCATTACCTAAGTGATCTGGGCTGCGGGAGTTCGAAGATTTTCATGCAGGAGCCAAGCAGGATGGAACTGGAGATGGCAGCCAGAAACTTAAACGATAGAAAAATTATATCATAAAAAAATAAAGTCATCAAGGAGGAAACGATGGCGCAAGACACAGCAATGAACAATGTTCTCTATGAACGCTTGCGTACCGTTATTCAGGAAAAAAAGGACCTGCAGAATCCATTGATCGAGATTCTGCGCCAGGCTCAGGAGATCTTTGGCTACCTGCCGATGGAAGTTCAGGAATTCATAGCTAAGGAAATGAATCTGCCTGTGAGCAAGATCTATGGCGTGGTCACTTTCTATAATTTCTTTTCCATGAAGCCACGCGGGAAGCACATGGTAAACGTATGTCTGGGTACGGCTTGTTACGTGAAAGGAGCCAGCCGGATCGTGAGTCTGTTGGAAGATATTCTGGGTATCAAAATGGGTGAGACCACACCTGACAACCTCTTCACCCTCAGCGCAATCCGCTGCGTGGGAGCCTGTTCTCTGGCACCGGTGATCGTGATCGGTGAAGACACTTTCGGCAGGCTGGAAACCAGAAAACAGGTCTCCGACATCATCGACAGATACAAATCAGATAAGTAACGGAAAAATAATATGCAAGATCTATCACTGCATCTGCTGGACATCATAGAGAATTCAGTGCGGGCAGGGGCACGCTCCATCCGCATCAGGATCATCAATGACTCACAGCAGAATGTATTGCGCTTCATTGTGGAAGACAACGGCTGCGGAATGGACAGCGAAACTTTGGCCATGGCACAGGATCCGTTCTACACATCCAAGGAGGAACGGACCAAGAAAGTCGGGCTGGGGATTCCGCTTTTCAAACAAAACGCCGAACTCTGCAACGGTAGCTTTACCATCACCAGTGAACCGTGTCTGGGCACGGTACTTAAAGCTGATTTCGAGAGAGACAATATAGACCGTCTCCCCCTTGGGAATTTGAAAGATACCTTGCTGGGAGCGATCGTCGGTCATCAGGACATTGATTTTTACATCAATCTGATCTGCCGGGACAAGGGTAAGGAACAATCCTTCCACTTCGATACGGAAGCGATCAAAGAAGAGCTGGGAGACATCCCTCTCACCTATCCCGACGTGATTGAATACATCGAACAAAGTTTAATAGAAGGAATACAAAATACAAACATGGAGGATGTCTAATGAAGACACTGGCAGACCTTAAGAAAATCCGCGAGAAAGCTCAGGAAGAAATGAAGCTGCGCGGCAGCAACGTAAGAGTGAAAGTCGTTGTTGGTATGGGAACATCCGGCATCGCAATGGGAGCAAGAGAAGTCATGAAGACTTTCCTGGAAGAGATCTCCCAGCGCAACTTAACTGACGTCCTGGTCACCCAGACGGGTGAAAAGGGCTTGTCTTCGATGGAACCGGTCGTGGACGTGGTGGAAGAAGGCAAAGATAAAGTCACTTATGGCAATATGACCCCTGAAAAAGTCAAGAAAGTGGTTGTAGAACACATTGTGAACGGCAGGATCGTCTCTGAATTCGTGGTTACGACCGGTAACTGATAAGGAGGAGATCCCATGTCATTGAAAAGAATTGACCTGCTCATCTGCTGCGGGTCAGGCTGCGTGTCAGCAGGCGCGCTGAAGATCAAGGAAAAGATCCAATCCGTCCTGAAAGACAAAGGCCTGCTCAACGAGATCAACATCATAGAGACAGGCTGTATGGGACCCTGTGACCTGGGACCCGTGATGATCGTTTATCCGGAAGGCATCTTCTATCAGAAAGTGACAGTCAATGACGTCGAAGAACTGGTGGAAGAGCACTTCATCAAGGGCCGGCCGGTCAAGCGGCTGATGGCTCAGGATAAACAGGAACAGGTCGTTTCCACTGCCAAAGAAATTCCCTTTTATCAGAAGCAGGTCAAAGTCGCACTGGCCAACTGCGGTTACATCGATCCGGAAAGTCTGGATGAATACATTGCCCAGGGTGGTTATGAAGCTTTGGGAACCCTGCTGACTGAAAAGAAACCTGCCGATGCCATCGAAATCGTAAGCAAATCAGGACTGCGCGGCAGAGGCGGCGGCGGCTTTCCCACGGCCACAAAATGGAAACTGGCTGCCGGCAATAAAGACAGTCAGAAATATATCATCTGCAACGGCGACGAGGGCGACCCCGGCGCTTTCATGGACAGATCCCTTTTGGAAGGCGATCCGCATCGCGTTCTGGAAGGAATGATGATTGCCGCATATGCGATGGGTGCATCCAAAGGATTCTTTTACATCAGGGCAGAATATCCGCTCGCCATCAAAAGAATCAAAGGCGCTATCGAACAAGCGAGGGAAGCAGGGCTTCTAGGCAAAAACATCTTCGGCAGCAAGTTTGAATTTGACGCTGAGGTCAGAACCGGAGCCGGAGCTTTTGTCTGCGGCGAAGAAACAGCCCTCATTCACTCCATCGAAGGTGAACGCGGACATCCATCAGCCAAACCGCCCTATCCATCCGATAAAGGACTATGGGGCAAGCCGACCTGCGTCAACAACGTGGAAACATTTGCCAACCTGCCAACCATTTTCCTGAAGGGACCCGAATGGTTTGCATCAATGGGAACCAAGACCAGCAAAGGCACCAAGGTCTTTGCCCTGACCGGAGACGTAAAGAATACAGGCCTAGTGGAAGTGCCGATGGGCATCACCTTGCGCGAGATGATCTTTGAAGTGGGCGGCGGTATAGTCGGAGACAGGAATTTCAAAGCTGTCCAATTGGGCGGCCCTTCCGGCGGATGCCTGACCACAGAGCACCTGGACGTTCCCGTAGACTATGAATCTCTGAAAGAGAAAGGTGCCATGATGGGTTCCGGCGGTGTCATAGTGATGAATGATTCCAACTGCATGGTCAGCATTGCCAAGTTCTTCCTGGAGTTTTCAGTGGAAGAATCCTGCGGCAAATGCTCTCCCTGCCGGATCGGACTCAAGCAGATGCTGGACATCATGGAACGCATCACTTCCGGCAAAGGCAAGGAAGAAGACATTGAGGAACTTATCCGTCTGGGCGAAGCGATCAAACAGCTTTCCCTCTGCGGGCTGGGCCAGACTGCTCCCAATCCTGTCCTGAGCACGATCAAATACTTCCGGAACGAATACGAAGCGCACATCAGGGATATGAGCTGCTCAACCAGCGTCTGCCTTGACCTGATGCACTTCAACATAGATAAAGCCAAGTGCATCGGCTGTTCTCTCTGTGCCAAAAAGTGTCCCGTCACCTGCATCAGTGGCAGCAAGGAAGAGAAATTCACCATTCATCAGCTCGACTGCATCAAATGCGGGACCTGCATGGAAGTCTGCCCTGTGAAAGCGATCAGCAAGATCCCTCAGATGAATGATGAAGTCAAGGCCTGCAGAGAAAAACAAAGATTACAATCAGAATATGAAGAATAAAAGGAGAATGCATGTATCAGGAGATTTTTTCCAAATACACTCCCACCAAAGATAACCTGATCTATATCCTGCACGACATTCAGGATAACGATCCTCAGCATTATATCTCCGAGGAAGCGGTTCAGGCTATCTCTGAATATCTCAACATTCCATCCAATCACATTTACGGCGTGATCACGTTCTATTCGATGTACAGCACCAAACCGCGCGGGAAGAACATCATCCGCCTGTGCGAATCCCCGCATTGCTATATCAAGGGCTCGGAAAACATTCTGCGCAAACTGAAGAACGCACTCAACGTCGGCATCGGAGAAACCACCAAAGACAAGCTTTTCACCCTGGAGCTTTGTGCCTGTCTCGGTGTCTGCGGAAACGCGCCTGTGATGATGATCAATGATGATGTCTATGGCGACCTGACTGAAGAAAAGATAGATGAGATTTTAGCCAGACTGAGAGAGGTGAAATAATGAAATACTTCAGAACACATGTCTTGGTAGGCATCAATGAAACCTCGAAGCAGGCAGGCGCTGAAGCTTTCATCAAAGCACTGAAAGCAGAACTCGACACAGCCGGTCTTAAAGATGAAGTCAACATCCTGGAAACAGGCCCTCTGAGTTTCTTCGGCAAAGGCATTTGCCTGACCATCTATCCCGATAACGTCAATTATGAAAACGTACAAAAAGATGATATCATTGAGCTGGTCAATGAGCACTTCCTGAAAGGCCGTCCGGTGCGCCGGCTGATGCTTGAATCAGGCACCCGTTTCAGCCCCAAGTTCAACTATGAGAGCCGCATCGTCCTGCGCAATTCAGGTATCATCGATCCCGAAAGCATCGACGAATATCTGGGTACCGGCGGTTATGAAGCCTGGGAAAAAGCTCTGCAGATGAACCCGATGGATATCGTCAGCGAAGTCAAGAATTCCGGCTTGCGCGGACGCGGCGGAGCAGGCTTCCCGACAGGGCTGAAGTGGAGTTTCACAGCCCCCATAGAGTGCGAACAGAAATATGTCGTGGTCAATGCCGACGAAGGCGAGCCCGGCACATTCAAGGACCGCCTCATCATGGAAGGCGACCCCCATCAGCTTCTGGAAGGCATCATGATCTGTGCCAAAGCGGTGGGAGCCACCAAATCCTATATCTACATCCGCGGTGAATACAAACTCAGCATTGCGCGCCTCAGGAAAGCCATCCAGCAGTGTTATGAATATGGCCTGCTGGGCAAGAACATCTTCGAAAGCGGTTTTGACCTCGATATCGATCTCAAGATCGGCGCCGGAGCTTATGTCTGCGGTGAGGAAACTGCACTCATCGAATCCCTGGAAGGAAATCGCGGCAATCCGCGCTGGAAACCGCCTTTCCCGGGTGTCAAAGGTCTATGGGGCTGCCCCACCATCGTTAACAACGTGGAAACCCTGACCAATATTCCCTACATCATCAAGTATGGCGCTGACGGATACCGCAAGTTCGGAACACCCGACTGCCCGGGCACCAAGGTCTATACCATTCTTGGAGATGTTGCATATCCAGGACTCTGTGAAGCCGACATGGGCACCACGCTCAGAACCATCATCAACGACTACGCCGGCGGCATGAAACAGGGTTACCGTTTCAAGGCTGCCCTGATCGGCGGAGCTGCAGGAGTTATCTTAAGCGACCGTCTGATGGATGTGAAGATGGATCTGAACAGCCTTAATCAGTATGCTGCGGTTCTGGGTTCCGGAGCGATCCTGGTCATGAATGAAAACACCAGTATTGTTGATATGCTCTGGTCCATCCTGCGTTTCTTCCGTCACGAATCCTGCGGAAAATGCTCACCCTGCCGCAACGGCTCGCAACAGCTTTATGACCTGATCACCAAGATCAAAAAAGGTCAGGGGACACAGGATGATTTGGATAACCTGCTGCTGATTGCCGAAACCATGCAGCAGACTTCTTTCTGCGCCTTGGGACAGTCTCCGATCATGCCCATACGCAGCGCTCTGGATAACTTCAGAGATGAATTCCTTGCTTTAATCAAAAAATAAGATAGAGATCTGGAGGAAAACCTCATGGCTAAAAAAGTCAATGTCTGGATAGATGGACACGCCATCGAAGCTGAAGACACAATGACCATCATTGAAGTCGCAGACAAGAACGGCATCCATATTCCCCGTTTATGTTATCACCCGGACCTTCCGCCCACAGCCAACTGCGGCGTGTGCGTGGTGGATGTTGCCGGAAATCCTCTGCCCAAGCGTGCCTGCTGCACTCCTGTGACAGAAGGGATGAAAATCACAACCAACACAGTCAAGCTGCGTTCCTACCGCAAGACCCTGGTGGAAATGATCCTCAGCAATCACGAAGTGGTCTGCCCCACCTGCGCCGCCAACAACAAATGCGAGCTGCAGACCCTGGCCAACAACCTCGGTGTGGATCCTGACCGCCTGCCCACGATTCTGCATAAGAAAGTGAAAGACGATTCCAGCCTGTCCATCATCCGCGATGTCAACAAATGCATTGCCTGCGGACGCTGCGTCACTGTCTGTAACGAAGTGCAGACCGTTTATGCCCTCACCTTTGCAGACCGCGGTTTTGACAGTCACGTGGACACTGCCTATTCTCTTGGAATGGCCAACAGCCCTTGCGTCAACTGCGGCCAGTGCACAGTTTACTGTCCCACCGGCGCGCTCAGGGAAAAGAGCGAGATCGATCTCGTTTGGGAAGCTTTGCTCGATCCCGACAAGCATGTCGTGGTCCAGGAAGCTCCGTCCATCCGTGTCTCATTGGGAGAGGAATTCGGCATGCCTTTGGGCTCCGTGACTCCCAAGAAGATGTATGCGGCTCTGCGCAAGTTGGGCTTTGATTCTGTCATGGACACCAACTTCACCGCCGACCTCACCATTCTGGAAGAAGGAACCGAATGCGTTACCAAGCTGGTGGCTGGAGAAAAACGGCCTTTGATCACTTCCTGCTCGCCGGGTTGGATCAAGTTTATGGAAACCTATTATCCCGATCTGGCTGACTGCGTTTCCACTGCCAAATCCCCCATGTCCATGTTCGGCGTTCTGGCAAAAACCTATTATGCTCAGGAACATAAGATCGATCCTGCCAAGATAGTGTCCGTTGCCATCATGCCCTGCACCGCCAAGAAATTCGAAGCCCGCCGTCCCGAAATGAATGATTCCGGATATCAGGACACCGATTATGTTCTGACCACCCGTGAATTTCTCCGCATGATCAAGGAAGCGGGAATCGATTTTGCCAATCTTCCTGAAGAGGAACCGGATGAAGGTATGAGCTTCTATTCAGGTGCTGGAACCATCTTCGGCGCCACCGGCGGCGTGATGGAAGCAGCCATCCGCTCTGCCTATTTCCTGGTAACCGGTACAGACCTTGAAAACGTCGAAATCGCCGCGGTGCGCGGTCTGGAAGGCGTCAAGGAAGCTGCAGTTGACGTTCCCGGATTTGGTGAAGTGCGCGTAGCGGTTGCTCACGGCCTTGGCAATGCCCGCAAGGTCATGGACCGAGTGCGCGAAGGCCTTGCCACCAAGGGTGAATCACCCTGGCATTTCATTGAGATCATGGCCTGCCCCGGCGGCTGCGTCGGCGGCGGCGGACAGCCCTATGGCAATGACATCGCGTCCCGTGCCCGCAGAGGCCTGGCCCTGTATGAAGAAGACCGCAACCTGCCGGTCAGACTTTCTCACCGTAATCCTGAAGTTATGGGAGAAAAAGGCATCTATGCCCGTTTCCTGGAAAAACCCAATTCCCCGCTTGCCCTGAAACTCCTGCACACTTACTATTTCAAGCGTTCAGTGAATTCCGGACAGGTCACCGAACCGGCCACCCATAAACATCACTAATTATAAAAAGTAAATACAGACGCCTCGTCTGTTTCAATACATTCGAGGCGAATGTATTTACATTGTCATTCCTGCGAAGGCAGGAATCTTAGAAAAATAAAAGCCCGTCGTTCTGACGGGCTTTTTTATCTGCTAAATCCAATTCAGAACTACTTCTGACGCTTGATCCAGTCTGCGATATCGCCAATGACCTGCTCTGCCACATAGCCCTGCTCCAGATAGCTGTCCGGGGTGGAAATCCCCTCCCGGTGCATGAACAGGTGATCCAGATCGGGATAGCTTTTCAGTTCAGCATTGGTTTTTTCATCCGCTGCCTTGGACCAGAGCTCGAAATCCTCCATCGTGACCTGATAATCCTTTTCCCCCTGCAGGATCAGGAAAGGTTGCGGACTTATTTTGAAAGTCTCCACCTGATTATACATGTTCAGGGACAGCCAGTAAGTCTTGGAAAGCCCCATCAGCAGATGTTCCGGCGCTGGTTTTTCCTCGTCCAGCAATTTTACTTCCTCCACCTGCTTTTTGATCGTGTCCAGCGTTTCCTGAATTTCAGGCGTCATTTCTTCCAGGCCATAGATATAGGTGTATTGTTCCAGAACCAGGTCTTCCAGAGGCCTGGCATTCGCGGCAAGTATGATGAAACCGCTGATGTTTTCCAGTTCCGTCGCCGCCATCGGCAGAATGTATCCACCCAGACTGTGTCCTAAAAGAAAGATCCCTTCCGGCTTGAAATTGGGAATCTGCTGCACCGCTTTCAGGGCAGCCATCACTTCCGGCAGGTACTCATCCCTGACTGTGAAAGACCTCAGGTCACCCACACTTTCGGGATAATCGCGTGTCCTCTTGGTCCATCGCAGGCTGGCAATGCCCTGTCTGGCAAGCCCGTAAGCCATGTCCCTAAATGGTTTGCGGGGTCCGACCGTCTCATCCATGTCATTGGGTCCCGATCCCGTCAGCATCAGTACCAATGGGAAAGCACCTTCCTGAGCAGGAACCGTCAGCTTGCCGTTAAGGCTCAGGCCTTCCAGTTCAAAGGTAAACTCCTGTTCCAGAACATTCTCGGTCTTCAGGTATTCCGGAAGTTCATGTTTGACTCCCGGCTTTGCCACAGAGGAAGGGCGAAACAGCAGACCTGCTATCTTGCCTTGTTCATCCTGTGTGACCAGCACGTCCAGCACCAGTTTGTCGAAATTCACGGCAAAGGTGTAAACTGAGTACTCCCCCCGCTGTTCAGATGTGCTCTGGAGCACGCCCAACATACTGCCCATCTGTTTGGGAACGCTCTCCCATGTATCTTTAAGTACTTTCGCTGACATGGCTTTCTGCATTTCTGCCGTGCTCATGGCATAACACTTGTCATAAGCGCCCCTCAGCAAATTATCGAAGTACTTCTCCGCATTGCTTTTACCCGCTGCCGACAAAGTCGTGAGAACCGTCAGAAACAACAGCACCATCCACAGCAGTTTCAGATTTATCTTCTTCATCCTTTCTCCTCGTATTATTTTTCTAAGTTCACCCTCCCTCAGCGCTCTGAACTGTCAATTGTTTTTGTGTCATTTCTGCATCTCCCCTGTCTCTCCTTTGTCTCACTTCGCCTTAAATTTTCCTTATTTTTTGTTTCTCCCCCGTTCTTTTATCCATGCTTGCACTACTTGACCATTACGGTAGCATTACGGTAGCATTACGGTTAATTACCGTATTGGTACCGTAGTAGTACCGTAATAGTTCCGTAATGGGTGTATGGAATGAATGAGAATCATTTATTCTGATTGACAAAAAGGAACAGATGTTGCATTTGAATAAATGTTCATAGATGTAAAGGAAATCCAATCAAGGTTTATCATAGATAATATAGTACTGCAAAAAGGAGTAACCATGCGCAGATCAGTTTTGATTTGTTTGTTGCTGACGGCAGTTCTGGCTGCCCTTTCAGCAAATGCCGTGCCGGGCTACATGATACAAAAACAACTCTATGCCACTGACAGAATCAAAGTTCAGTTAACTGAAGAAGCTTACAGCCTGACCAATATCCCGAAAGAAGTCTATGCGAAGGCGGATTCATTCAAAATTGACGAATTGGACCGTTTTTTGAATGAACTCAATGTCTCCCAGATCCTGAGAGCACACAGGCAGGTCAAGAATACTGCCTGGGAGAAGGAAACAGGATTCGACCGCTGGTTCATCCTGATGGTTCCAACGGAAACGGACATTCTGCAGACCATTAAAATCCTGAAGACAAGCAGATTTATCGAGCAAGCTGTTCCTGAATTCATCGCCTACACTCAGGTGGTGCCAAATGATACATATTATGCCAACAACTGGGGCCACAACAACACAGCCCAGCTTCCTGTTTACCAAAGCGGCAGCCATTCCGGACCGGGAGTCGGAACGATCGGTTATGATAGTGACGCCCAACTTGCCTGGGACCACACTCAGGGCTATGGCTATGCCAGCATCATTATTGCCGTTATCGACACGGGTGTGGACACAACTCATCCCGACCTGAGACTCGTAACAGGATATGATTATGGTGACAATGACAGCAATCCGATGGATGACAGTTCAAATAAAGGACATGGAACTTCTTGTTCAGGTGTTGCCGCCGGCAAAGCAAACAACAGCATCGGAGTCACCGGAATTGCAGGCGGATGCAGTGTGATGCCGCTTAAAGTTGCTAATTCACAAGGTAACATGTACTTTACGGCAATAGATAACGCTGTTACGCATGCTGCTGACTACAATGCCCATATTATCAGTATGAGTCTGGGCGCTGAAAGCGGAATGGGTGAAGGTGACTCTCCCACTACAGACGCTGCATTGACTTATGCCTATAATGCGGGGGTGGTAATCTTTGCTGCTACTGCCAACAGCAATACATCCACCATCGCATATCCCTCCAACCACACGGCTGTCATCAGTGTCGGCGCTTCCAGTCCGACAGGTCAAAGGAAAAGCACAACCTCTTCCGACGGAGAATACTGGTGGGGCTCAAACTACGGCTCAAACGTGCAGGATGCAAAGGAAGCTGTGGATATAATGGCTCCCACCATCCTCCCTGCCACTGACATTGTCGGGACAACCGGATATTCCTCAACAGATTATTATATGTGGTTCAACGGAACTTCATGCGCCACTCCTTATGCTGCTGGAGTTGCAGGACTGATCTTGTCAAAGGATCCGTCGCTTACTCCGGCGCAAGTGAGATCTGTGATTACATCTACTGCTACGGACATGACCATTGACGGCGGAGCAGGCTGGGACCGCTATACCGGTTATGGAATGGTCAACGCCAATGCGGCGCTGAACTCACTGATTTCAGGTATGCCTTCCTGCACCATTACTGCTCCTGCCAATGGTTCTGTGTTTGACTTGAACAGCACCATAACTGTCAACGTTACTGCCACAGACAGTGATGGTTTTATCTCAAACGTAGCGTTTTATTTAGACAACAATCTGACTCCTTCCTTCACAGATTATGCTGCTCCTTATACCTGGAACTGGAATACGACAGGCGTCAGCGGCGGAGAACATACAATCAGAGCCGTAGCAACCGATAACAACAATAATACGGCAGCAAGATCAATCACTATCACCCTGCTGGCTCCTCCCGATGAAGGATTTGAGAGCGGCGGATTCAGCGCTTTTGCCTGGAACAATACCAGTGCCGTTCCCTGGACAGTTCAGACGGCAGAGAAATTCAGCGGAACTTACGCTGCCAAATCCGGCGCAATCGGAAACAACGCATCAACGACTTTGAGTTTTCAGATGAATGTTTCAGCCAACGGGAACATCAGCTTCTTTAAAAAAGTCTCATCAGAATCAGGATATGACTTCCTGACGTTTTACATAGATGGAGCTCAGCAGGCACAATGGTCAGGTGAAGTCGACTGGTCATTTCAATCCTATCCAGTAACATCAGGAACTCATACTTTCTCCTGGACTTACTCCAAAGACACAAACACCACCGGCGGCAGTGATTGTGCCTGGCTGGACCATATAACATTCCCTCCTCACGGGGTATATTATGCTCCACCTCAAAACCTGATAGGCGCACCTGGAAATAATCAGGTGATCCTGACCTGGCAGGCACCCGGCGGCGCCACACCCACAGGATACAAGATCTTCAAAAACGGTTCCCTGCTGACTATGGTGACGGGATTGACCTACACTGATAATGCTGTTGTGAACGGCACTACCTATTCCTATTACCTGACAGCAGTCTATGCCGGCGGAGAATCTGAACCCACACCCACAGTTCAGGTCACTCCCAATCTGATCACATCAGTTATAATCGGATCAGGAACATCAAGCAATGCCACCAATGCTGCCTGCCCGATCAATGTTTATTACCAAAGCTTACACGGACAGGCGGTCTATACAGCAGCAGAACTGAATGCGGCAGGTGTCTTCGGCCCGATCGACATCACCCAGATCGGATTCAATGTGACCGGACTTCCCACCCTTGCCATGCCCAACTACATTGTAAGAATGGGTCACACCACTGCAAGCAATGTAGCAAGCTGGATCTCCACAGGCCTGAGCACCTACTGGAGCGCAACTTCCTACCAGCCAACTTCCACAGGATGGAACATGCTGACCCTCTCCACTCCTTTCACCTGGAACGGAACGGACAACATAGTAATAGACACTGCTTTTGGCCTGATCGGATCCTGGAACCAAAGCGGAACCACGATGTATACAACTGTCACAAGCGGCTATAGATATTCCTGGAACGATTACTCAGACCAGACAGATGTGTTTTCAGGAGGATATAGTTCCAGCAACAGACCGAATTTGCAACTGACTCTGATTTCTCAAACCACAGGTCCTGAAATCGTCGTTGACCCGGCCAGTCTGGCTTTTGGAGCGGTCGTTGTAGGCAATACAAACACCCTGCAGTTCACCATAGAAAACACCGGAGACGAGATTCTGACGGGGAATATCACAACTCCCGCCGGTTACTCAGTGGCTCTGGCATCCCGCATTGATGAAGTGTCAAAAGCTTTGCCAGAAACAACAAAATCGGAACGCAACACGATCAGCTATTCCGTGAATGGCGGAGCGGTCAAAACTTATAACCTGACCTTTGCTCCGACCGCCGTGCAGTCTTACAACGGAAACGTTGTGATCTCCAGCAATGATCCGGACCACCCATCCGTAAACATTACAGTTACAGGCGTCGGCTACATCCCGCCCACCATTTCCATCGACAACAGCAGTCTGTTTGCCAGTCTGAGCAGAAATCAGCAGGGCACGGACAGCTTTACCATCAGCAATCTGGGCAGCCAGAATCTGTCCTTCAGCATTGCCGAATCCCCTGCTGTGGCATGGTTCAGCGCTTCTCCCGCAACCGGAGTGATCGGTGGCAGCGGTTCACAACTCATCACCGGTTCCTTCAACGCCAATGGCATGAGTCCCGGAACCTACGAAACCACTCTGCTGGTCAATTCCAACGATCCCAACACACCGCAAACGAGTGTAACCGTGGAAATGGAAGTGATCAACACTGCGCCGACCATTGCCCTGCCGGCAAGTTTTGAATTTGATATGAATGGCAGTCTGCCTGTGAATTTTGATCCCTATGTTGACGACACGGACGGGCAGACTTTGGTTCTGGGCTACAGCGGTAATACAAATGTGCAGGTCGCCATCGACGGATTGAACGTGACCTTTACCGCCAGCCCCGGCTGGTATGGCTCGGAAGCGATCACTTTCTCAGTTTATGACGGCTTTGTCTATGCCTATGACACTGTGACCGTGAATGTCAATCTGAACTATCTGGATGAGCCGCAGATCAGCTCCATCAGCAAGACCACCAACGGAATAACCATTCAGTGGGCTGCTGTTCCGAATGCCAATGTATATCACATCTACAGGGCCTTCGATCCCTATGGAACCTATACTTTCATGGATTCCACCGGTCAGACGACTTACGAGGACTGGGGTACTTTCAGCAAGGCGTTCTACAGGATCATTGCTGTCAATAATCCGCCAGCCAAATAAGAATAATAAAAGAGAACAATGTAAGCAAAGTATATCGGATAAACAGGGTGGCTTCTGATTGTGCCATCCTGTTTTCCCGGGCGATAGAGAATATGAATTGAATTTATAAAGACCAATATGGTCACAAGGAGATTTAATGCGTAAACTTCCATTATTCACAGTACTGTTTTTGATGACTGTCAGCTCGATATTCGGAGCTTACCTCAGTTTTCAACCAATGAATTTATCTCAGCCGGATGGGACAAAACTTGAGTTGTTCGCCACAGGAGATGAGTTTTACAACTGGCTCCATGACAAGAATGGATATACCATCAAACAAAACGATAAAGGCTGGTATGTCTTTCTGGACAAAAACACCAAAGATGAACTGGTCTATACAGATTTGGTTGTTGGCAAAGACAATCCTGAAAACAGTCTGATCAAGCCCTGGACAAATATCTCTACCGTTGCCATGAAAGATATCAGAACGAAGGCTCAAACCAATCTGAGAGAAATCGGCAGCGGAAGAGCTCCTACAACCGGAACTTTAAACAACCTTGTGATCTTTATCCGTTTTTCGGATCAGACAGAATTCGGTGAGAATCTAACCAATTACAGCTCGAAGTTTAACGGCACGACCGGAAACACTATGCAATCCTACTTTCTGGAAGCATCTTACAATGCTCTTGATATAAGCACCACATTTTATCCGACTCCTACAACAACTGTAGTGTCCTGGCAGGATTCGAATCCGCGAGCCTATTACAGCCCCTACAATGCTACGACTAATCCGACTGGTTACAATGGTGATACAGAAAGGACAAACCGGGAGTTCACATTATTAGTCAATGCCGTTAATGGAGTGAGTTCACAAGTGCCGACAGGTCTGAATCTGGATGGTGACAATGATGGAAGGGTCGATAATGTATGTTTCATAATAAAAGGTCCCACTGATGCCTGGGCAAGCCTGCTCTGGCCTCATCGCTGGTCGATTTATGACAGATATGTATATATTAATGGCAAAAGGGTATACGACTTTAATTTCCAGTTGTCAGAACACATGGCAACTAGTGGAGTAGGTGTGCTGTGCCACGAAATGTTTCATTCCCTGGGTGCTCCGGATTTGTATCATTACAGCTATGACGGTCTGAGTACCGTCGGTTCCTGGGATTTAATGGAAAATAATGCCAATCCGCCTCAACACATGGGTGCATTCATGAAATATAAATATGGTCATTGGATATCTACCATTCCAACCATTTCAACAGATGGAACCTATTATCTCAATCCTCTTACATCTTCGACAGGACAATGTTTCAGAATAAACTCACCTAATTCTACGACAGAATATTTTGTGGTCGAATACAGACGTAAAACCGGTACTTTCGAAAACTCCATTCCAGGAACCGGTATGCTTGTTTATAGAATTAACACTACTGTTGGGGACGGCAATGCAGACGGACCTCCGGACGAAGTTTATCTTTACAGACCAGGCGGAACAACAACTATCAACGGTACAATCAACGCAGCTAATTACAGTTCGGAAACCGGAAGGACTGCAATAAATTCAACTACCAACCCCACTCCTTTTCTGACCAGCGGTGCTGCCGGTGGTTTGAATATTAACACGATTGGTTCTGCAGGGACTACAATTAGTTTTGTCCTGGGCAATCCGATACCCGGCTCTCCTGTGTGCACGATAACAGCACCAACTGATGGCGCATTCTTCAATTTGAATGAGACAGTACCTGTTGCCGTCACAGCCACAGATTCTGACGGCACAATATCTAATGTTAAGTTCTATATAGATGATGTTCTGCAATATACTGATAGCAGCTCTCCCTATACCTGGAACTGGAATACCACAGGTTTCAGCGGCGGTTATCATGCCATCAAAGCTGTCGCCACTGATAACAGCGCTCTCACTGCACAAAGCACAGTTACCATAGCCCTGGTTCCTCCTGCTGATGAAGGTTTTGAAACAGGAAACTTCAACGCCTATCCCTGGACTCAGAGCGGTAACTTACCTTGGTTTATCCAAACCGCAGACAAATATTCAGGTATATATGCTGCCAGGTCCGGTGCTATTGGTGACAGCCAGAGCTCCACCATGAGCGTAACTTTGAATATAACAAGCCCTGGCAGTATCAGCTTTTTCCAGAAAGTCTCCTCAGAATCAGGTTGGGATTTTCTTAGATTCTATATAGATGATGTTGAGCAGGGGGTTTGGTCCGGAGCAGGATCATGGTCATTTCAATCCTATCCAGTAACATCAGGAACTCATACTTTCTCCTGGACTTACTCCAAAGACACAAACACCACCGGCGGCAGTGATTGTGCCTGGCTGGACCATATAACATTCCCTCCTCACGGGGTATATTATGCTCCACCTCAAAACCTGATAGGCGCACCTGGAAATAATCAGGTGATCCTGACCTGGCAGGCACCCGGCGGCGCCACACCCACAGGATACAAGATCTTCAAAAACGGTTCCCTGCTGACTATGGTGACGGGATTGACCTACACTGATAATGCTGTTGTGAACGGCACTACCTATTCCTATTACCTGACAGCAGTCTATGCCGGCGGAGAATCTGAACCCACACCCACAGTTCAGGTCACTCCCAATCTGATCACATCAGTTATAATCGGATCAGGAACATCAAGCAATGCCACCAATGCTGCCTGCCCGATCAATGTTTATTACCAAAGCTTACACGGACAGGCGGTCTATACAGCAGCAGAACTGAATGCGGCAGGTGTCTTCGGCCCGATCGACATCACCCAGATCGGATTCAATGTGACCGGACTTCCCACCCTTGCCATGCCCAACTACATTGTAAGAATGGGTCACACCACTGCAAGCAATGTAGCAAGCTGGATCTCCACAGGCCTGAGCACCTACTGGAGCGCAACTTCCTACCAGCCAACTTCCACAGGATGGAACATGCTGACCCTCTCCACTCCTTTCACCTGGAACGGAACGGACAACATAGTAATAGACACTGCTTTTGGCCTGATCGGATCCTGGAACCAAAGCGGAACCACGATGTATACAACTGTCACAAGCGGCTATAGATATTCCTGGAACGATTACTCAGACCAGACAGATGTGTTTTCAGGAGGATATAGTTCCAGCAACAGACCGAATTTGCAACTGACTCTGATTTCTCAAACCACAGGTCCTGAAATCGTCGTTGACCCGGCCAGTCTGGCTTTTGGAGCGGTCGTTGTAGGCAATACAAACACCCTGCAGTTCACCATAGAAAACACCGGAGACGAGATTCTGACGGGGAATATCACAACTCCCGCCGGTTACTCAGTGGCTCTGGCATCCCGCATTGATGAAGTGTCAAAAGCTTTGCCAGAAACAACAAAATCGGAACGCAACACGATCAGCTATTCCGTGAATGGCGGAGCGGTCAAAACTTATAACCTGACCTTTGCTCCGACCGCCGTGCAGTCTTACAACGGAAACGTTGTGATCTCCAGCAATGATCCGGACCACCCATCCGTAAACATTACAGTTACAGGCGTCGGCTACATCCCGCCCACCATTTCCATCGACAACAGCAGTCTGTTTGCCAGTCTGAGCAGAAATCAGCAGGGCACGGACAGCTTTACCATCAGCAATCTGGGCAGCCAGAATCTGTCCTTCAGCATTGCCGAATCCCCTGCTGTGGCATGGTTCAGCGCTTCTCCCGCAACCGGAGTGATCGGTGGCAGCGGTTCACAACTCATCACCGGTTCCTTCAACGCCAATGGCATGAGTCCCGGAACCTACGAAACCACTCTGCTGGTCAATTCCAACGATCCCAACACACCGCAAACGAGTGTAACCGTGGAAATGGAAGTGATCAACACTGCGCCGACCATTGCTCTGCCTTCAGAACTAAGCTTTGAAGTCAACGGCAGTCTTGAGGTGGATTTTTCATCCTACGTTAATGATATGGATGGACAAGTCCTGACTTTGGGATACAGTGGAAACACAAACATACTGGTCTCCATTAATGGTCTGAATGTTACTTTTACCGCCAATCCTGACTGGTATGGATGGGAAGAAATTACATTCTCAGTGTTCGACGGATATACCTATGCTTACGATACAGCGCTTGTTTCAGTACTTGTGAATCATCTGAACACACCAGTGATCAATTCGATCAGCAAAACCGCAGGCGGAATCACCCTTCAATGGGAACCTGTTCCTTATGCTTCATATTATACGGTATTCAGGTCCCTGGATCCATATGGAACTTTTTCCTATATCGGATCAACCTACACAACATCTTATGCAGATTCACAGGTATACGATAATGCCTTCTATAAAATTGTGGCAGAGCACGATCCTCCCGTAAGATAATCAGGAAAATTCTTCAGAAAAGCAGTCTGTTAAACAATAATCAAGGGTGACTCTTACATAAGTCACCCTTCTTTTCTCCATAGTCCAAATACGGTACTATTACTATAGCATTACGGTACCAATACGGTTAATTACCGTAATGCTACCGTAATGGTACCGTAATGGTTAAGTAATGCTTTTATGGTTGAAGAAAGGAGTAAAAAATAGATTGACTAATATAAT
>CAZWJK010000003.1:50153-65611 GCA_964634035.1 uncultured Candidatus Cloacimonadota bacterium | reverse complement strand
AGCAGGACCAGAATTGCCAGCATGCCTCCAAACACTGCTGCCATGCCGACATTGTTGATGGAGCGCCGGATATAGACTGAACTGTCCATTACAGGGATCAGCTTGACCTGTGGTATGTCTGCATTTATCTTTTCAATTTCTTTCAACGCAGCATCCGCCACCCTGACGGTGTTTGTTCCGGATTGTTTATTGATGGAAATTTGGACGCCGGGTTGGCCGTTAATGCGTGTATGCCTTGTGATCTTTGTCCACATATCCTCCACGCTGGCTATTTGTGCCAGGCTGATCTTGGTGCCTGCGCGTTCCAGCACTACTGTGTTTTTCAGTTCATCCAGACTGGTAAACTCACCCGGAGTGCGGATCACGATCTCTTTGTTACCGCTGATCACGGAACCGGCTGGCAGATTAAGATTGGATGCCCTGACTGCTGTGATGATCTGGTCCAGGGGAATGCGCAAAGCTTTGATCTTATCTGGATTCAGGTTCACGTGGATTTCGCGTTCCAATCCTCCTCTCACAAAGATGGCAGCGACCCCCGGAACGCGTTCCAGCCTGTATTGAATTTGATTATCGATCAGTTGTCTCAATTGAAGAGGAGGCAGGTCACTGGTTATGCCCAGCGTCAGAATTGGAGTTGCGGATATGTCAAACTTTCTGAGCGTCGGTCTGGATGCATCATCCGGTAAAGCTGAGATCACTCTGTCCAAGCGGTCACGGATATCATTTGATGCTGCTTCCAGGTCTGTGCCCCAGACAAAAGAAAGGCGCACATTGCTGTTGCCTTCACTGGATTCCGATTCAATGGATTCTACTCCCGGCACTGCTGCCATCGCCTGTTCAATGGGCCTGGTGACCAGTTCTTCCATCTCTTCCGGACTGGCATTGCCGTAGCTGGTGGATACGCTCAAGGTTGGGAAAGTGATATCAGGCATTAGGTCGATGGGCAGTCGGAAAAAAGCAATTCCGCCCAAGATTATTATGATCAGCACAACCATGCTGGTAAAGATCGGGCGTTCAACTGATCTTTGCGGAAGGCTCATTTTCCCGCTCCGCGCTGGGGTTTATCACTATTGCCATTACCATTTATTTGGGGCAGCCGAATCTTACTGCCGTCCTGAAGCTGTTCCTGGCCAAGGGTTACAACCTCACCGGAGAGCTCAGGTTCTACCACCTCAACGTTACCGTTATCAATGATTCCGGTGGTCAAAGGAATGAAGGAGCAGTCATTGTCTCCTTGTCAGCCAGAAACACGCCCGTAAGCCCGTCTCTCTTGACCAGAGCAGCGGCCGGAACAACAGTCACGTTATCATGCTTGTCATAGACGATCTGCACTCTGACAAACATGCCTGGTTTCAGCAGTCCGTTGGGATTGGGAATGTCAATTTCAGCCCTGGCCTGGCGTGACGCTTCATTCAAGATCGGAGCCAGGCGAACCAGCCTGCCCTCAAAAACGCGGTCCGGATAGGCGTCTGTCCTGATTTCGACCACTTGTCCAGCCTTGATTCTGACATAATCTTTTTCGATCACATCGATCTCAGCGGTAACAATGCTGTTATCCACCAAAGTCATGATCGGCGCATTTAGGGAAAGCATGTCTCCTTCATTGATAAAGCGTTCGCCGATCAATCTTGAGTTGCCACCGCCGGTCCAGGCTGCTTTGATCTGAGTGTAGGAAAGTTGGATTTCGGCTTTGGTCAGGGCTGCCTGCGCTTTCTGAACTTCTGCCTGAGCGGTGTCGTATCTGGCTTGGGCGGAAGCGTATTCGGCATCGACCTTGTCCATCATTGCCTGCGATTCAAAGTTCTGTTCAAACAGTCTTTTTACGGTCTGCCAATTGCCTTCAGCAGCTTTCAGAGCCAGGCGCAATTGTTCCACCTGAGCCCTTGCCACTGCCAGATTGGCTCTGGCCTGCTCCAGATCCTGCTGATAGACTGCATCGTCCAGAACTGCGACCACCTGGCCATTGCTGACTCTGTCGCCGATGTTGACTAAAAGGCGTTCCAGCCTGCCGGCTGTTCTGGCTGCCAGGGTATAGGAATTTTTAGCTTTCAGCGAACCGTTAAATCTGCCCAGATCGCGCATGGTCATGGTCTGCACCGGAGTTGTTTCCACCGGCGTGACGCCACCCAGACCGCCAAATCCGCGCTCGTTGCTTTTGCTTTTATCTGAGATGCTTTGATAGATGCGCCAACCCACCAAAACCACTATGACTATCAATACAAGCCATATTATTTTCTTCATTATCCTCTCCCGGTCTGAATAATCATTTATGCAACTTTGTCGTCCTGTATGAATGCTCCTGTTCAGTATCCTTTTATGCTGCTTCCGATGAATGTATGTTACTGTTCATATGGTGTAAAAAAACAAGCAGGAAAAGGCAAGCCGTCTATTCTTTCTATATAATAATGCACTTCGGATTTCCTGCCAGATTGTCAAGAATTTCCTTTATGCACTTGTTTTATACAACAAAAGTAAGACTTTCCTGCATTGAGATTGATTAGATGAGTTATGGTTAGGAATCCGTCAGGATGGCATTATTTAGCCCAGTATTTTAAATGCTGGGGAAGAATCATTAGAGCATCTTGAGCCCGTCAGGACGGAACAGAAGGCTTATCAATACCATTATTAATGCTGGCCTATCGGACTGGTTTAGAAATCTATATCAATCCCCAATAATCAAGTTGCCACAATCAAATGTGATATCTCTTTGACTATATTTGTTGACAAGATTTCCATCTGTTTGTTGTTTTGATACGGGAGTTATCTATGACCTTGGATCAGTTGATTGAGATACTAAAGAACAACAGGAAAATCCTGATGGAAGAATATCGCGTCCAATCACTCAGGATTTTCGGCTCCTACGCTATGAATCAGCAGACTGAGGATAGTGACATTGACTTTCTGGTGGATTTCACTCCCGGCACCAAGGACATTTTTGAAGCCAAGTTCAGATTGAGAAAGTATCTACAATCACTGCTGAACAAAGAAATTGACCTGGCACGCAGCGAATACCTTAAGCCTTATGTCAGAAATGAGATTGAAGCGCAGGCACGTTATGCTATTCAAGGATAAACTTGCCCTGCAAGGCATTCTGGGATCTCTCAAACCGCATTGTAACATTAAAATTCAGCCACAACAACGAAATTCTGGTATTTAAGTCCGTTAGGACGAAACAGATTAACACGGCACGTGAGTGCCGTGAGACAGCCAAAAGAGATCATAAACCCTGTAAGGGTGACACCATCAATATTTTGAAGTAAAGTGAGGTTGTTATGCCCAACAGCTACACCAGGCTTTATCTGCATCTGATTTTTGCACCAAAGCACAGATTTTTCATTCATTCTAAAGAAAAAAGGGACAACATCCTCAGATACATTTCTGGCATCATCACTAACCATAAGTCTCATTTGCTTTCTGGCATTGTGATGCCGGACCATGTCCATCTTTTGATTGTATTGCACCCTGCAGTTTCTGTTTCTGAGATAGCACAGAAAGTCAAAGCTAACAGCAGCAAGCACATCAATGAGCAGGAGTGGTCCCCCGGCAAATTCAGCTGGAGTGACGGATATGGCGCTTTCACAGTATCCCATTCCAAATTTGAAACTGTAAAAAAGTACATCCAAACTCAGGAAGAACATCACAGAAAACATAAGTTCTATGATGAAATGAAGGAATTCTTTGCAGCGCATAATATTTCCGTTGATCAAGGGGAAGGCTTCTGGTCAGCTAATCCAGAGGAGAAAGCTTAAACAAAGAGTGTCACCCCCTGCGGGGTTTTGAAAATAGGGGGGGGGCTTTTGACACGGCACTTCCGTGCCGTGTTATTCAGTTTCGCCCTGCCGGGCTAAAAATTTGGCTGTCGTCCATCACTAGCTATCAGATTGCAGAGCTAATAAGTGACGCCTTGCAGACTATTAAAGCTTCAATTTGGAATTTGTGTATTCTGTTTCTTCCAGCCTGGCAGACTCAAGTTCATAGTTATGGAAGAAGACGACCTGCTTGTTTTTATAGAGAGTGATGATCAGCACCGGCTCATCGGCGTTTTCCGGTGTCTGGATCTGGATGGCGTCGTAGTCCTGCGGCGGAACAAACATGGCGTTTATGATCTCCCTTTGTCTTCTGCTGATAAACATAGCGTCCTCCTTCCATACATATTCTGGAAGGGTAAGTAGCCAGTTGCGTTCCACATTGTGCCTATTACATAAGCCATTCATTATCATACAGTTAAAACAATACATGGAGGATTGTGCCACACAATTCAGTAAAACCACTTACTGTCAGCCGTAAAAATATTTACTGAATTCCCAGGGCCTTCAATCTGGCGCGGAAGGTGTGGGGAGCCAGTTTCAGCAAACGCGCAGCTTGTGCCGCATTGCCTTTGGCTTTGTTGAGCGCGGCTTTGTAGTAGAGCGGCAGGATCTGGTTATCCAGATCGATTCCATCATCCGGGATATTGATAATGATGTCAGGTTCAATGCCAGTGCTTTTGCATTCAATGTCTTCGGGCCTGATTTCTGAATTTTTGCAGTGAATGCAGGCGATCTCGATGGTATTGCGCAGTTCACGCACATTGCCTTTCCAAGGCAGGTTAAGCAAAGTTTTTTCAGCGGGAGGGCAGATGCCGATGCTTTTCTGATGTTTGAGATTGAACTGCCTGACGAAATAGCCGGCGAGCAGCAGAATATCTGTTCCCCTTGTTCTGAGAGGGGGGAGCGCTATTTCGTAACTGACGATGCGGTAGAAGAGGTCTTCCCGGAATTTTCCGTCGAAGACAAGCTGCTGCAGATTCTTATTACTGGCGGTGAGCAGGCGCACATTCACCTTTTTGGTTTTGCCGCCCACGGGTGTGATCTCGCCGTTGTCCAGCACGCGCAAAAGCTTTACCTGCATGGTGGGCGGGAGGTCTGCCACTTCATCCAGAAAGAGAGTGCCGCCGTCAGCATCACAGAAAAAACCGGGATGGTCGGCAATGGCGCCTGTGAAAGAGCCTTTCTTATGCCCGAAAAATTCGCTCTCAAACAGGTTTTCGCTGATGGAACCGCAGTTCACGGGAATGAACATTCTGTTTTTGCGGATGCTGAGCCGGTGTATGCTTCGCGCCACAACTTCTTTTCCCGTGCCGCTTTCGCCGCTGATGTGGACCGGCATGTCGTATCTGGCAATGGTATTGATCTTGTCTTTGACGCTCTGCATAAAGTCGCAGTTGCCGATGAAATCCTCAAAACCATACTCCACCATGCGTTTGAGGCTCACATTTTCACGGCTCATCCGCGTCATTTCCACTTTCATATGTTGCACGGTGTCCAATTGCGGAAAGTCGTTGAGGGAAAAGGAAATCTCACTGATGCCCAGTTCGCGGGAGCTTTGGATCAGCTCTGCATCGAGGACTCCGCCCTGTTTGAGCAGAACCCAGCAGGAGTGCATGGTTGGGGTTCCGGAGGTGACGGAGACGGTAAATTGCGTGGTTTTCGGGTCTTCTTTGGTTTTGATGTGGCTCACGGCATTATACATGGCGGGATAGACCAGGTTGTAATCGATCGGATCAACCGACACGGCGGGCTCAAAATTCACTTCCAGAGAGGGCAGAAACCGTTTGCACCAGTCCCTGATCTCGTAAGCGTGCTCCAGATAGCTTTCCTTGTTGAACAGAATGTAGAGCGCGTCAAACTTCCGGTTGCGCAGGATGCTGACGATGGCACCTTCCTTTCCCTCACTTAAATAGCAGTCATTATTACCGATAAAACTGAGCAGTACTCTTTTCATTTTTCCCCTGAATGTCGGTTTTAATTCTTTCTCTTTCAAACAAACCTGACATCTGCCGCCCCTGTCAAGTAAATTCTTTTACCATCCATCACGCTTAATTGCACTACTTTACCATCACTATACTATTACGGTACCAATACGGTTTTTTACCGTAATGGTACCGTAGTAGTACCGTAATGCTACCGTAATGGTTTTATGGAAAAAGGAATGGTGAAACAGGGGAGGAGCAACCTGCAGGAGTTCAAAATTCCAGCGCAAACTTATAAGATACTGAGTCTTAAGGGAATTTTGGACTTAGCGGAAGGGTAGAAAAGCATGGCAGCTTGCCCGAAGTCCATTTTGCCATTGAGGTTACTTGAATTATGGAGAATACGTTGGCAAAAAGGACTCCCGGAAGGGCACTTAATTCTGTCCGGGATTGACAATCCCGGAATCCAACAGATTAACAATCTGTGTTACGACACAAATATCTGTTACGTATCTGTTTACGAAGTACGAAATTCCCTAGAGCAAATATACCATAATAGATTAGCGAGGGAATTTTGAACTCCGGTAAAACAATCTGTTACGACACGAGGGGAAGATTCCAGATCAAAATCTTTGTGTCTCTCAATTCCTCTGTGCCTCTGTGTTTGGTCCTTTCAGTGTTTGTTACATATCGTTGAACTAAGATTCCTGCTTTCGCAGGAATGACAGATATAAAGATCACTGCTTGCGCAGGAATGACAAATGTGGCTCGGGCAATCCTGCCCGAGAAAAAACACGGACAAGATTGTCCGTGCCACGAAGAATAGTGCCACAATAGATAAAGATTCCTGCTTTCGCAGGAATGACATGTATAAAAACACTGCTAATTGACAACTCTTGACAAGGCAAGCCCCTTTAAAATTATGACTTTCTATGCGAAAGTGGCGGAATTGGCAGACGCGCTGGACTTAGGATCCAGTAGGCGCAAGCTTGTAGGGGTTCAAGTCCCCTCTTTCGCACCAGTTGAATTTAATCCGATATTTCATAAAAAACAGGAGATAGAACGTGCAGGTTGATTTTACACAGATTAACGCAGCCAGGCAGGAAGTCCTGCTCACAGTTGAAGCAGAACGGACGAGTAACGCCTACAAAAAGTATCTGAACAAAAGCGCCGGCGAGATCTCGATTCCGGGATTCCGCAAAGGCAAAGCGCCCATCAGCATGGTGGAGAGGACCTACGGCGAAAAGATCCGTGAGTATTTTTACAAGGATTTCATTGACGAGGTGTTTGAGGAAGCTTCCAAAGAACACGATATCAAGTACTTGCTGTTTCCCGAAGTCAAGGACATCAAGTGGGAGCCGGGCCAGAAAATGACCATAAAATTCGAGATAGAAGTGGAGCCGGAAGTCAGTTTCAAGCAGGTGGAAGGCCTGCAGGTGCCTTATAAGCCGTTGGAACTGCAGGACGAAGTGGACCACTACATCGAGGAACTGCGCAAGGAAAACGCCACGATGATCGACGTGGAAGACGAGATCATTGAGAACGACGAAGTCGAATTTGAGGTGAAAGCTGTCCTGGAAGGCGTTGAGCACACTGCCAACTACAAGTCCTTCATCAATAAGGAACGCGAGCCGCAGATAGCGGAAGCCGCTCTGGGCAAGAAGATCGGCGATTCTTTCCAGCTCAGTCTGGGTCATGATTACATTCATCACATCTTCAAGGATGCGGAGCATGCTCACCACGAAGGTACTCTGGAAGCCGCCTTCATGGTCAATGCCATCCGCAGGACCAGGTTGCCGGAGATCGATGACGAATTTGCGAAGGATCTGGAGTTTGACAATGTAAAAGAAATGCGGAAGAAAATCACTGAGGAACTGAAGGAAAAGAATGTCCTCAAGAATCAGAACATCAAGGTAAATGCCCTGATCACAAAACTTTATATCGATAACAGGTTCGATCTGCCGGAAAAAACGATCCAGTACCTGGCAGAAAAAGAACTTGACCAATATAAGATCACTGACGCACAGTGGCGCAAGTATTATGAGTTCCAGATCCGGTATCAGATCACGCAGGACTTCATCAACATGTACCTGATGAAAGCTTTGAGAAAGCAATATACGATGGAGCCGACGGAAGAAGACATTGCCAAATACATCGATCACGAGGCAAAACTCAGCGACCAGAGCGTCGAGGACTGGAAAGAGAAACATAAGAAGACCATGGAAAGTGAAGAATTTACGGAAACGGTGGGCAACTACCTGATCCTGCATAAGATAGCAGATACCTGTGACTTTGTGATAGCGGAAGATCCCGCTCCTGAAGCAGAAACAGAACCTGAAACCAAAACTGATACAGAGCCGGTAAAATAATGAAACAGCCGGAACCCGATAGAATCGGAGGTAAAATAATGAATTACATACCCATCGTGATCGAACAGATCGGCAGAACGGAAAGGGCTTATGACATCTACTCCCGCCTGCTGAAAGACAGGATCGTGTTTATCAGCGGCCCCATCGACGACAACGTCGCCAATACGGTCGTGGCGCAGCTCATCCATCTGGAAGGCGAAGACCAGGAAAAAGACATCTTCATGTATATCAACAGCCCCGGAGGCATCATTTCATCAGGGCTGGCCATCTATGACACCATGCAGTACATCAAGCCCGATATCAGCACTCTCTGCATCGGCCAGGCCGCCAGCATGGGCGCAGTTCTGCTCGCTGCCGGCACCAAAGGCAAAAGAATCGCTTTGCCCAACAGCAGAGTCATGATCCATCAGCCGATGGGTGGAGCTCAGGGCCAGGCAGCCGATATCGAGATCCAGGCCAAGGAAATCCTTTACCTGAGAGACAAACTCAATGACATCCTGCACCTGCACACAGGCCAGAGCCTGGAAAGACTGAAAGAAGACAGCGATCGCAATTTCTTCATGAGCTCGCTGGAAGCCAAGGAATACGGCATCATTGACGAAGTTCTGAGGCACCGCAAATAACCATTACAAGAGGTCTGTATGGATAAATATAAAGTTTTAAGCTGCTCCTTCTGCGGCAGACCGGAAGCAGAAGTCAAGACCCTGATTCGCGGTATCGCCGGTAACATTTGTGACGAATGCATCGCCATGTGCCACACGATCGTGGACCAGGATAAACCGCAGGAAACAGAAGCTGAGTTTGAACTGGCAAAACCCAGCCAGATAAAGAGTTATCTGGATCAGTACGTGATCGGACAGGAAAACGCCAAACAGGTGATCTCCGTCGCGGTTTATAATCATTACAAACGCATCTTCATGCAGAAACACGACGATGACGTGGACCTGGAAAAAAGCAACATCATGATGATCGGGCCGACGGGATCGGGCAAAACCTTGATCGCGCAGACTTTGGCACGCTTTCTGAAGGTGCCGTTTGCCATCTCCGACGCCACCACTCTGACCGAAGCCGGCTACGTCGGCGAGGACGTGGAAAACATTCTGGTCAGGCTTCTGCAGAATGCTGATTATGACATAGCCAAAGCGGAAAAGGGCATTGTCTATATTGATGAACTGGACAAGATCTCCCGCAAATCAGAGACGCCTTCCATCACCAGAGACGTTTCGGGTGAAGGTGTGCAGCAAGCGCTTCTGAAGATCCTGGAAGGCACCAAGGTCAATGTGCCGCCCAAAGGCGGACGCAAACATCCGCAGCAGGATTTCATCGAAATGGACACCACTAATATCCTGTTTATCGCAGGCGGAGCCTTCTTCGGCCTGGAAAAGATCATCCAGGAAAGACTGGCAAAACGCACCGTCGGGTTTGACGTCAAGCTGGGCGAAAAGCTTAATGACGCCAGCATCTTTGACCATACCGCATCCACCGACCTGCTGAAGTATGGCCTGATCCCTGAACTGATTGGCAGACTGCCGATCATCTGCACTTTGCATGAACTCAGCGAGGAAGCACTGATCGAGATCCTGACCAAACCCAAGAACGCTATCTGCAAGCAGTATCAGAAGTATTTCGATATGGACGGCGTGAAGCTGACTTATACGGATGAAGCACTGAAAGAGATCGCCAGGATTGCGATCAAACAGAAGACCGGTGCGCGCGGACTAAGGTCCATCATGGAAAAGATGATGCTGGGCATCATGTATGACCTGCCAGACAGGCCTGAGATCGCCACCTGCACCATTTCTCCTGAAGTGGTCCGTAATTCCAAAGAACCAATCCTGACCTTCAAAGAAAAAGAAAAAAAGAAAGCTGCCAACTAAGCTGAGCAGCAATGCAATGATATAAATGGCAATTGCAGTTGACCTGCATTCTCATTCCAGCTATGCCGGAGGGGTCGGAAACATCAGCCTGGCCTCTCTGGCAGAAACGATGAACTATAAAGGGATTCAGGTCTTCGGTATTGGCGATTGTCTTTACCCTCCCTGGCAAAAGGAATTCCGCTCCCTACTGCAAGCAACTTCAGGCAATCTGTATCAGCTCAAAGGCACCCAAGCACACTTCATCCGGCAAACGGAAGTTATCTTCACAGTCAGTCTCAAAGACTACCGCAACAAGATAATCGCTCATCACATAATCTTGTTTCCGGATGACGTTTCCATCACAAAAACCATTGACTGGATGCAGAAAAAGGGCTACAAGAACACTATCGCCAGGCCTTTTTTCACTTGCAGGGATCAGGCAGAACTGGAAGATAGTCTCAATGCCATACAATCCATAAATCCTCTGATAGAGATCATTCCGGCGCATGTGCTGACTCCGGATGGAATTCTGGGCAGCAAAAACAATCTGAGCAGTTGGAAAGAATTCTATGGTAATTTCACAAAACATATACACGCCGTGGAAACAGGCCTGAGCGCTGATCCTGAAATGCTTTGCAGAATTCCTGATCTGCAGGGCAGAACTTTCATCTCCAACAGCGATTGCCATAGTTCTGCTTTGAACAGGGTGGGCAGGGAATTCACCATTCTGGACACGGATGAACTCTCTTATGAAGCTATTATAAATGCCATCAGGTCAAACAAAGTCTTACTGACAGCAGAGTTTCTGCCATCCGAGGGAAGATATTACCTTACCGGGCACAGGGCAGACCGGCATCCTGATAGCACGCCGGTTTTCTTTACTGATAGGGAACCGGAAGAGTATTGCTGTCCGGTTTGTGGCAAAAAAATGCTGCAGGGTGTGAAAAGCAGGGCAGAGCAATTGACGGATTCAGCATTGAAAACCAAACCTCCGAATTTTATGCATCTGCTTCCCTTGATCGAAGTGATTGCTTTTGCTTCAGGCACAAAAAACGTCAGCAGCAGTAAAGTAATGTCATATTTCAGGAAGTGCCTGTCTGCCTTCGAAACAGAGATCAGTCTCTGGACTGCTTCAGAAGAAAACATACAGGAACTGCTTGACAACAACCTGCCTCAGGAAATCATAAATCATATCCTGGCAGTCAGGAGAGAAAGCTTTATTTTCGACCCTCCGGGCTACGATGGCTGCTATGGATGCTTAAAAATTCAGATGGAGAATTCGCATGAACGCTGAACTTACTCAATCCAGACGAGCCAAACTTGCCCTTGCCATGGAAGAAAACCAGATGGCGATCGTGTTTGCCAATATGGAACAGGAAGGAATTTCCAAATTCACCCAAGACAACAACTTTTTGTATCTGACCGGTTTACCTGTGCCGGATGCGGTCTTCTGCCTCTTCAAATTGAAGGAGAAAGCACACGAATATCTGTTTATCCAGAGAGGAATTCCGGAACGCGAAGTCTGGGATGGCAAGAAGATGACCAAAGAAGAGGCAAAAGAGCAATCAGGCATTGAGACTGTGCTCTATCTTGATGAGTTTTACACTGCGCTCAGCGGTCTGTGCCCAGTGCTTAAAAAGATCTGGTCGAACATTGGCAATCCCGCTCTCAACAGGCCTTTATCCTATCCCATGTTCATGCTCCAGCCCATCAGGAATATCTACACCAACATCGTGATAGAAAACATCAATAATCTGATCAGGCCCATCCGTTCTGTCAAGTCGGACTGGGAGATAGAACAGATGCAGAAAGCGATCGACCTGACCGGCCTGGGCATTGCTAAAGTCATGCAGAAAGCCAAAGCCGGCATGATGGAATATGAACTGGAAGCCAAGATGTTCTATCAGATGCAGAAAAATGGTGCCCAGAACTGGGGATTTGCGCCAATCATAGCAAGCGGGATAAATGCTGCCACCCTGCATTACAAGGAGAACAAGTGCCGGATCGGTCCAGAGGATGTAGTACTGATGGACGTGGGTGCTTCCTGGCTGAATTACAGTGCTGATATCACACGCTGCTTCCCTGTCTCAGGCAAGTTCACACCCCGCCAGAAACAGGTCTACGAGGAAGTCCTGTCTGTTCAGAAGGAAATCATCGCAATGATCAAACCCGGCGTCAGTCTGGTTCAGCTCAACGAAAAGACCAATGAACTGATCCAGCAAGCACTGCTCCGGCTTGGCCTGATCCAGGAAAAGGAGCAGTTCCGCAGATATTACATGCATAGCATCAGTCACCATTTGGGCATGGACACGCATGACCTGGGAACCCGTGATTCCGTTCTGGAAGAGGGAAATGTAATCACAGTCGAACCCGGCATCTATATCCCTGAAGAAAATCTCGGCATCCGCATCGAAGATGACATCCTGGTCACGGAAACAGGTCATAAAAATCTCTCAAGTTCAATCCCCAAAGAGATTGACGAGATAGAGAAACTCAGACAGGAAGCGCTGAAATGAAAACCAAAGCCATTTATCCCGGTACCTTTGATCCCATCACACTGGGGCACGTCAACATTGCCGAAAAAGCTGCCGCCTTGTTTGATGAGGTCATCATTGCCGTAGCTGACTACACTGCCAAAGATAATCTCTTCTCCCTGAAAGAAAGGGTGGATCTCTGCAAGCAATCAACTGCGCATCTGAAAAATGTGAAAGTGATGTCGTTCCAGGGGCTGGTGGTGGATTTTGCCAAAGCACAGAAATGCCGGATCATGATCCGCGGCATGCGTGCTGTTTCTGACTTTGAGTATGAGCTGTCTCTGGCACTTACAAACAAGAAGATTGCCCCCGAAATCGAAACCCTGTTCCTGGTTCCCAGCCTGCGTTATTTGTATCTCTCTTCCAGCATGTTAAAGCAATTGGCTGAACTGGGAGGTGACCTGACAGACTTTGTTGCACCGGCTGTGGTCAAAGCTCTCAAGAAAAAGTTCAAGAAGAAATAAGGCAGTAACATTATGCCCAAACGCAAAGAAACACCGGCTGAAACAACTCAGATCTCACAGCGCTCCCTGCCTTCCAATATCAATGCTGAAGCTGCAGTTCTGTCTGCCATGCTGATCGACAAGGACGCTGCCGTCAAAGGCATTGAGAAACTCAAGGAAGAATATCTCTATCGCTCAGCCCACAAGATCATCCTGCGCACCATGCAGGAACTCTTCATGGAAACGACTGAGATCGATGCCATCACACTGATAGACCGTCTGGAAAGGGCTAACCTGCTGGAAAAAGTCGGAGGCATTCCCTATATCAATGAGCTTTCCAATGTTGTGGTCTCCAGCGCCAATTTTGATTATCACCTCAGCATTGTGGTTGAGCAGGCTCTGCTCAGACAATTGATCGTTGCTTCCAACGGCATTATCGAATCTTGTTATCAGGCAGACAAACCGGTGCGCACGATCGTCGATGAAGCGGAGCAGGCGGTCTTTGCCATCGCTGAAATGCCCAAGGAGCAAGGCTTCGTCAAGGTCGACGAGATCTCGCACGAGATCCTCAGCATGGTGGAACAGGTGGCCTCCACCCATGTGCCGGTTCTGGGTGTGGCCAGCGGCTTTTCCGATCTGGACAATCTCACCGGCGGTTTCAGGCCTGGGCAATTGATCGTTCTGGCAGCCCGCCCCTCAATGGGAAAATCATCTTTTGCTCTAAACATCGCTGCCCACGCTGCCGTTAATCTGAACAAAAGAGTGGCGATCTTCACGATGGAAATGTCCAACGACGAGATCCTCATGCGACTGTTCAGCAGCGCTTCTGAGGTCAGCATGGACACAATGCTCAAAGGTTACGGCCTGACCGAACAGAAGATCATCCGCATCTCCCAAGCCGCTGAAGCATTTACCAACAAGCCGATCTACATTGATGACCAGGGTACCAACACACCTCTCGAGATCAGAGCCAAGGCGCGTCGTCTGGCTGCTCAGTTGGGCGGCCTGGACCTCATTATCATAGACTATCTGCAGCTTATGACCAATCCCAAGTTCAAGGACAACCGCCAGCAGGAGATCTCTGATATCTCCCGTGCCCTAAAAGTTCTCGCCAAGGATATGAACATCCCTGTCATCGCCTTGTCTCAGCTCAACCGTCTGGTGGAAGCTCGCGACAACAAGCGCCCCGTGCTGTCCGACCTGCGCGAATCAGGAGCCATCGAACAGGACGCTGACCTTGTCATGTTCATCTATCGTGATGAGTATTATCTCAAGCTATTACAGGAAAAAGCGAAAAAAGGCAAAGGCCCTAAAACCGAGGAAACGGACTTTGAAGCTGAACTGGAAAAGGTCAAAGGCTTAGCTGAGATCATCATTGCCAAGAACCGTCACGGCGCCACAGGTGTTGCCAAGCTCAGGTTCGTCTCTGAGATCACCACATTCCAGAACCTCGACACCACGCATGATTATTGATTGGCTGGCACAGACCGGCAGCTATTTTCTCTTTCTGTTCAGTTGTTTCAGGTATCTGCCGAGGCTTGTTCACAGGCGTAATGAACTCCTGCGCCAGATGCACCGCATCGGTTTCGAATCCCTTGTCCTGATAGGAATAACAGCAGCTTTCACAGGTTTGGTCACCGCCGTGCAGGCAGTGTATCAGACCAAAGGGTATTTTCCTGTTCAATACATTGGAGTCCTGGTCGGAAAGTCCACCATGATGGAACTGGCACCGGTTCTGACCGCTTTGGTTCTGACCGGAAAGGTGGGAGCCAGCATGGCTGCGGAGATTGGCACCATGCAGGTCAGCGAGCAGATCGACGCGCTCAAGACACTGGGAGTCGAACCCGTTGATTTTCTTTATCTGCCCCGCATCATGGCAGGCATCATCATCTTTCCTTTGCTTACCATTTTTGCCAACCTGATCGGCATTGTCTCTGCCTGGTTCTTTTCCTTCCTGCGCTACGGCATCTACTATCACACCTTTTTCAGCAGTCTGAAAAGTTATTTCCATCCTTCCGACCTTTGGGGCGGACTGGTCAAATCCATCTTTTTCGGGCTTATCATAACTTCCATCGGCTGCTACACTGGTTCCAGAGCCACCGGCGGCGCTGAAGGAGTGGGCAGGGTTACCACCCAGACCGTGGTCTATTCTGCTATCTTCATTTTGGTCATGGACTTCGCCGTTGCCTGGATCCTGTTTGGAGGCAATGGTTGAGCGGAAAACCTTTCTACAGGCTGATTTATGTCCTGTGCCTTGCTTTTCTGGTAATGTTTGTTTCCATATCGGGCTGCAGCAAAAAAGACGATGCAGATTCACGAGCCGAGACCTCAGATAAGACTTTAAATATTGTTGCTTTAGAAGAGATCCGCAGTTCAGGATTGCTCAAATCCATCATCCCTGCCTTTGAATCTGAGCATGGCTGTAAAGTGGTTCTGGATACAGTCTCAGACAGCGACGAACTATTGGAACTCATCCGTGACGAAAAAGAGCTTCGCAAATTTGATCTGGTGTTGGGACTGAGTAA
>CAZWJK010000003.1:47431-50053 GCA_964634035.1 uncultured Candidatus Cloacimonadota bacterium | reverse complement strand
GAAGGCAGTTTTCTTTATCTGGAAAGCGCTGCGATTCCTGACAAAGCCGGTAACAAACAACTGGCAGGCGATTTCCTGAGTTTTCTGCTCACTTCTGAAAGCCAGAAACATGTAGCTTTTGAATTGGGTCTCATGCCTGTCAACGAGTCAACTCCCCTGCCCGAAAGTTACCTCACAGCGCCTGTTACTGCCCACATTGCCAATAACAGACTGGCTGATGAAAACCTCTCGGAAGGCATTGAAAATTGGCTGGAATTCTTTGGCAAACTGTTTTCCCGCAATCTCTACTGAGTTAATTTAAGTCATGATCGAGCTCAACCAACCCGGATTCAATATTGTGCTCTACCGTCCTGAAATCCCTGCCAACACAGGCAACATCGGCCGTCTATGCGTGGGCACCAATTCCACCCTGCACCTGATCAAACCGTTCCGTTTCCTGATTGATGATAAGTCCCTGAAGAGGGCAGGCCTTGATTACTGGCCCCAGCTAGATTTTGTGATCCACGATTCGATTGCTGATATAATTGAAATTATTCCTCAGGATAAGCTCTGGTTCTGCACCACCAAGTCTGCCAATTCTTATCTGGAAAGGAACTACAGACCCGGCGACTATTTCATCTTTGGCCCGGAAAGCAAAGGCTTGCCGGAAGACCTGCTGAACTCATATGCAGAGCGCTGCATCACCATTCCCATGAGCGCGAAGATCCGTTCCGTCAATCTGTCCAATTCCGTTTCCGCCATTCTTTATGAAGCGGTCAGACAGAACCTTTCCGGCACCAACTAAAAGCTGAACCCCGTCCTCGCAATTTCCCATTCATACAAATCATCTTTCTCAACCTCAAACAGATAAGACAGCAGATCATAGACATTGGGGCTCTGCAGCAGTTTTGTGAGGCGCAGTTCATCCCCCTGCAGCGAGATGGAGACTATTACCTGCTTCAGGTCATAGCTCTTATCCGAGTCCTTTTTTTGCTTAACAAAGGTAATGGAGTCCTGCTGCTCAAACTGCCTGATCTTTTGCCCGACAGTTTTCAGCAGTTCGATTGGAACCTTTATCAATAAATAATCCATATTGGGTTGCCTGTCTTTGTCTTCAGAAGGCAGCGGCAGGATCGAAAGCAACTCAAGACCGCCTGTGAACAGCGGTTTGAAAGCGCTTTCCACTTCTTCCGGAGAATAGCTTTGGCAGGTGTGAAAATCAAAATACTCGCTTTCACCCGTGATCCCGATCGCCAGGGCAGGTCCGAAACTCACTTTGGGATGCGGGTTAAAGCCTTGCGTATAAACGATCTGCAGCTTGCATCTGCCCATCAGGCGAAACACCATCCGCATCCAATCCAGATGGCCTATGAAGCGGAAATCCCCACCCTTCCTGTACACCAGGCGGTGGCTCCAGCTCTTTATGTAAGTGGATTTAGTGCCCGGATCGGTCTTCAGTTCCGGAACGGGCAGAGCCGCAATTTCACGTTCGAATTGCTCATTGCGTTCAGCGTAATGCATCACGCACTGCTTGTCACAGACGCCGCAGGCGATGCATCCTGCCCTGCAGTCAATGGTCGGATTTGCCGTTAAAGCTTTCTGCCACTCACTTTGCAGCCATTTCTTTTCCACGCCCAAATCTAGAAATTCCCAAGGCAGTAATTGCTCAAGGTCAGACTCCTGCAGGGCGGAAGTGTAGTCATAGCCTGTATCCGAAGCTGCCTGCAGCCAGAAGTCCCAGTTGAATCCTTCATTCCAGCCGTCGTATTTGGCACCCAGTTTCCAGGCCTGTTCGATCCAGGCGGCGGTTCTTTCATCACCTCTGGAGATTACAGCTTCCAGAACCGATGTCTCGATCGTGTGGTAGCGGATCTTAATGAATTTCTGTCTCTGAAAATGGTGCTTGATGATGAGCGCTCTGCGCAGAAGCTCTTCCGGCGCGAGCATGGCAGACCATTGGAACGGCGTATGCGCCTTGGGCACGAACGGAGAAAGCGAAACGTTGATCTGAAAGCGTTTTCCTGTCTCTTTCAGGATAGAATTGATGAGTTCGATTATGCCATCGATGTCTTCATCAGTTTCCGTCGGCAGGCCCAGCATGAAATAGAGCTTGATCCTCTGCCAGCCAAGCTGTCTGGCAATGCGCACTCCCTGCAGGATCTCCTCTTCCGAAAGGTTTTTGTTGATGACATTACGCAATCTCTGCGAACCCGCTTCCGGAGCGATGGTCAGCCCTTCCCGACCCACTTCCTTAAGCAGGTTGATCAACGCATCGTCTAACGAATCCACTCTCAGCGAAGGCAATGAAATGTGTGTTTTCTGCTGGTCGGTTTTCTTCAGAAGCGCTTCCAGCAAGGGTTTGATGCAGGTGTAGTCGCTGCTGGAAAGCGAAACCAGGCCTGCTTCCTCCCATCCGTATTCTTCTATTTCCCTGAGCAGATCGTCCAATATGGCTTCCGGACTGCGCTCACGCACCGGCCTGTAGAAATATCCGGCATGGCAGAAACGGCAGCCCCGTGTGCAGCCGCGCATGATCTCTGCCACGTAGCGGTTGTGTGTCGCCATCTGCCACGGCATCAGTTGCGGCGTATGCGTTTTGTGGTTTTTAACAAAGTCAGTGTATTTGCGGATTTTGATATGGAA
>CAZWJK010000003.1:40933-47331 GCA_964634035.1 uncultured Candidatus Cloacimonadota bacterium | reverse complement strand
AAGCAGGAATCTTTAGTTGTATCCCCGGACAGGATTGTCCGGGCCACATCTTTTAAGCGTGTCACCCTGAGCAGAGTCGAAGGGTAGACACGCTGTGGTGTCTTAGGCTTCGACAAGCTCAGCCTGACACCTTTTTTTAAGTCATTCCTGCGAAAGCAGGAATCTTTCTCTTCGTCATTCCTATCTATCGTAGCGACAAGCGTCCCCGCTTGTCGAGATACAGACGGGGCGTCTGTACTTACTGATCTGCTTGTAACTGCAGACGCCTCGTCTGCAGGAGGACATTCGAGACGAATGTCCCTACGAAAAACCTCTGCAATTTCCACGATCGCGTCTTCGCCCTCGCCGATCAGGAACGCGTCTATGAAAGGCGCCAGGGGCAAGGGATTACTGGCGCAGGGTCCGCCTGCTATCACGATTGGGTCATTATCAGTCCTGTCTTTCGAATGGAGCGGAATGCCGCTCAGGTCCAACAGTTCCAAGACATTGGTATAGGTCAGTTCACTCTGCAGTGTGATGCCCAGCACATCAAAATCACGGACTGGCCTTTTACTTTCCAAAGCAAAGAGGGGCGAGCCCTCACGCCGCATCAGCTCGAGCGCATCCAGCCACGGCAGATAGGTCCTGTCCGCCATGACATGGGGCAGGTCGTTCAGAATCGTGTACAGGATCTTGAGTCCCAGGTGCGAAATACCCACTTCATAGACATCTGGAAATGCGAGGCAAAACCGCACCTCTGCGGCCTCAAAGTCCTTGTGGCGGGCATTCAGCTCATGGTCAATGTAGCGCGACGGCTTGCTGACCTTGTGCAGAAACAGGTTGGATGGTGTTTTATCTGTGATAATCTGACCTTTCTACTTCTTGATTTTCTCTTTGGCGATGTGGATCACGGCGTTGGCTTTCGGCTTTTTGTCATACTGTTTCAGGAGAGCGCCAAGCTTGCTGTAAAGCTCATTGATAAAGATATCCGGCTGCGTTTTGGATTTCACCACCTTGCGGAAAAAGTGTGCCAGCGCCTTTTCCGTTTCTCTGCCGTCGCCTTCATGCGCCGTTTCGGAGTTATAGGTGTTGTTTTTATAGCCGATGAATTTGCTGGGCGCAAAGATATTCTTCTGCTCAAAGTAATACCAGTGCGTGTATTGACTCAGCTTGTGCTGCAGGGTTTCATTCTCCTGCAGATACTTTTGAAAACGCACCGCATTGTCCAATGCCTCGGCATAGGATGAAACCGTTTTCTTGCTCTGTTCCATAGCTCCTCTCTCCTCATTTTCAACTCATAATGCAAGTTGCAATCAGTCAAGAGAAAAAGTTTTCAGCCATTTTCCTTCCTCCGTCCCCTTAACCAAAAGCATATCAAAAGCAGATCAAATGTATATCAAATGTATATCAAATGTATTCCAAAGCACATTTGATATGCTTTAACTATACTTTTGATATACTCTTGATCAATATTTAGATATAGGAGTGGAAAATGTGGAATAGTGGAAAAGTGGAAAGCTGCGCCGGATGGAGCTATATTTCTATTAGCATAACACTTAAGTTAAACTTTACGACTGATAAAACGGGTTAAATCAGATTAACTTCAATTATTCCTCAGTTTTGACATAACCTCTCAGGTGCAGGGCATGCATGCCAATGACAAAACAGATGATGGCAACCATTTTCTCACGCCAGTTGAGGGTGCCGGACAGGGATCCGAAGCGGAGAACGTAAACTCCAAAGGCAAGCACAATGAGAGCAACGATCTCCCTGAGCAGATGCGGTTGTGTCAGAGGAAGGATCCGCTTTTTACACATGAACTCGATCAATCCGATCACGCCGATGATGAAACCAACTATTCCGACGGCAAGATAGACAAAGGATTGATGCCTGAAGCAGGAATAGATGAGAGCCAGCGAAGTTAGGAAAAGGATTACTGCCACATAGAAAATGGCAGTGTAATACTGAGGCGAAGTCGAGTATTTCGTCTTTTTCATCGTGACCTCCTTGCTGCAGAATAAATATTGCATCGCTTATTTTGTTGTCAAGGAATAAATTGGGGGTATATTCGAAGCGGAATGATATGAGTGCTACAATGAAGTCAGAGCAAGATTCCTGCTTTTCCACCCCAACCGACTGCGTCGGTTGGGGACCCCGATTCGCAGGAATGGCTGTAAAAGGTGTCATCCTGAGCATAGTCGAAGGATAAGACACCGACCGCGTGCCTGCCCTTCGACTATGCTCTGTGTGACACGCTTAGCTCAGACTGACACGCTTAGCTCTGTGTGACACGCTTAGCTCAGACTGACACGCTAAAAATATCCGGTCAGCATGATGTCAGTGCCGACCTGTTCCGTCACTACATTTTTCAGGTTCAGGGCCTGGCTGATATTGTCAATGCCGATGTGGTCCCAGGCCAGATGCGGACCGCCCAAAAGCTTGGGTGCTATGAACATGACGAGTTTATCGACCAGTCCGGCCTGCAGGAAAGAGGTGTTGACCTTGCTGCCTGCTTCCACCAGGACAGAGGTGATATTCCTTTTGTAGAGCTCATTCAGGACAGTAGGCAGGTGCAGATTGTAAGAACTGGCATAGATGCGGCAGACCTCGATGCCCAGATCCCGTAACTGCTTTTCCCTGTCCGGATCGGCATAACGCGAGCCTGTGAAAACAAGGGTGTTGATCTCTTTGGCGGTCCTGGCAATCTGCGAATCCAAAGGGAAGTTGTACCTGGCATCCAGAATGACGCGTAGGGGCTGCCTGAAAGGATTTTCCAGGCGCACATTGAGCAGGGGATCATCTTTGCGGATAGTGCCGATGCCGGTTAACACAGCATCGGAAGATTGACGCAGTTCGTGTGTTTTGCGGCGGCTCTGCTCACAACTGATCCAGCGTGAAGATCTATCCGGAGCGGCAATTCTGCCATCCAGCGAAACTGCTGTTTTGAGAGTGACAAAGGGTCTGAACTTTGTTGAATAAGTTATGTGGGTTTCCAATTGCCTGGAAATTTCATCGGTGCAAAGACCAGTCTCAACCTTGACTCCGGCATCTCTAAGCATTTGGATGCCCTGGCCGGAGACCAGGAAATTGGGATCCTTGATTCCGATGTATACTGTCTTAATACCGCTTGCGATGATGGCTTTGGCGCAGGGCGGGGTCTTGCCGTAATGGGAACAGGGCTCGAGGGTGACATACATTTCGGCGCCAAGGCAGCTTTCAGAGCAGTTTTTGATCGCCTGCACCTCGGCGTGGTCGAGGCCGCAGGCCTGGGTCCAGCCCTCGCCAATGATCCTGCCGTTTTTCACAATGACAGCACCGACATTGGGATTGGGCGTGCATTTGCCGCGGGCCTGCTCTGCCAGAGCGATGGCACGCTGCATGAAGTTATTTTTTGGTGACTTTGGCATGATGTTCCAGATTCATTTTAATGACTTTGGCATTGGGGTCTATCTCCAGCGCCTGATGCCAGACCCTGACTGCTTCTTCGGGTTGGCCAAGCTGCATCAGACAGAAGCCGATATTATTGAAAGCATCAATATTTTTAGGATCTTCCTCCAAAACGATTTCCCAGAAAAGACGTGATATCCCAAACAGCTTATTGCCCAGATAGAGTGTTGCCAGACGGTAGAAAAGCTTTTCCTTTTCACGGTTGAGAACTGCGCCAAGCTGTATGATGTCATAAGCTTCAGTTGTTTTTTTGGCCATTGCCAGATATGCGAAACGGTGGCAGAGCAGTTCCGGAGACAGGGGATAGACGGTGTCCGCCTTTGCCAAATGCCTGAGAGCATCGTCATATTTGAGTTTGGACAATGCGGTGGCGACGGTGTCATAAATCTTATCCTGTTTGAAGTAATCCTGTAAAGTGCCAAAGATGACCTGATCCAGAATGAACTCTTGTTTATCCTGTTTGAAGAAGAAGCAGCAGTCCTCTTTGTTGTTGATCTCAGTCCAGGAGAAATAGCCGGTTTTGTTTTCAGACAGGCCGGAAGCGATTATATGCCAACTCTTTACCTTGCTGAGAACCGGATGCTTAACCAGCAATTCAATCAGACTGTTGAGAGTTCTTCCTTCCACCTCATCGGTTGCCAGATGAAAGGCGAGAAGCTTGTCCCAATCCTGCGCTATGGCAGCATCCAGATACCGTTCCACCAGGATTTCCGGATGAGTGATGGGCTCTTTTCTGACGGTCAGATTCAAGCCCAGTTTTTTATTGATCAGATTTTGGATCTCAAAATCAGGAAAGTTGAACTCAGACAGCCAATCCGTCAGGATTTTCCTGTCCTCAGGGTCCTGTGCCATCTCGTAGGGAGAGTAATTGCCGAAGGGAGTGACCTTTGAGTGAATCCAGAACTGCAGATGACGGTCCAGAAAATCCAGAAATTCTGCCCTGGAATCAGTTTTGACACGGGATAGGGGGGACTGGCCCTTTTCCTGTTTAGGGGTGTGGGGACAGGGCTCGGGGCACTTGCCGTCGCTTCTGTAGTGGTTGCAGCATTTCCAGCCGATGTCCTTGTTGGAGCGCAGGCAATAGCGGACGGCCCGTTCGTCAGTGCAGATCCTGCAGCGGGTTTTCTTTTCCATCAGATTCATGCGGTCCTACTTGTCCTGGTCATTGATCAGAGGAGGCAGGTTGCGCTTGAATTCACTGCGGCTGATCAGGTGCACAACGCGATTTATCTGCTCCTGAGTAAACCCCAGCGCCATAATCTCAGAAGTGGTCAGTTTGGCATCGGTCAGAGCATAAAGAATTTCATCCAGTTGATGATACTTCAGGCCCAGTTCAGCTTCATCGGTCTGGTCAGCCCAAAGGTCAGCAGTGGGGACCTTATTGATTATTTTATCAGGAATGCCAAGCAGTCTGGAAAGCTCCCAAACTTCTGTTTTGTAGAGGTGTCCGATCGGTTCAAAAGCGCAAGCGCCGTCACCAAACTGAGTGAAGTAGCCGACCATGAGTTCTGTGCGGTTGGAGGTTCCGATTACCAATGCTCTGTACCCAGCAGAGAGGTCATAAAGGACGCACATGCGTGTGCGAGCCATCCAGTTACCTCGTCTCAGCGAATCAGCTTGTGTTTGATAGGTATCGAAATAGGCATCAACCATGGGTGTGATGTCAATCTTTTCATGATGTATGCCAAGCTGTTCAGCCATAAGCAGGGCGTCGTTGTAACTTTCCGGACTGCTGTTTTTATAGGGCAGCATGATGCCATAGACGTGCTCTTTGCCCAGGGCGCGGACTGCCAGAGCTGCTGACAGTGAAGAATCAATTCCTCCGGATAGGCCAAGAATGACATTGGCAAAACCGTTGCCGTGCACATAGCTGCGGATGAAGCTTGTGATATTGTCAAGCTCGGCGCTCAAATCCAATTTGCGCATGATAATTATCCCTCTTTCTAAATCAATCTGCTTTTCCCATTACCAAAAGCAAACACCTGCCAATATGTCAAACAAAAAAAGTCAATCGGGAATGCAAATTGCACTTGATAAAAATCAAGAGTTGAAAATGCTTGTTCTTATGCAGGAGGAAAAGACATGCTGAAACGAATAATTGTCTTGATGACCATAATGATAGCCCTGTTTGGCTGCGCCAAAAAGAGCTCGGAATGGACAGAACAGCACGTTCTGCAACTGGCTGCCGCCATTCCGACAGTCGGCAATCCGCTAGATCTTGACACCGATGACGAGCGAGTTTATGTGGCTGAAGACCAGGCCGGGATCTCCATCATCGATCTGAATGATTATAGCAAAACCTGGCTGACCGCGATCGCAACGGGAGATACGACTACCATGCAGTTGCGCAGAATACGGCGGGCTTCGCATATAAATTCACTCGATCTGCTCTTTCTGAGCGAAACTTATGGATCGGACAACATCATTGTCATCAATACAGCAAATCCCGATTCCCTGGTGCTTTCAGACCAGATCACAGGCGGAACCAGCGACATTCGCGATATGAAATTCTTTGCACCCGGAGCAGGCAGTAACTATGTTTATGAAGGTATCTTCATCACAGGCCAGTACATCAAGCATGGCTACAGCAGCTATGTCATTCCGGGACTGCCTCCCATTTTTTCTCCTGTGACCATCGACGCTGCAGCGACATCCTTTCCCATTAATCCGATAGGTGCTGTGATGTCAGACACTCACATCTATGTGGCTGCGGATCAGTTGGGTTTGGTGATCTACAACCGTGCCACCGGCAATCCGGTTGGAAAAGTTGATTTGCCAGGCTACGCCCAAAAGGTAAAAGTAGTGGGCAATTATGCCTATCTAGCCTGCCGTCACGAAGGGATGCAGATCGTCAATGTCGCCAATCCGGCAGCACCTGTCCGAGTTAGCGGAATTGACACTTCCGGCTATGCCACAAACATAGATGTGTGGAATAACTATGCAGTGGTCAGTTCCGGCGGCGGAGGGATCTA
>CAZWJK010000003.1:33387-40833 GCA_964634035.1 uncultured Candidatus Cloacimonadota bacterium | reverse complement strand
CGTAGGTACAAGCTTTCCGCCTGAACAAACAAGCGGGGACGCTTGTATTTACAGTTGGATAATTACTTTACCAGCAGTGCCTGCACTGTTTTCATGGCATAGGGACTGCCTTGCTCGATGGCATCCAGGATGGCACCACCGCCAGTAAAGAAATAGTAGTTGGAGTCGTTGGAGGCCTTCATCCAGACTCCGGGTAACAGGTTCTTGAAATCATCTATGGTGTCGCCACCGCCATATAGCTTTTGAGCTTGTTTATTGCTGTCGATCAGACTGTACAAAGCTCGGGTGCCATCCTTAAAGAGAGTGGTGTAGCCCATCACAGCGTTTACAAAGATAGTTCCGGCACTGTCAAAGACTGCTTTTACGTCATTATCCATAAAGGATTCCGCACCTGCATCCAGGATGAAATTCAGTTTGGTCCCGGGCTGTAAATCCGCCAGTTTATGTGTCCTGAAACTGCTTTCTGAGACAGTTTCAAAGGAATCGGATTCCACCACAAAGGGCAGTTCCACCACTTTTTCAATGTCCTTACCAGCATCAGAAATGAATTTGCGTGCCGCATCGATGTCTTCCGGACTCAATCCATTGATGGAAAAACCATATTTGGCAGCCAGGTAGGCATTGTATAAAACTCCTCCCAACACCAGTTTGTCACTCATCTTGATCAAAGAGGTCAAAGGTCCTATCTTGGTGTCAAACTTGGAACCCGCCACCACTGAAACCAGCGGCTTCTTCGGATTGAAGATCTGCTCCAGATGCGCAACTTCCTTTTCCATCAAGAGCCCTGCGTAGGATGGAAGGTATTGTGTGATACTGAAAGTGCTGACATGCGGCTGCCAGGAACCGAAAGCATCATTGATAAAGACATCCGCCAGTTTGGAAAGCTCCAGCGCCAGGGTCTCGGAAGCCTCGTTTTTAGTCTCTTCGCCATTGAACCAGCGTGTATTTGGCAGATACAGCATCTGGACTTCACCTTTCTTCAGCCTGGCTACCGAGGGCATGATCTCATTCAGTTCAGTGATGCCGTCGTTCTCTGTGGGACGAACTTTGGGCACTTCAATGCTGAGAGCCAGCTTATGCTGAAGGTATTCCACGATGGGTTGCACGGATTCATCTTCTGAAATAGTGTAAGTTCCCGTCTTTTTGTCGTATGGTCTGCCTACATGTGTCATCAGGATAGGCTTGCCGCCCTTTCTGTAGATATGCATAATGGTTGGAATAGTGGCGTCGATCCTCATTGTATCTTTGATCTTGCCCTTTTTCACAACGTTGTGGTCAACCCGCACCAGGACTACTTTTCCCAGCAGGTCTGCATTCAGGAAAGTATGTAGATTTTGTGAATTCATATTTATCTCTCCAGGTGATTTTTTTTCATAGGAAATAGTTGGAAAGATGAGCATATAAGTCAAGAGAATTATTCATGGTGGCAAAGTTGACAAAATGCTTGACGCAAAAGGGGTGGCGAAAATTAATGGCAACTGATTTTTAGCTGACAGAAATGTCAGCGTTTTTATTATCATAAGAATGGTGTAAGAAATTTAAAGGCAATAAATTAGGTAAGGAAAAGATGGAAAGATACCGTTCCAAAGTGGAAGACCTCAGTAAAAAGATTGCTGCAGAAATGCATATGGCCGTCTATGACATTGAGGAAAAGACCACTGCCAAAGGCAAGGTCATTGTGGTGTTTCTGACCAAGATCGGCGGCATCAATCTGGATGAGTGCGCCCTTTTCAGCAGAAGGCTGAGCGAGGAACTCGACCAATTGGATTTCATTCCGGAAAGATATTATCTGGAAGTGTCCTCACCAGGGATAGAACGTCCCCTGAAGCTGAAGATGCACTATCTAAGCGCAATCAACGAACTGGTGGAAATCGTCTGGGATAAGGACCAGAACCGCATCACGACCAAAGGCTGGCTGCAGGAAGTTAATCCTGACAACATAGTGATCAAAGACAACGAAGAAATCATTCAGATTCCGATGTCAGCTATACACAAGGCATGGACCTGTTTTTCCAACAGCAGAACAAGGGAGCAGTTATGAGCGCAAACATTCTGGACGCAGTGATCAAACTCGCTGCCATCAAGCAGCTTGATAAAGACGAGATCCAACAGATCATTCTGGATGCCATCAATACCACTTTAAGTAAAAGAATGAATCCGGAAAACAATCTGGAAGTGCTGATCGATGCCAACACCGGCTCCATCAGAGTCAGATTCATGTGCACGATAGTGGAACTGGAACACAATCTGGACGAAGTTTCGCTGCTTGACGCCAAGCAGATCTTTGGCCGCTATGTGCAGCTTGGGGAACAGCATCAACGCGAAATGGCCTTGAGTGAATTCGAACCGAAGATCATCAAAACTGCCCAAAAGATCATTCTGGACAAGATCAGGCTGATGGAGCAGGAACGCATTAAAAACGATTTTGACAAGCAGAAGCACACCATCGTCACAGGCAGGATCAAAAGCATTGACGACATCGCCGGTTACCGCGTGGATATTGGCGTTAACGATGCTTTGCTGCCGCCGGATGAGCAGATCGACAATGAATTTTACAAAGTCAATGACATGATCAAAGCTTATGTGGTAAATATCCGTGCCAAGGATTCCAATGTGATGATAGTGCTTTCCAGGACCAATCCGGAATTTGTCAAAAAGCTGTTTGAAGCCGAGATTCCGGAGATCTTTCATGGCGTGATCAAGATCAGGAAAATAGTGCGCGAACCCGGTGTCAGGACCAAGATCGAACTGGAGTCAACCGATCCGAAACTTGACCCGATAGCCTGCTGTGTAGGCAGCAAAGGCACACGCATAGATTCCATCCGCAAAGAACTGCACGGCGAGCAGATCGATATCGTGGTTCACAGCGATGACCCGGAAACCATGATAGCCAACGCTCTGGGGCTGGAACAGGTGAAAAGGGTTGTGATCGAACGCAGCAGAACAGCTTCCGTCATAGTTTCGGAAGATGATAAGGTCACAGCTATCGGCAAGCAGGGCAAAAACGTCAAACTTGCCGCCAAGCTCTGCGGATTCAAGCTTGACATCTATACCCAGGAAGAATATGAGGAAAAAATGGCTGAGGAACGGCGCACCATCAGTCATATAAAGGAATTGGACGGCGTCAATGCCAAGATCGAAGAGATTCTCAGAAAGCATGGCTATACCTCTGTGGAAGATGTCTATTCCGCATCAGTGGAAGAGCTCTGCAATCTGGAAGGCATTGGTCAGAAAACGGCAGAAAAGCTCAAAGAGGCTGCCAGGTTATTTTAATGCCCGAACGAAGCACTAAAGCTGACCATAAACCTGTCCGGACCTGTGTTGTCTGCAAGGGCAGGTTTGAGCAGAACAGTTTACTCAGCTTCTACCTTATGGGCAGCGAAATTGTGTTTGATATTAAAAGAGCGGTTGCCAACCGCAAGAGTTATGTGTGTAATCAGGAAGAGTGCCTGATTCGGCTTTCCAAATGGCTTAACACTCAGCGCAGGAAAAGCGTCCGGCGGCAGGAGAAAGCATAGTGTCACCGGCAAAAAAACACCATGTCTTGCAGCCTATTGAACAGGAAACTGATACAGAACAGAAGATTCTGACCCTGCTCCAGTTTGCCAGAAAGGCAGGAAAACTGGTCAATGGCTTTGAAGCCTGCAAAAAGGAAATTCTGCATGGCAAAGTCAGGCTGCTGATCCTGACGCAGGACATATCAGATAACACCAAAGACAGGATAGTGAAATTTGTGATAGAGACAGACAGCCGGATACCGGTTCATCAGTTCAGCACACAGGAAGTACTGAGTGCAGCACTCGGTTTGCCCTGGACTGCTGTTTTCGGTATCCTTGACAATAACTTCGCCTCAAAAATTGTGAGTTACATTGAACAGTAACATTGGATGGAGGAATTTTGATCCGTGTTCATGAGCTAGCCAAAGAACTTAAGATTAGCACGATGGCTTTGAAAACCCATCTGACTGCTTTGGGCGTGGTCACCAAAAGTCACATGAGTTTTATTGAAGATGAAATTGCGGAAAAGATCCGTTCCAAATACAACGAGCAGATCAATGCTGAGAAAAAAGCTGAAAAAGAACGCAAGCACTTCATCGAGATGAAGCATCAGGCAGCCGCCAAAGCCAAACATGATGCGGAAGTGGCAGCCCAGCCTCAACCTCAGCCCGAGGTTGAGGAAGAAGTCATTGAAGAGCCGGCAGTTCAGGAACAGGAAACTCAAACTGTATCGAAAGAACCGATTGTGACCCAGCATGCAGTTCCCGGAAGGCAGAAGGTCGAACCCGCAGTCACCGATATCAGGGTTCCCTTCAAACAGCATCAGCCTGCTCCCAGAGCCGGTGCTCAGAGGGGAAAACCTCAGTATAAAGACAGGCCAAGATCCCAGGCTGGAGGACCCAAGGGCAGTGACCGTTCTGCACCAGGCAGCACAGGTCGCGATTATCGTCAAACAGGATCAGCTCCCGATCAAAGAAGAAGACCCGATTACCAGCAGCGCAGACCAGATTCTGCAGTTACTACACCACCCCGCAAACCTGTGGCTGGAACTACACAAGCTCCTGCTGCAGCCCCCAAGATCAGTGAGATCAAGAAATTTGGCAAAACCAAGATCAGCCATGAGGAACTGGGTGATAAGAGTAAACACCGCAAAGCGATCATAGAGAAGAAGAAGAAAGAGAAAGTTGTTGTTCTGGAGCCCACTGAAGTCGAAGAAGCCGAAATTTCCCGCAATATTAAAAGGACTCTTTCGCAAACCCAGAAAAAGAAAAAATACCATAGAGAAGCTCAACAGGTTTCTGACCGCGCTTCCAGCGAGATAGTGATCAGGGAATACACGTCGGTCAGTGAACTGGCCAAGATCATGGATGTGGCTCCCTCCGAGATCATCACCAAGTTCTTCAAGATGGGACAATTGGTGACCATGAATCAGCGTCTGGACAAGGATTCTCTTGAGATGATCTGTGACGAGTTCAGCTTCGAATTCCGCTTTGAGGATGAATTTGGAGCGGAAGAACTGGATAAGAAAAAAGAGCAGTTCTCTGATGTGGAATACATCACCAGACCGCCGGTTGTCACCATTATGGGTCATGTCGATCACGGCAAGACCTCGATTCTGGACTATATCAGAACCACCAATGTGGTGGCAGGCGAATCAGGTGGCATTACACAGCACATCGGCGCTTACCAGATCGAGATCAATAAGCACAAGATTACTTTTTTGGATACTCCCGGTCACGAAGCTTTCACTGCTATGCGCTCCCGCGGTGCCAATGTCACAGATATCGCAGTCATTGTTGTCGCTGCCTCCGAAGGCATCAAACCTCAGACCATAGAAGCGATCGACCATGCCAGAGCCGCTGGTGTAGCAATGATCATAGCCATCAACAAGATAGATCTGCCGGAAGCGAATGTGGATAGAACCATTGCCCAGCTTCTGGAAAACAATGTCTATCTTGAAACTTACGGTGGCGAGGTCCCCTGGTGCAAAACATCCACTGTAACTGGTGAAGGCATTCTTAATCTGATCGAATTGATTCTTCTGACCGCTGAGATGAAAGATCTCAGAGCCCGTCAGGAAGTGCCTGCGGAAGCAGTCGTGATCGAATCAGAGAAGGATCCCAGGATGGGTGCGGTAGTCACGATTCTGGTGCGTGAGGGTAAACTAAAAAAGGGTGATATCATTGTCTGCGGCGCTACTTATGGCAGGATCCGCAAGATGGAAAATGAGCGCGGAGCCGAGATCAAAGAGCTTTTCCCATCTGATGTGGCAAGGATCTTTGGCTTGAATGACGTACCCAAAGCAGGTGACGTACTGAATCAGGTGGATAATGAAAAAACCGCCAGATCCATCAGTTCTGAGCGCTTACAGATCCGCATGGAGCGCGAGAAATTCCAGAACAAAGCTTCCCTGCAGAACATCTTTGCCCGCATCAAAGAAGACCAGATCGGTGAGCTCAATCTCATCATCAAAGCTGACACCGACGGCTCGGTTGAGGCCTTGGCAGACTCCTTCCAGAAACTTACCAATGAAGAAGTGATGGTCAATATCATCCACAAAAGCGTGGGCGGCATCAATGAAGCTGACGTCGGACTGGCAGCAGCTTCAGACGCCATCATTATCGGTTTCCATGTACGCGCCAATCAGCAGGCCAAGAAAGCTGCTGAGGATGAGCATGTGGAGATCAAGCTATATCAGGTCATTTACAACGCCATTGACGATGTGCGCAAAGCTTTGGAGGGATTGCTCAAACCAGAATTTGAAGAAGTACCATTAGGATCAGTTGTAATCCGCCAGCTTTTCAAGATCAAGAAACTGGGCACCATTGCCGGCTGTTATGTGGAAAAAGGTGTCATCCAGCGCAACTGCAAGATCCGTCTTTATCGCAACGACGTCCTCATCCATGAGGGCAAGCTAGCTTCCCTCAAGCATTACCAGAACGAAGCCAGCGAAGTCAAGGCGGGAAGTGATTGCGGACTGACCATCGAAGGTTACAACGACATCCGTGAAGGTGATGTCATTGAGTGCTACACCGTTCAGCAGGTAGAAAAGAAACTGGTCTGACACATATGATGAAATCCTTCCGGCTCGAGCGTCTGCAGAATGAGATCAAAAAGATCCTGAACAACGCTCTCAGCACCAAACTCAACGACCCAAGACTGGAGTGGGTGATCATTTCCGAGGTCATCATTTCCAAAGATCTCAAGTACGCCAAAGTCTATTTTACCCACTACAACAACCCTCTGTCTCATGAGGAGATAAAAGAGCTATTGATAATAGCTTCAGGCTTTTTCAAAAAACAAATCGCAGGAGCAAAACTTATGAGAACCATACCCGAAATCACCTATTTTTATGATGAGACCGAAGAACGCGCCGCCAAGGTTGACGCCTTGCTGGCAAAGGTCAAGGATGATTTTGATGATGACGATGATTATGATCCCGACATCGACATTGACGATTATCTGGATGATGATGAATTCTTTGATATAGACGAGGATGAAGAAGATATCACGGACATCGAAGACCTCGATGAAGACGAAGACCTATAACCTTGTCCAGAGCATTATGCAGGGCAGTGTTTGAACTGCCCTTTTTTTATGAAAGATGTTTTTCTGTTTTCACCCAGAATAGCTGAACCTCTTATCCCACGCAGCATCCTCTCTGGTTTAGCCCGCGTGGACCCCGCGTGGACCCTGCGTGGATTAAACCCACGATATATCCTTGCATTAAGGAAGAAAATATGATCTGTTTTTTGGAGAAAGAAGAATTTGCTTCCAAACTGTTAACTGCACTCAGGGAAGCAAAATCCATCTGTCTGACCACCCACATTCATCCTGACGGTGATGGGCTTTGCGCCTGTCTTGCCCTAAAACGCATTTTGCTCAACATGGGTTATCAGGCTGATTTCGTGGTGGATGACCTCAATCTTGACCGCTATGATTATCTGCA
>CAZWJK010000003.1:0-33287 GCA_964634035.1 uncultured Candidatus Cloacimonadota bacterium | reverse complement strand
CTTTTGAATGACACCAATAACTTCACTAACTCCAATACTGACAAATCTGCCTATGAAATGGCAGCGCAGATCTGTGACTATGGAGTTAAGACTTTCCTGGTTCACAGACTGTTCATGGCTTCCCGCACACCGGCGGAAATGATCCTGATCGGGCATGTCCTATCCACCATAGAATACTTGGAAAACGGGCGTATCCTCTTTATGCACAGCACGCTGCAAATGCTGAAGGAACTTGGTTTGACGCCGGAAGCAACTTCCAATCTGAGCCGCCTTGTGCAAAATCTCAAAGGTGTCGAAACCTCAGTGTATTTTCGCGAAGAGGAACAAGGAAAATATAGGTTGAGTCTGCGTTCCAAGACCATCAACGTCAACGAAATTGCAGTCAGATTCGGCGGCGGTGGCCATCTTCAGGCTTCCGGATGTTACATCAAAGGCTCTTTGCGTGAAGTCAAAGACATCATCAAAACTGAGATTCTGTCTGCCAGGAAACTGGTTAATTAGCTGAGCATGACAAATTCAGGACAGCCATCAGGATTTCTGCTCATCGACAAGCCTGCCGGAATGTCATCTTTCGACATGATCAGACAACTCCGCAAGCAGACTTCTGTCCGTGCTTTCGGCCATGCCGGAACCCTGGACCCTTTTGCCACGGGGCTGATGATCCTTGCTTACAACAAATACACGCGGCTCCTGACTTTACTGGAAACTGCTGATAAGGAATACACAGCGACCCTGATCCTGGGAACTCAGACCTCAACAGGCGATCCGGAAGGTGAGATTACTGGCACATCAGAACAAGTCATAACTTCTGAACAGATCGAGGATGTAAAAGCTCAGGTTTTGCAAATAAAAAGTTTGAAACCGCCCTTGCACTCTGCCATAAAAGTGGATGGCAAAAGGTCCTATGCCCGTGCCCGTGCCAATGAGGAATTTGACCTGCCGGAACGCGATTCCAGAGTTTTCACATTTGAGATAGTTGAATATGATTATCCGAAACTGGTCTATGCCTGCCGTGTCTCCAAAGGCACTTATATCAGGTCTTTGAGTCAATTCATAGCACAGGCTTTGAATACGGTCGGATATACGAAAGAGCTTACCAGAACGGCGATCGCAGCCATTTCGTTAAAACAGGCAAACCGGCTCGATGCTATCACAGCACAGACTTTAGAAAGTCTTTCAACTCCGGTTCATATCATTCTGCCTGATCTGGAAAGCCTGGCTCTGAAAGGTAATGAACTTCTCAGGATCAGAAACGGAAATCCGATAGCCAATCAGGGCTCGGACAATTCGCAGATCCTTATTTTTGATGAACAGCAAGTTTGTCATGGTTATGCGGTCAGAAAAGAAAATCTTCTTTATCCAAAGGTGAATATATAATGCAGTGGTTTGACACTCCCATTCCTGATTTTGAGAACAGTGTCCTGACCATGGGCAACTTTGACGGCCTGCACCTGGGACACCAAAAAGTCTTTACTGAACTGCTGGCGCAAGCTAAGCAACGCAACACTGTGCCTGTGGTTCTGACTTATCAGGAGCATCCGGGGCACTATGTACATTTTAAGCATTCGGTTGCCATTCTGACACCTCGTGTCATAAAACAATCACTTATTAAAAAGCAGGGCATAGAACAGGTCTTTTTTTTGAATTTTACATCCGAAAAAGCCCACACAGAAGCTCTGGAATTTTTGAGGGATGTATTAGTCAAATATTTCCACCCTCAGGTAATCGTGGCAGGTCACGACATGCATTTTGGCTACCGGCGCGAGGGCAATGCCGATTTTCTGCATCAGCATGAAACAGAATTCGGCTACCAAACCTTACAAATAGAGCCCGTTCTGCACGATGGTAAGGTCATCAGCAGTTCGCGCATCAGGGAAAGTTTGTCTCAGGGTGAGATTTCATCAGCCAATGCCATGCTGGGCAAGCCCTACTGCCTTTACGGCACTGTGACTCACGGACAGAAACTGGGGCGCCAGATCGGATTCCCAACCATCAATATCAATCTGCTGGACAACGAGCAACTGATCCCGCGAGACGGAGTCTATCTCAGTTCGCTTACCCTGAAAGGCAAAGCGTATTTTGGATTGACAAATATCGGCACCAGCCCGACCTTGAAAAATAATGCTCAGATAGAGATCGAGACCCATATCCTGGATTTCGATGAAGATATATACGATGCGGAAATTGAACTCTACCTGCTGGAATTCATCAGGGCTGAACAGACATTTAGTTCCGTTCAGGAACTGCATCAGGCGATTTCTAATGACATCGCGGCAGGCAGAAAATTGATAAGCAGATTCTTATGATTATGCATAAAAATAGACATTACCCGGTAACAATTTTACTGGCACTGCTTTTTACAGCAGTCCTGCCGTTGCTTTGCATTAACTTCATCCCGAGCAGCGGAGAGGATATCTCAGCAGGTTTCGATCAGCTCAGGGATCGAGCCTTCTTCTATCACAACAACACGGATGACCAGCATTGGTATGGTACAAACAAATGGGCCGTGCGCTTTGATTTTGCCAATGCCTATCCCACCTTTGCCACCTCTGAATTCGTGATCAGCTCGGTCAGGGTCTATTTTCCTCAGGTGCCGTCAAATGCGGTTCCTGTCACCATTGAGATCTTTTCGGATTTGGGTAATGCTCCCAATGCGCTTTTGTCCAGCGCTTCTGCCAATATTACGTCGCACTGGATGGAGTTTTCCTTGCCGCAAGCTGTTACAACTGACCTGGCCTGGGTGGTGGTAAACTGCGCCACTGCAGCCAGCGGACCCTATATGTCGGCTTCCATCGGCGGGGGAGCTTACAGCTATTACTGGAACACGAATACTCCCACCCATTACTTTCAGAATATGCAGACCGCCGGCTACAGCAGTGAGTTTCTGATCAGCGTGGTGGGTAGATTTGAACTGAGCGATGTGGATCTGGAGCTTGCTGCCTTTGATCTCAAGCCTGATCTGATCCCCGGCAGGACAGTGACTCCTCAGTTCACAATATTCAACAACTCATCTGTATCAGTTTTACTACCTCATATCACTCTGAGCGTGACATCCCCCAATCCTGCTTATTCAGTGCAGGACACGATCGCCATCTATCAGACCCTGCCGCCGTATTCGGAATTGACCATCCTCTACGACGACCCGCTGATGCTGCCTTATGCGTTTCTGCTGCCTGATTTTTCCACTCAACTGAAAGTCAGGGCGGTGCTGAAGTCTGAACACGACCTGGCTGACACGCTATTCAACAATACAATTACAAAGTATTACAGTTGTTATAACAACATCCTTCCGGTTCGTCTGGTGGAAAACTTTATCCAATACATTGCAGCTCAGAACCTTCTGCAGACGCAGGATGGCATTGTCGGGACGGATGTCTTTGTGCTCAATTATTTTCCTCTGGTGGCGGATGCCTATTACTCTGCCGGAGCGGTGCAAAGGTTCAACTGGTATGGCTTTCTGGGTTATCCGATGACTGTTGTCGGCGGTGATGAGCGAATTGCGGGATTCATTGCGAATGATTATGCAGACCGGTTTACTGACGCTTTAGACGCAGTGGGGGAGCAGATGACTTTTCTGCAGCAGGAAGCGGTCCTTGCCAAGATCGCCAGTCCTTATAGTGTTCTGCAGGTCAGACTCAGTCTGAGAAATCCGAACACTTATGTTTATACCGGCGGTGCGGATCCCTCTCCCATTCTGCAATCGCGCTTCTTTGCCGCACTCTGCAAAAAAGTCAATTTCTATGGAAGTGAAAGGCTTGTCTTCAACCGTTGGGGCGCTTATGCTGACACCATCGGCACCGCCATTGCCATTGAAAATAGCTGGACCAAGCAGTTCAGCATCAATGTCAGCGATATCGGTGTGGATTCCCTGTTGGCGCAGTATGAGCTGTTTTACTGGATCCAGCATAATAGTAACAAACAGATCATTTATGCCAACCGCATTGAGATGAACTCGGTGGTCAGCAATGATGACGAAACCCTTCCCCAAGTGCCTTTTGACCTTGTTGTATGGCCCAATCCCGTTGCTCTGGGAAAGGACTTGCAGATCAAACTGACACTCCAGGCTAAAGAAAAAATCACCAATTACCGCATTTATAATCTGAAAGGGCAGCTTCTGCAGAGCAGCGCGCCACTTACAAAAAACGCAGAGTATTACCTGGATACACAGCAGATCAGCTCTGCCGGCATCTATCTCATCAGATTTGATCTGGTTGATAAAAACAGCTCAACCAGGACCGTCACCAAAAAGATTTTCGTTTACTGATAAAGGACAAGCAATGGACAGGATCGAAGTTAAAGAACTCACCCAATTCACAGGAAAAGAGATCACGGGATACTACCTGGCTGCCGAAAAAGAGCTCAGGGAAGGCAAGCAGGGCTACTACCTGCGTCTGAGGCTGCAGGACAAAAGCGGCAGCGTCAATGCCAACGTCTGGAACAATGCCCAGAAGGAAGCAGAGAAGTTTGAGGAAGGCGATGTCATCAAAATTGCCGCCATGGTTACCAATTACAAGGGCCAGACCCAGCTCTCCATCAGCAAGATCAGGTTTGCCGACAAATCAGAGTATGATCTGGACGACTTTTTGGCCAAGAGCGAAAAAGACCCAACCGTGCTGGCGGAAGAGTTTTTCAAATATCTGGACAGCGTGCAGGAAGTGCATCTTAAGCAACTGCTCAAATCCATCTTTGACGACAAGGAGTTTTTCACCAAATTCTCCTTTGCCCCGGCTGCCAAAAGCTGGCATCACAACTACATTCACGGCCTTCTGGAACACACAGTGGCGGTGGCCCGCGTATGTGATTATGCTGCCAAATACTACAATGTGAACCGCGATCTGCTGATCACGGGAGCGCTGCTGCATGACTTCGGCAAGGTCTTTGAGTATCAGCACATTCCATCCATAGAGTTCACCAATCTGGGACGCCTGGTGGGACATCTCACCATCGCTGACCAGGTCGTTTGCGAGAAAGCTGCCAGGATCAATAATTTCCCTTCCGAACTGCTGATGCTGGTGCGTCACATGATCCTCGCCCATCACGGCGAATATGAAAAGGCCTCGGTCCGCCTGCCTCAAACGATCGAAGCGCTGGTTCTGCATCTGGCTGACAACCTTGATGCCCAAGCGACCGGTGTGCAGCAGCTTTTGGAACTTACGCCAACCGACGCCGAATGGTCGGAATACGATAAGCTGAACAACCGCTACTACTACAACTTCAAGGGCTAAGGAATGTTTCAGACCGCCGTGCTTGCCTCAGGCAGCAAGGGCAATTGCGTTTTGGTTGCCTCGGATGAAACCGCTCTGCTCGTGGATGTGGGGATTTCCGCCAAGCGCATCTGGGCGGCTCTGGATAATCTGAGTTTTGATAAAAACCGGCTGCAGGGCATCCTCATCAGCCATGAGCACGGCGACCATATCAGCGGTGCTGGAGCGGTTTCCCGTCTGTTAAAGATCCCGCTGTATCTGACCCGTGACACCTACTTTGCCTGCAAACACCGTCTGGGCAATCTCCATGACCGTATTGTCTTCATCAGGGCGGGGGAGAGCTTTGCCATCGGCGACCTCGTCATCCATCCATTCGCCTCGCCGCATGACGCTGTGGACAGCTGCAATTTCACCATCCACCTGATGAATGAGCCGGACAGAAAACTCGCCATTGCCACCGATGTCGGCTATCAGTCACGCCTTCTGACCACGCATCTCTGCAATTGTTCAACCCTCATCCTGGAGAGCAATCACGACCAGAAAATGCTGCTGGAAGGGCCCTACGAATGGCATCTGAAGCAGCGCATCATGAGCAACCACGGGCATCTGTCCAATCTGGACGCCGTCGGCGTCATTAGCCAGGTCATGCACAACGGCCTGAAAAACCTGATCCTGGCGCACCTTAGCGAAGTCAACAACCTGCCTGATCTGGCAGAACAGACCATGCTCGAATTTCTGCATTCCATCAACAGCGAAGTCACCCTCCTTGTAGCAGACCAGTACCGGCACACCATCCTCATCGACATCTGATTTCCGCTTCCATAAATCCTGATCTGATTTAGCACAATAACACCATTATTCTGTCCCTGATGTTCCTTATCCCATGCCTAATTGTTGCCTTTTCACTTCCCGGGCAATTCCCGGGCCAAGCCCGGGAACTCCCCGGGAAGTGCCCGGGAAGTAATTATGTTTGCTAATGGAAGAATTACCTGAAGTTTTGCGGATGCGTTTTCTTCAAGATGTCTGAATGGCATGGATGATGAGAAAATATAGGCAGGCCTGAAAATGTATGATATGAAAGAAATATTATTGAGTAGTATCTTGAGATTCAGCATAGTCTAAGTCTTTGTCGTATATTTTTAAATAGTGGTGATTATGAACATCATTTAGAGTTGAAAGTTGTCTAACCATAGAATTTTGCTTGACAGACTTAACTTTACCAATAAACATAATAATCAGGATTAGAACTAAAATTCACGATACGGTTCTATTCATCATCAAAAACAAAAATCTTTAATAAAAGAAGGTGTAGTAGTATGAAAAGCACAATGATTTTCCTGTTTCTTTTTTTTGCCGTGATCCCGGTCTTTGCCGTCAACTGGACTGGTGCGGTCAGCAGCAGTTGGCACAACCCCTCCAACTGGAGCACCAACGCCGTCCCTAACAGCACCACCAATGTGCTCATCCCAGATGTTGCAGTCCAGCCGATCATCACTCAGGACGCCTCCTGCCTGAACCTTGAGATCCAGCAGTCTGCCAGTCTGGAAATGAACGGCACCGTCGGCAGCCAGGACCTCCATGTCTATGGCTCGCTAACCGTTCGCGGCGAACTGATCATGACCAATTTCGGGGATCTCTACGTGACGGGCGGCATCTCTTGGTACAACACCGGTTCCGCCACCATCAACCACGGCGACGCTTATATCTATGCCTATGGCAGCGTGACTTTCAACAGCTATTCCTACATAACCTTTGACACCGGCACCTTCATCTTCCTGGGCTCGAGTTCCGCCACCCTCACGCTGAACGGCAATGCATTTTTCAATAACCTCAGGTTCGACAAAGACGCCGGAGCGTCTGTCACAGTCACGGGTTCGGATTACATGTATGTAACGGGAAACCTGAATGGCTATGCTGACAATACCACATATTTCAATTTGGACAATACCATCTACGTTTGGGGAAACTACACTGACAGCAATACCAACGCCAGCTATGGCATGCGCTGGAACGCCGGAACCCTAAGGATAGACGGCACAGCTCCCACCATAAACATGCAAAGCCCCAACGGCTACCTGAATAATGTCACTTTCAACACCAGCGGAACCGTCACCCTCGCCTCGACCCTGACCGTGAATGGTAAACTGCGCATCGCAGACGGTGTCCTCAATCCCAATTACAACAACATTTACGTCGCCGGGGACTGGGAAAACACGGTCGGGCCAGCCGCCTTCAACGAATCCACCGGAGCGGTTTTCTTCAACGGTTCGGGTCATCAGTACTGCAACTACACGGAAACATTCAATAGCTTTATCATGAATAAAAGTGGCGGCTCACTCAGAGTCAACAGCAGCACCGCAACCGTCACCATCAACAACTATGACTGGACCGCCGGATCCGTAGACGTTTTGACGGGTACTTTGACCATCGGCGACCTCGTGGACAACGGTCTGTTCGGAGGATTCTACTGCAATGCGGGCGGCACCATCAATATCACTCAGGATGCAGGGCAGCGCATAGATTTAAACGGCACGATGTATCTGTCCGGAGGCAATGTCAACATCTACGGCGGCAGCGCTGACGCACGCACAGGTTACTATGCAAGCTGCACTCTTACGATGACCGGCGGAACCCTCAAATTCCATGACCGCGGCATTTACATTTATAATTCCCCATCTTATGGCTTTACACACAACCTGACCGGGGGCACCATCGCCACCAATGGCTCCCTCACCTGCAACCGCTCCAACTTCATTCCTGCCGGCGGTACTTTTGAATTCAACGGTTCCACCGACACCGGTTTTGATTTGAATATATACGGTACAGGGAACAGGTTTTATAATGTCAGGATCAATAAATCCACAATGAGTGCAAAAGTTTCCCAAAACGATACAGAACTTACGCTCAATGGCAATCTGATCATTGACTACGGCACTTACTACTTTATCAACCGGACACTCAACTGCCTGGGCGATCTCGATGTCAACAACGGCGGAAAGCTCTCCGCCAATAGCGCTTGCTTCATAAAAATGGGATCAGGAAAAAGCATTGATGTCAACGCAGGGGGATTTTTCACTCCAACCGGAGTGGGTGGCGCCAATGTAACAGTGACACGTTACGATACCGGGAACTATGCCATAAATGTCAATGGCAACGGCAACCTTGAAGCAAATTACACCATCTTCGAATATATGGATGCTAATGGAGTTTATGCTCATCAGGAAGCTGTTGTCACCACTCTCGATAACTGCACTTTCCGCAATGGCATGATCGGAGGAACCCTGCTCAAATTTGATGGTTCTTTCTCATTGAATGTCATTAACGCCAACTTTCCCACCAACGCGGGAGGCGGAGCTAAAAACGTCACCAGGACAGGTATCGTTGGCGACATAGTCATGCTCGGTTACACAGGTTCCTTTGGCGGCCCGGCTTATGAGAATGACATCAGCGGCAGAGTCTTCTGGCCCGGCACTGACGTTAATATGCGTATTACAAATGTAAGCTGGTCCCGCCCTGACAGCTATGTGGGCGCACCTGTCACCGCCATTGTCACAGTCAACAACAACGGCACTCAGGATGTTTATGGAAGCGTACAACTCGGCTTCTACAAGAATTACCCCACACCACCTCCAATCGGTGCTGCGGCCGATCGAATCGAGTTCTTTACCAACCTGAGCGCGGGAAGCAGTAAAACCATCACCTTATACACCTTCAGCAGCGATACGCCCGGCACCTGGAATTCCTGGTTCCGCGTAGATCTCGATAACGCTTTTCCTGAAACCAATGAAACGGATAATCTCTGGCAGCCCGCCATTGTCACAGACTGGTTTCCCCTACCCGATATCGCCAACCTGAGCATAGCACGGACCGGCGTTTCCACCATCCACCTGGATTGGGGTTATCCCATAACCGTGAGCCGCTTCAAAGTCTATCGCGGTTCTGATCCCTATTTTACACCCGGAACGTCAAATCTCATCTACTCCGGCAGCAATGACTACCTGGATACTGTCTCCAATGCAGATAAATACTTCTATATAATCAAAGCGGAAAGGGATATGCCATAAGATGTTTTTGTTGACAGGTAACAGGCATTGAAGTTGTAATACAAGTAGGTTCAAAATATCTTATGGGAGAAGCCGGATGAGAAATCTGCTCAGCGTAAAAAACGTAGTGGTAGTAATTCTGCTGCTGACCTCGATGTCGGTGATCAGCTGCTGCAAGAATAAAGTTAAAACGGATGCAGTTGACAACATGAAAGTCAGGCCTGTGTCGACTGACAACTTCAATTATACAGGCAGTTTGTATAAGGGCAACTATGTCTGGGGTGGGGCGATGAACCTTTGTTGGAACGAGCTTACGGACAATATAGTCAAAGATACTATCAAATTACGTACTGATGATAAAGACGCTCTAAACACATTGGACAAGCTGAATCATCCCGTCATCACAATCAACGATCTGGATGAGGCAAGCTATTACATTAAAAGCGGTTTCGGCCCTCAGACGCAGGATATCATCAACCGTGAAAGCAAAAAGAAATTTCCGGATAAGAGCTTTGAGGATTTGAACTATGACCTGGGCGAAACAGATATCATTTCATATGCCTACTTTCTCAAGCAGGTGGAATATCAGAAAGTGTTCAGGAAGCAGGATATGAGCTTTATGCGCTCGATGGTGCAAGGTTTTGAAGCGGATGAGCAGTCATACCAGAATATCTACATACTGGAATACAGAGATCAGGATAACTTTCTGATCGGCATAAAGTTGAAGGACAGCAAGGACCAGATCTTTCTGGCCAAGGGTTTTGACATGGACTATCCTGAACAGGTGGTAAAAGTGTTGAGGGAGAAAGCACCGGCACAGAAATCGGATCAATTTACTTTGGGTTCGCCAATGCAGCATTCAGACGTCTTTCAAGCGCCGTTCCTTTCCCTGAGCCACGAACGGGATTACGAAGAAATGCTGGGAAAGGTCTTGCAGAACCGGATCGAGGGCAGAGAATACTTTATAGATGTTATGAAGGAAAAGATCAAGTTCGACATGGATGAAAAGGGCGCCCGGGTGGAAAATGAGGCAGTCATAGTGATGAGGGAGACTTCCATGCCTGCTCAGCAGGAAAACAAAATCATGATACTGAACAAGCCATACTGGGTGTTGATGAAACGCTTTGATTCCAATAATCCCTATTTCATTCTGGGTGTGAATAACACACAACTGATGAAACAGGCGGAGTGAGATTTTAACCACGGAACACACAGAAAACACAGAATATCAAAACGTATCAAGTCCCGACTACCTTCCTTTGTGTAACTTTGTGCTCTTTGTGCCTTTGTGGTGAAAAGAAAAAAACATGGATTCCTGCCTGCGCAGGAATGACGAGGTTAAAACGGTAGGTTGTTCATGCCGGGAGGGAGTTTGTCTGACATACCTTTCAAGCCTTTGGGCATTTTGCCGGAGGACATCTTTTTCATCATCTTTTTCATGTCTTCGAACTGACGCAGGAGACGATTCACTTCAGTTACGCTGCGTCCGCACCCTTTGGAGATGCGCAGACGGCGGCTGCCATTCAGGATTTCCGGTTTCTCGCGTTCTTGATTGGTCATGGATTGGATAATGGCTTCGACATGTTTGAGGGCATTGCCGTCCAGTTCAAAGTCTTTCGGCAGCTTGGGAGCCAGGCCGGGGATCATTTTCAGGATGGAATCCAGGGGTCCCATCTTTTTGATGCTTTGCAACTGATGCAGAAAGTCGTTTAAAGTGAACTGGTTCTTCTGCATCTTCCTGGCAAGCTTTTCTGCCTGCTCTTCATCAAAGGCTTCTTCCGCTTTCTCGATCAGGGAAAGAACGTCACCCATACCCAGAATGCGGGATGCCATGCGGTCAGGATAGAATACTTCCAGATCACTGGTCTTTTCACCGATCCCGACAAAGGCAACCGGCCTGTCGGTGGCAGCTTTGATGGAAAGGGCTGCACCGCCTCTGGCATCGCCATCCAGCTTAGTCAGGATCACTGCGTCAAAAGCAAGTTTATCATAAAACTCTTTGGCAACATTGACGGCTTCCTGTCCTGTCATGGCATCTGCCACGAAAAAGATGTAATCGGGCTTGACAAAGGCTTTTAGCTGTTCCACCTCATGCATCATCTCTTCGTCTATGTGCAGGCGTCCGGCGGTGTCAAAGATGAGCAGGTTGGTGAAGTCTTTTTCCGCTTCTTTGAGAGCTTTGGAAGCTATTTCCATGACAGTTTCAGTTGTTTGTTTTAGAACAGGCTGGATTCCTGCCTGCGCAGGAATGACGGAATCCGGAACTACTACAGGGATATCAAGTTGTTTGCCGAGGACCTGCAACTGGTGAATGGCTGCGGGACGATAAATATCACAGGCGACCAGCATGGGCTTGATCTTTTTCTTTCTGTAATGGGCGGCAAGTTTGGCACAGGCGGTGGTTTTTCCGCTGCCCTGGAGTCCTACCAGCATGACCTTGGTGAGTTTATTGTCATAGGCTTTCAGTTCGAAGTTACCGGTATCCATCAGGGCGATAAGCTGCTCGTGTACTATCTTGATGACCTGCTGACCGGGTGTCAGGCTTTTGAGAACTTCCTGTCCCAGAGCGCGTTTTTCTATCTCTGAAATGAAGTTTTTAACAATTTTGAAATTGACATCCGCTTCCAATAAAGCAAGCCGAATCTCTCGCAAAGCGTCCTTAACGTTTTGTTCTGAAAGGTAACCAACGCCTTTGAGGTTACGGAAGATCTTGTCCAGGCGTTCAGACAGGCTGTTAAACACTTCTCAGGCTCCTGATCGCGCCGGCGTAGTCTTTGCTGCTGAATATATAGGAAGCTGAGACAATGATGTCGGCTCCTGCTGAGATCAGTTCGGGAGCGTTTTTATCATTGATGCCGCCGTCAACTTCTATCAGGAAAGAGAGCTTTTTCTGTTCTGCAATTCCTTTAAGCCGTTTAATCTTATCGGTCACGACAGGAATGTATTTCTGTCCCGAATAGCCTGGATTGACGCTCATCAGCAGAACAAAATCCAGATCAGGAAGAAGCTCGTCAAGTGTCGATACCGGAGTTCCGGGATTCAAAGCTGCGCCTGCTTTCATACCATTCTCTTTGATTGCAGATATCAAACGGTGAGGATGAAAAACAGTGTCCGGATGAAAGGATAGATATTGAATACCCAGTTTTGCCATTCTGTCAACATAATCTGCGGGATTTGTAACCATGAGATGCGCATCCAGAGGTAGTTTGGTCAGTCTTGCAACAGTCTCTGTAATTACATAACCAAAGGTCAGATTGGGAACATAGTGTCCATCCATGATATCCAGATGCAGGATATCTGCTCCAGCAGATTCAATGGCTCTGATTTCTTCTGCCATCTTGCCAAAATCTGCTGAGAGCAGCGAAGGGGCGATTTTAATAGTGTTTGACTGCATGTTTGCTTCCTGTCATAAAGATAATGTCGTTGACCTGAGTCTCCAACAGCTTGTTCATTCTCTCGATGATCTGAGGTTTGATCAGAACGAGTTCCTGCATCCAGGTGGGATTGTTGACTTTGACAAAGAGAGTGTGGTGCTCATACTTTTCAGGCGTTGAACGCTCTGCCAGGAGTTCACCGACAATGTTTCTCCAGTTCAGGGCGATCAACGCCAGAAAGCGATATTTTTCGCCGGCAAGTCTGAGCACGAAATCACGGCAGAATTTACCGACGGTTTGAAAAGGCATTGTCTATTCTTTATTCAAATAAAGACTCAAGCCCCACCAGGTAAGAACGGCAACCAGAACAGCCACATAGTATACAGAGCCGATACCTGTGGTGGTTTTATCATGAGGGATCACCAATAGAGCAGGAACGGCAGAAAGTAAGATGATGATAACATAGCCAAGTATCTTATTCACCTTTGTACTGCCTTTTTTATTGATGAGATACACACCCAGGATGACGCCAGCCATTAGAGCAATCGTGATGGCGACAATGATGGCGATTATTCCCACACTGATCTTTTCCAGATTGAGTTCAAACAACTGCATGTTGCTGATGGCAAGAGCCGGAATGGCTATAGCCACCAGCAGCATAACCATGCCGATGACTTTACTGATGGTTTGGTTGCGCTGGCTGATGATCTCAAAATGACGCTGGTTCTTTCTGACAAATAAGAAGATGATTCCCATCACTACTACAAAGAAACCAGCATATGCCAGGATCATAATGGGCCTGCCTGAAACCACTCCCATTAAAGAGAATGCCAGAATGAAAATCAGCAGTCCGATAATTTTACCAACAATAAACAGTGTATCCTTCATGGGACCTCCCCATTATTCTTTATCTTCTGAAAGCTGCTCTTCCACCTGTTCAGCTTCTACTGCAGGTTCAGCAGGTTTTGTTTCTTCCTGTTCTGTTATACTATCTTCTGATTCAGTTTTGTCTTTTTCAGTCTGTTCTTTGCTGACCTTGATCTTCAAAGACGCAGTCACTTCTTTATGAAGACGGATGGGAATCTCAAAGTCACCCAGCTGTTTGATGTGTTTTTCCATTAAAATTGCAGCTTTGGGAATGTCAACATTCTTTTCCTTCAATTCATGCATGACATCCATTTCAGAGACCGAACCATACATGCTTTCATGCTCATCCACCTTGCGAATGAATTCAAGATTCAGACCTGCCAGATTGGCGGCCACCTGTTTGAGTTGCTCGATGCGCTTGCTTTCTTCGTCGGCAAACTGCTTTTTAAGGCTATCCAGTTTCTTGAGATTCTGGGGTGTGGCATATATGGCGAAATTTCTGGGCACCAGATAATTGCGGGCAAACCCGCGCTTGACGTTGATTACGTCACCTTTGTTTCCAACTTTTTCTATGTTTTCAGTCAGGATCACTTTCATGTTTTTCCTCCATTAAATTTAGTTTACGAAAGTCGAACCAGTTATCGATGATTCCGACCAACGCGATCAGTATTAAGATCGGGTAGTTTACGATCACTGCTGTGATCAGCAGTGTTCTCATTAATTTCACTCTGGCAAAATAGTCTCCCCAGACAAAGCTCAGAACTGCTGTGCCCTGGATCAGATAAAACATACTCATGCAGACCAACGCATTCAGTCCCCAGGTTCTGGTTGTGGGGATCAGTGTCAGCATCAGTGCTGCGATCATGAGATACACAACTTCGTAGGGGAATTTAATGTACCTGATCTTTTGTTTATTAGCTGAATACTTATTAAACAGCATAAATCCCAAAAACACAGCCAGAATCTGAAATGAGCCCCAAATTGCTGTCTGATACCTTAGCAGGAAGCTTTGAATCCAACTTATTGCATCAGTATTGAAATCTAGCTTAGGCATTCTTTCCAAATACATTTCATAGACTGGTTTCAACTGCAGCGACAATGCTTGTATTGCTGGAGCGAACATCCAGCTTCTGAGCAGGTAATAGCCAATCTGCACAAGCAGCAGGATGGTCAGGGCAAGAGTTAGTTTCTGACATCGCCTGAGAATCAGAACAAACACAAGGCAGCCAAGACCGGTTCCAATAATTGAATCCGCAGCATTTAGCCAGACAGCAGGCGAGTTGTCAAAGACAGCAATCGCTGCCATCGTCAGGATATAGGCAAGCAGGGCCAGAAGCTGTCTGACAGCTGTCTGAGACAATATTTTACCACAATATGCAAGTGTAAAGATCATTCCCAAAAAGGGAGAAAAAAGACTGACTAAGCCAAGAACGAAGGGAATCTCAAACTCCACATTATTCAATTACAAATGGGATCAGAGCCATCTGTCGGGCGCGTTTGATCTCATTGGCCAGCCGGCGCTGATGTTTGGCACAGTTTCCTGTGATCCTGGCAGGCTCGATCTTTCCGACATCAGATATATATTGCTTGAGCACGTCAATGTTCTTATAGTCTATGACCAGTTCGGCATTGGCGCAGAACTTACAATATCTCTTTTTCATAAATTTCTTACGTTTATCGAAAGAGTTCATTTTTTCTCCTTAAATTAAAATGGAACGTCATCGTTGGTGACGTGAGGCGCTGCAGCATCATCTTCTGTTACAGGCGGGACTTCTGCCTCATGGTACTCTTCATGTCCTGAATCTTCGGATCTGGGCTTGTATTCAAGGAACTGAATGTATTCGGCAATGATCTCAACGCTTTTACGGTTGTTATTGTTAGAATCGACATAATTGCGCGCTTCCAGGTGGCCTTCGACAATGACGGGACTGCCTTTGTGAGTGTTGTTGCTGACAGCTTCAGCCCATTTTGACCAGGCGACGATTTCCAGAAAACTGGTCTGGTTCTGATATTGCCCGGTGGCATCCTTCACAGCTCTGTCCACAGCCAGGGTGAATCTGACCACTGGTGTTCCCTTGGCAGTATAGCGCAGTTCCACATCGTTGGTAATACGGCCTGAGATGAATACACGATTGAGTCTCGGTAATTTTAGATCAGCCATTGTTCCCTCACTTTTCGTTGCGGTCGATGACGATGAAACGTAAGATTGACTCAGTGATATTGTACATGCGTTGGATGTCTTTGATCTTTTCGGAGTCGATCTTGAAGTAGTTGATGTAGTAATAGCCTTCAGTTTGCTTGTTAATGGCATAAGCAAGCTGGCGCTTTCCCCAGACATCTGTTTTGATAAGTTCGCCACCGTTGTCAGTGATCACTGAAACGGCGCTCTCGTTTGCTTTGTTTGCCTCATCCTGATTGAGCTGAGGCGTAAGGATTATCATGCTTTCATAATCCTTAATCATCATTTTCCTCCTTTGGACTTTTGATTCCGCCTTCTGCCGGCGGAATAGGTTTTTTCATAAACTTACTATATTCATCAAGCAAATTGCTCAGATCGAATCTGATGTATAAATCCAGCCACTTGGCTGTTAGCTCAAGCGTCGGTTCAATAATCTTCAGCTCGTCAGAGTCAAAATTTTCCAGGACGTGATCCCTGGCTGTCTTTTCCAATGAGCGTCCGATCCCGATTCTGATGCGGGGTACATCCCCTGATGGTATCTTGCTCAGGATCGACTTTAGGCCATTATGACCACCGTCTCCGCCAGTAGTTCTGATCCTGATCTGCCCCAGTGGTAGCTCAATATCATCCATGACCACCAGGATCTGCTCAAACTCGCAATACTTGCTTTGAGCGCTTAGATAGGCTTCCCCGCTCAGATTCATAAAAGTTTTGGGTTTGATCAGCAGGCAGTCTCTGAATCTGTAAAAAGAATACTTTCTACTTGATTCCTCTTTGAGACCATGCTTCTCAGCAAATCTGTCCAGACACATGAAACCGACATTATGTCTGGTGTTTTCATATTCTTTGCCGATATTGCCCAAACCTATGACGAGCTTCATTTCATAACCCGGCAAGCTGTCAGCTTACACACTATAATCGGAATCTTTGGTTTACTTCATTTCCTGAGATTCTGTTGCGCCAGGAGCAGGTTCTTCAGCTTTTGTTTCTTCAGCAGGAGCAGCAGCAGTTTCGACCTTCTTGGCCTGAATCGTAACCAGAGCATTTTCCGGATTGTCTTTGACATTCCATTTATCTTCCGGCAACTGGTGCACATGGAAAGCTTCGCCGATCTGCAGATTGCTGATATCGACTTCGATGTCTTGGGGAATGTTCTTTTCCAGGCACTGAATACGCAGAGTCCTGCGCACCACATCCATGATTCCGCCTTCTTTGACTCCTTCAGGGGTTCCCACAAACTTCAGCGGGATATCCAGTTCGATCATCTGGTCATGCGGAACTACCATGAAGTCAACGTGCAGGATTTCTCGGGAAACCGGATGGATCTGGCGTTCCTTCAGCAGAGTGTGGTATTCTATGCCGCCCACCATTACCTCATAAAAAACCAGTTCGTTGAAGCTCTTTTTATAAAGCTTCATGAATTCTGTTTTATCCATCGTTATGTCGAGCGGTTCAATACCTTTTCCGTAAACTACGGCAGGTATGAAACCTTCTTTTCTTAATTTGTTCAGGTCGGACTTGCGTTCGGTTTTTCTCTGAACTGCTTCAATCTTGAATATCATTTATTCCTCCACATGTTCAATTCTATCTGAAAAGAATGCTTATTGATTCTTCAATGTGTATTTTCTTGATAGCCATGGACAGCATCTCAGCAATTGAGAGCTGTACGATTTTTTTGCTCTTCTTCTTTTCCTCGCGAAGAGGGATCGAATTGGTAACGAAGAGCTTCTCTATCGGTGAGTTCTCTATATTGGCCACAGCGTTACCTGAAAGTACCCCATGCACGCAAGCTGCAAAGATCCTTTGAGCTCCCTGTTCTTCCAGGACTTTGGCAATTTTGATCAGGCTGCCCCCTGTGTCTATGATATCGTCAAACAGAATGGCAACTTTATCTTTGACATCGCCGATGATGTTAAGAAGCTCTGTCTGATCATTGTTGCCGCTTCGTCTTTTATCGCCAATGGCAAGGCCGCAATTCAGTCTTTTTGCAAGACTGCGGGCGCGATTGGCACCTCCTGAGTCAGGCGAGACCACTACCAGTTCCGAGCTTTTTAAGATATTTTTGAAATATCTTTCAAATATCGGTATCGAATACAAATGATCCACAGGGATATTGAAAAAGCCCTGGATCTGGTCTGCATGCAGATCAACAGTGATCACTCTGTCGGCACCTGCAACGGTGATCAGATCAGCCACCAACTTGGCTGTGATCGGAACCCGGGGTTGATCTTTTTTATCTGATCTGGCATAACCGAAGTAGGGAATCACGCAGTTGATCCTTTGTGCAGAAGCTCTTCTCAAAGCGTCGATAAGGATAAGCAGGTCCATCAGATTATCATTGACCGGATAGCAGGTGGGTTGGATCACAAAGACATCCGCACCTCTCACATTATCATTGATCTTCACAAAAGCTTCATCATTGGAGAATTTGAACAGCTCAATATCTCCAAGAGGAATACCGGCATATCTGGAAACTTCCTCAGCCAGAGGCCGGTTGGCGTTACCAGTGATCAGTTTAAGCTTTGAGTACATTCTGATATTGTCTCCGTGTTAATGTCCTTACTATCCGACACCACATATTCTTTGACCGAAAATACTTCAGCACAGATCTTTGTTTGAGTTTGTCCTGAAATCTACCTATGCAGGTAGGACCGCTTCCGGACATCATAAACTCATTAGCACCGTTTAGCTTCAGATCTAATAGAATATTATCCACTACATGATATTTTTTTCTGATTCCTGCTTCCAAGTCGTTGAACCATAACCCGGAAGATGGACACTCTATAATTTCTTTATCAGCAAGCTGATAGGCCTCACTACTGGAGATGGTGATACCAGGATTCACCAGCAACAATTCCTGTTCATCCAAATCCGGAAGAGGGGTGATAATCTCCCCACGGGATGATCCCTTTGCCAATCCACCAATGAAAAAGAAGTTAATGTCACTTCCATATTCAGCGGCAACAGACTGCATATATTCTTCATCCATTTCAATCTGGAACAGTTTGCGCAAAGCCAGAAAAGTGACTGCTGCATTGCTGCTGCCACCACCTAGACCGGCTGCCACCGGAATTCTCTTCTCAATATGTATTTCGAGTCCGGCTTTGATCCCAAAATCTGCTCTGATTCTTTGCGAAATCAAATATGCTAAGTTATTTTCAGAGCATAATTCAGCAATGTTAGACAAAATTTTGACAGCAGGCTTTTTTGTCAAAGCAAATTTAAGGCTATCATGAAGATCGATGGTAGAGAACAATGTCTCGATCTCATGATAGCCGTCAGGTCTTTTACTTAGGACTCTAAGAGATAGATTGATTTTTGCGTAGGAATCGATTAACACGTTTCTTCTGCTTTTCAGGGACCTCATCACCGTAATAATAGTAATAGTAGTAATAATAGTAATAATAATAGCTCTGCTTATTATAATACTTCTGAGCCATAATACCATTTACGACTATACCATCAATTTTGCCTTCAATACCATCAATCAATTCTTTGGTCCTCTTAATTATGCCCTTTTCAGTTTGATCTATCCTGATCACAATAAAGGTCATATCAACTTTCTTGGTCAGGATCAATGCATCTGTAACAGCAATGATGGGAGGCGTATCAAACAGCACATAGTCATAATTCTTTTTCAAGTCAGCTATCATCTGATCCATTCTTGGGTTTGAGATCAACTCGGATGGATTAGGTGGCACAAAACCGCTGGTAATCACGTCCAGGTTCATTATTCCTGAAGGTTTGATAATCATCTCAAGCTGGATATCCGGATCGATCAGATAGTCACTGGAGCCGTTTTCCTTATCAAGTGCAAACTTTGTGTGCAGCACTGGTCTCCTCAAGTCAAGGTCTACCAGCGCTACTTTGGCATTCATCTGAGCCAGAGTAATGGCCAGGTTGGCCACCGTAGTAGATTTACCTTCTTTAGGTCCGGAAGATGTTATCATAACAGCGACAGAACCTTCAGGTTTCTTGGAAACGATATTGGTTCTAAATGTCCTGTATGACTCTGCCACAGGTGATTTGGGAGCATAGTGAGAGATCAGTTGCATCATCACATAATGCAATGATTTGGTTAATTGCTCACGGCTCTCACCTTCAGCCTGTTCAATCATTCTATTGAATTCATCGATGCGTGAAACTGATTCCTGGATAATTGGAATTGTGCCTACTATCGGTAGCTTCACATAACTTTCCATATCATCCAAAGTCCTGAGTTTTGTGTCAAGCGAGTGAACCAGAAATGCCGCTCCAACCCCCAAACCCAATCCAATCACCACGCCGATCAGGATATTAGTGGAAACTCTGGGCCTGATTGGTGTGGTTGGCACTTCAGCCCTTTCAATGATTCTGACATTGCCCATCTTGGCCTGTTCCGCCACTTTGGCATCTTCATATTTTTCCACCATCATGGAGTGAATCTTTTCATCCAATGCACGATTACGAGTCAGGCGAGCCAATTCCAGTTCTGTGTCAGGCAGCAGTGAAATCTTTTGTTTATACGCGTCGCTTATGGCTTTCATGCTTTCAGCACGTGCCTGAGCCATTTCAAGGTCAACCTGATTGACAATGATCTGATTTATTGTTTCTGATCTTTGGGCAAGAGGATCTGATTCTGAAGGGGATTCCACCAGTTTTTTGATTTCGAGGTCAAGTTTACTTTTGGCATTGGCGATTTCGTTATTGAGCAGTACAATTTGCGGATGGTCCATCGGGTAATCGTTTTTGGTAACCAGTTTGGCGATCATTGCTTGCGTATCGACGATCTGTTTTCTTAGTTCATTTATATAAGGTGTAGAAAGTATTGTGTTTACATTTGTCAGAAGTGTATCCTGCTGCTGCAGTCTCTTGTTTAGAAAATCCAGCGTTCTTCTTTTGACCATCACTTCTGTCATAGCTGATTCATATGCTGCTTCCGTATCTGCAGACTTGGTTATCAATGATCTGGTTTCCTCGGATAGCTCTGTCAGACCGCTTTCTATTTTAAAGGCACGCAGATCTTCCTCAGAAGTCTGCAGCCTGCGTGTGATGGCGTCCAACTGGGATTCCAAAAATTCTCTGATGTTTGTGAATTCCAGTCGGGCAAACTGAGTATTTTGTTGCTGAACCGCTTCAGCAATGGAATTGGCAGCAGCCATGGCTTCGACTGGATTTGTTGATGTGAAACTCAGAGTCAGGATCTCTGTATCCCGTTTGGACTCGACTTTCATATTGCTTCTGATCACTGCCACCGGATTACCTGAAGTGCGGATTGGGAAGGTGTCAGAATCCTTGTATTTCTGCATGATCTGCCATGCTACGGCAGCGACAGGTGTGCTTTTGATTATTTCAATCTGATTATTGATTGAAGTGGTTCCGATTCCTGGTGTGGCTACCAGCATCAGTTTATCTTTGCCTTTAGTGTCTTCCAGAAGCACTCTGGTTGAAGATGAATAGATGCGGGGCTGTCTGGCAGTGTAAAAAACGGTTACAATCATTACCAGAATAAAAATAAGGATAACCAGATATCTGTATTGATTTACAATTCTGATGTAATCCGATAACCGGATCTCATCTTCTCGGCGTTCCAACGGTGCTTGATTTTCCAACATAAATATATCCTTACGAATTACATTCTGGTTACTAAATTATAGACACTGAGGGCGATAGCCGCTTTGGAGAGGAAATCAGCCACCCGTGAAAAGGCATAAAAGATAGTGCCGGATACGATTACTGTATCACCAGGCTGCATGATGGGAATCATCTTTTCATCTCCTGTTTCCAGGTACTTCTTCATGTTGATCCAGATGATTCTTTCACCTTCCAAAGTTGGCCTAACAATTCTGATCTTGGTTAGTTTGGCATCTTCTTTGGGTCCTCCTGCCAATGACAGCAGGGTCAGCAGGTCAGTATCATCGGGAACAATATACAAACCCGGTTTGGAGATCTGCCCCCAGACATAGGTGTTGATCTTGAGTTTTTCCACATTGCTGCGCGAACCTTCATAAGTGTAGGCGGAAGCATTGCTGGTGGGCACAAAAGTATCTTGTGTCTGAGCCAGAAGCCCAAGCATAATCAGCATTAAGACAGTTATCAGTAATCCCTTTTTCACTGTATCCTCTTATAAAGTTTATGTTAGTGAATTATTTTTTACATATCAGTCAAGTCTTTTCTATCCAGCTTGAATCATTACTAAGTTTTAAGCTATGTTTAACCCTGCAATAATCGCGTCCAAGCGGTTATGCCCGGATAAAACCATATTAAAATCTGGTTAATTGTTTAAGTGCCATATAGTTAAGGAATATGAACGTCCGGTCATTAGTTACGGTTCAGATAAATAATCTGCTCATATGATTCTGAGCCGATGTAGAACTCCAGTTCGCTGTCCCATCTGAACGCATCTATGCGCCAGTAAATGAAGTCGCCAGTATAATTCTGCAGCAGATTTGCTGGTAACTGAGTGTCAAAGAAATCTCCTTCCGTAGCCACAGGAATGTCTCTGTGCCATAAATAAAAACGATCTTCGTCCAGGACCAGGATGCGGAATTTATCTATCTCTCCGCTTTTCTGCCATTCAAAAGTGATATTTGATGGATTGGCCAATGATCCGTTGGCAGGAGCGATGGGAATCTGCTTGCTGAGCAGGCAGTATGATACAGTGTCTGAGATGGCGGAATTCCCGCTGTTATCCACTACTTCAATGAAATAATAAAAACGCGTATGGGTGGAAAGCTGAGATCTGCTGTCAGAATAATATTCATTGTTGGAACTGATGGAATCGATCAGCACCGGAGTCGGATTGAATTCATCAAATCTATAGATCTTGACATAGTCCAGATCCGTATCCAAAAAGTGTTCCCAGCTTACCCGAATCCAGTTTCCGTCAGGCAGAGCATCAATACCGTTGTTTTCATCTGTCAGATAGACTGTTTGTCCGTTATATTCAACGGGACCGTCACCCCAGTCACCCAGATGCGGGATCAGGATCGGTCTGATAGGCGGAATTTTGTCGATGGTCAGTTTATCTTTTCCTGAACAGGCAAACAGGACTAACGAGCACACTGTAAGCAGCCAAAATATTTTATTCATGAGCTGACTCCCATTGTTTAGAAGTTTAGTCTCAGTCCGACGCGGTTGGTCAGTCCCAGAGTGTTTGTGATGGCAGCATAATCCAGATAGATGCCATAAACCTGTATGGAAGCTCCAGCCGTGAAGTTCTTATTATAATAGCCAAGTCTGAGATTGGCTTTGGAATCATAATCCCAGTCCAGCCCAAAATGGCTGGTGGTTTTATAGACATAATTAACATCATAAGCTGCCGTCAAAGTTGAATTCAACTTCTCGATCGGTTGTTTGACAGCAAGGCCAAGTTTGGTATTGAACAGGACTTCGTCCTTGTGGAAATTGTCTGTTTCACCCCAAGTGATCTCAGTGCCTGCCACATCCTGAAAGTTGGCTCCAAAACTGAAAGTTCCGAGATCTTCCACATCAAACAGAGCTGACATATCGGTCTTCACCAGAAAGGATAGGTCAAAGCCTGTGCCGGTGCCGATTTTGTCATCGATCTGTCGCTTGATGTACTTAATATTTGCTCCGATGTAGGTGTCGATCGGAACGGCAAAAAACAGCCAGCCCATGTTCAGATCGTAGTGCAAATGTTTGCTGAAGGCAAATTGAAAGAGATCGTCCGTGCTTTTGAACTTGCCATCAGGAATTCCGGGCAGGTGGTATAAGCTGTTGTTAATTCTTTCATCAACGTTATGGCCGATCAGATAAGATTCGCTGAACTCAGGAATCTCGTCAATAGTCAGACGTGTCAGGTTCAGGCCAATTGTCACTTCATTGGGCAGGGGCTGACAGAAGGAGATATTGTCATAAGCAGCGATGCCTTTGTAGAGGAAGGCGTGCATCATGGTAACTTCGGAGTCCCTGATCTGGGCAATGCCAGAAGAGTTCCAGTATATGGCATTTCCATCATCGGCGATAGCTGCAAAAGCGCCACCCATACCCATTGGGCGCACTCCCGAGCCGATCATCATAAAATCTCCCGCATACCTTCCGGCTGATAAAATCAGCACTAAGGTCAAAAGCAATAGGGTCAACAGCGTTTGTTTATGTCTCATCTTAGCCTCATTTTACTATAGCCATTTTTTGGATCTTTTCAATGGTTTTGCTGCCTTTCCTGGCTGTGATACGATAGAAATAGACTCCGTTGGCAAGGAAAAAACCACTCTCATCAGTGCAATCCCAGGCATAGACAGTTCTGGGAAACTCATGATAACCGACTCCGACAGGCAAGTTTTTAAAAGTTCTCACCAGTCTGCCTGATACAGTATAAACCTTGATCGTGACTTCATCCGCATCATCTGTCAGCACATAGGTGAAACGTGTCCTGCCGGCGTTTTTGGGATCCTGTGTTTTGCCCAGAACCGGATTGGGATAGTTTGCCAGCTTTACCACATCAAAGACGTCATTTACAATGAACTGGATATCTCTGCTGTTGAAATTGCCGTTAACATCCTTGCAGTCTGCTACAAGGGTATAGTTACCTCTGGGCAGATTCAACTGGTACTTAATCGGAATTCGGTTGATGTCATCCTGATTGATGGTTTTGATCCATTGGTTTTCAGGAACTTCTACTCCGTCAAGAAACAGCTTGATGGAGTTGTCGAATACATCTATTCCATTAGCATCGCTCATCAACAGAGAGATCGTGCCTTTGCCTGATATGTATCCGCCGACCGTGAATTCCTGATCCTGAACGTTCACGTCTATGGATGGACGTGTCAGATCTCTGTTTCTCAGGACGGTATAAACTCCCTGTCTGGACACTTCAAAAACGACTTTGTCTTCCGAAGTGGAGATGTTTCCACCCTGAAGTACCCATTTTCTATATACAGGCTCCCAACGGTAGATTTTGTATGAATTTTCACTTTCGTTCTGCTGGGTTTGTGGATGCGTATTACTGTAGAGGAAGGTCAATTTGAATTTCTTATTATTGATCAGAAATCCTGTTGAATCAACCAGTGCAGTGTCCAAAGTCTTGATTTCATAGGGAATTGAGGAAACACCTGAAGCCAGTGTGATGGGAAATACATTTGGCTGGTCCTTGGGCGTGACTTCTGACAGGGCATTGATAGTGAACATAGAAGTCAGTCCAGCTGGTACAAGGTTGGCAGGAATTTCGCATAAGAGATTATTGTCTGTACTGCTGATTATACCTCCTGCGCTGCCAATATTGTGGTAATTGAGAAGGACGGGGATCAGCAGACTGTTACTATTGTCAGATAAACTCCATTCCGGAAAGATCCTGGGTGAATTGACCAGCGCTCTCAGTGTGTCCACACCGGTCATAACTGAATGTAAGATAATGGTCTGCCAACTGTGCTCATTGACTGCAAGAGCAGGGAAAACCTCAGTTTCCAACAGAATTAAGGGATTGCCTGTTTTATACGAGTAGATTTTAAGGTTTGTCTCTATTGATGGTGCATTGCCGATATTCCTGACCAGAACTTTGACTCTCAGACTGTCATTGCCAGGGACAAATTGAATGTCTTCCATAAACAATTCCGGCCCGGCGACTATCATGGAGAGTTGTAAAGATTCCGTAACCTGATTAGTGGTTGAGGTTGCCCTGTATTTGAAGAAAACCTCTTTTCCGGTAACCTGGGGAGGAACTCCATATGCTGTTTGATACATTGTTGTATCTGCTTGTGAGCGAACCATAGGGATATTCAATGTGATTGGATTAGTTGTTGAGGTCGAGTCGATCCTTACCCTGCAGATCAGACTGGCAATGTCGTTGATGCTGGCAGCTTTGACTTTGAAGTAAATGGAGTCAGTCCAAACCGGTGCGGCAGGGATGGTTCCCTGATGTGACAGCAGGCCTCTTCCAACGGCAATTTCCTTGTAACCAAAAAACTCACCTTGGTTGGAAAAACCTGCCACATACACTTTTCGCTGGTATCTGTCAGTCGGATTGCCTGATAGAATATATGAGTAATTGTATTGTCCGTTTATGACGGGTGCCTGGTTGGGTGGATTTACTGCCAACTCAGTCGGTTTCATCAGATAGGTGCGTCCGGCAGTGGCATTGGTCTGGAAAGATGCAGTAACACGTAATGTGTCTCCAACAGCAAAGACGTCTTTATTGGTAGATACAGTTACAGCTTGTTGTGGTTTGATGATTCTGATGTTGGGGTCGCCCAGCAGGACTCCACCTTCAGTCAGAGCTTGCTGTGCAGCAATCGATGAGGTCGTAACGTAATATTTGGCTTTGGCGAAATTGAATGCTTCTCCCAACGAATTGAAGTTATATTGGAAGAAACTTTCTGTGACTGCCATTCCAAAGGTCAGGTCATCATACAAATAACCGAGTCCGGAAAAGCCCAAAGTTGCTATTGCGCCTTTATTGGGCTGCAGGATCAGTGCTTCGCTGATGGAAGCTGCACCATTTGTGTCAAAGGCTGAGCAATAGCATGCCAGGCTGTTTACTATCGGGTAATTCTGATTGTTCAGAGATGCCACGTTATTAAAGTTGAAGAGGTTATAGTCCGCCCAGATCCTGCCTCCGCCGTGCCCCATGAATTGCAGATAAATGGCTCCGTCATTAATTCTGCTCATCAGAGTGGAGGTAACTCCATAGAAATCAGAGCTTACTGATTGTGTATTGGTATAAACTCTCGAAGCTCTGTAATACTGTGGTATCTTCGTTCTGCGTATCAATTCTGATTGCTGGGAAAACACATCGTCAGGGTCAGTTTGCTTACCACCGGATGAGAGTATTAACTGCTCGTGCCACAAATCCTGATAATTGGGCTCATTAAAATACTTCTGGCTTTTTTGTGCAACCTGCAGTATCTGATTTTTTTCCCATACACATATGCGTGAGATTGAGATATCGGGGATCGGGTCAGTGCCAACTATGCAACCATACCAGTTGTCACTTGCTGTCGCTCCGTGCTTGTAAGTCCAGACTTTTTTTACCGGAATCAGGTTATATCTTCTTGAACTGCTGAAATCTCTCTCATCATCTGTGCCGTCGCCAAGCAGCAAAACACTCTTCAACTGCGGTTCAGACCAATTGTTATATGCATAGGTGAAAAATTCCTTGATGGCTTCTGCAGATCTGATACCATGATTGAATTCATCAAATATATCCTGAACATCTATGATCTTGACCAGATAGTTCTGATTTTCCCAAAGCTGTTTGTACAGCATGGTTCCTTCTGCATCAATAAAATCTCTGACAGTGATGATCACACATTCTGCAGAGTTATCAGGTGCTCTGAGATTAGAGGGGACATTGATTCTGAAATCCTTCGGTATCTTTTTCTGATCTTCGGTTACTGCATAATACATAACATCATTGGAAATCACACTGTCCTGAAAAGTAACTGTCCATGGCATGCTGCCCGTTAGGGTAAAGGGCTCGATCTGCAGATTACTGAATTTGCTGGAACCGATCTTATATACTGAAACCTGATTATTTGAAAAGCCTTCCACTTCAAACTGATAGAGTCCGAACGGACGGTTGGATGGTTTGGAAAACTTGATGAAATCCTCACTGGTCTTATACTCGCGCCAATAAGTAAGCTCAATGTAGTCGAGCAGGATCTGTTCTCTATCTCCCATTTCCGTGTCACCGTTCATGCTGATGTAATAGTAGTTGGTACCATGATGCAGATAGGAATTGGGCAGGGGCTGATCATTGACAAAAATCTGCTCTGTCTGGTCTCTCCAGGATCTCAGGCTCACCAGCGATTGGTTCAGTCTGATCGTGGCTCTGTGGTCATATAGGCCCTGAGGCAAAAACTCCAGGTAGGTCAGTCCCATTACTGCTATCTTGGTTGATAATGTTCTGACCGTTGTGTCTTTGGGATGCTGAATTTCGATGGGAACAATTTCCAGATTGGGGGCTGTGATCTTTCTCCAGAACCAGAGATCTTCACGGTTATAATTCCTGTTCAAAGACCAGCTTCTGCCCAGTTTGTCAGGAATTATCTGCTGTTCAAAATGAACGGTCTGCTCATAAGCATCGGGAACAATATAATTTGCAGGATTGGATACGGTTAAGCCTCCGTTTTCAACAGCCAGACGTGCTCCCAGGCCATCAACCAGTTCCAGGGTGTACACATTTTCAGCAGTATAATCATCCTGGTAATGCGTATCGCCGTAGTGTCTGTCACCAAAGAACTCGAAATAATCTCCGGTATTGAAAACTCCGTCTGCTTCTCCTTCAAAATGGATTGCTACTGGTCCGTTTTCATCTCTTAATTGCAGTCTTCTGGGATCGACAGTAGCTACTGACCACTCATATTCTATCCCCAGCAAATTAGCTTGTTCGGACATCTTACTGCTCAAATACTGATATGTAACTTTATATATGCCTTCTTTATCTACAATGAGTTGGATCTCATTAACCAGATCAGTATTGTTTCTATTATCAGGAACATAATTTGAAAGCTCTTTTTCTTTACGCCAGACTTTTGACGTTCTGTTATTCAGGAAGAAGCTGTCAGCCACTTCGTCGATGAAGTTGGATGATTGCTGCCAATAGCGGTCAGGGGTTTTATTACCGCTTATGTAGATGATTATCTCAGCCTCTTTTGTGACTACGAGCTCTTGAGTACCTGCTCTGTATTGAAAAGGAAATAGTTGCAGCGGGATCAGGTGCCTGTCTCCCACAAAGGCAGAATCTCCCTTTTTGACTAAGTTCTCGGGATACAGATTGCTGGCTCTGTAAGCATTGAAATCCTGATAATGATTGTATGAGACTTCCTGATCTTTGACCTCAATCTTCTCTACTGGCACCAGTTTGACATTGGGCACCACAACTGTGTTTTGAGATGTAACATTGAAACTGATATCGCCATCCACCGGGATTCCGATGGCTTCAGAAAAGGACTTTACCAGAGGATAGCCTTCCTTGCTGACCGGTTCTCCGCTGTCACAGTTGATCTGATCCCATTTCTGATTATTCCTTGTAACTTTTTCTAGATGCCAATCAGGTAACATGAATCTAATTCTCAGATAATCCGATGTTTCTTCCAGAACTTCAATATTCCCGCTCGCAGATATACTGACGCCTGCCATCAAAATAAGACAGGTCAGTAGTATCTTGATTTGGTTTGACATATATCTTCCTTAGGTTGCTATAAAAGTGTGTTTTCTCTCAGTCCGATATCTTTGCGGAAGTGCATTCCTTCAAAGAATACTTTGTTTAGATCATGATAGATTTTATTTCTGGCTTCTGCTTTGGAAAAGCCCAAAGATGTCACTGCCAGGACTCTTCCGCCGTTGGAGACAAGCTCATTATCTTGCATGGCCACGGCATTATAATATGCATACGAATCCATATGTGCTGCAAAAACTATGGGATTGCGGGATTCTGATTTGTTTGGGTATTCTTTGCTTACTGCATATACGCAGATGGCATTTTTGTTGATCCATTTAAGTTCCAAGCTGTCAATTCTGTTGTTGAGGATTGCCTGGCAGACATCCACCAGATCCGTTTCCAGCAATGGTAAAATTGTCTGTGCTTCAGGATCGCCGAACCTGCAGTTGAATTCAACCACCTGCGGCCCGCTATTTGTTATCATTAATCCTATGTACAAAATTCCCTGAAAGGGATTACCCTCGTCCTTCAAAGCTCTGAGAACCGGCTCCACGATCTTTCTTTCGATTTCTGTTCTATAGATCTCAGCTTCGGGGACCGGTGCGTATGCACCCATTCCGCCTGTGTTGGGACCCGTGTCGCCATCATACAGTTGTTTGTGATCCTGGCAGAAAATAGTGGTTTTATAATTTTCACCGTCTGTAAAGGCAAACAGCGATACCTCCCACCCCTGCAGATAATCTTCAATGACTATGTTTGTTCCGGCGGCACCTAACTTTTTTTCCTGCATCAGACTGGTGATCTTCTGAGCAGCACTGTCTCTGTCTTGAACTACATAAACTCCCTTGCCGGCTGCCAGCCCGTCAGCTTTGATGACCAAAGGAAAGTTCTTGCCATCTAAATAACCTATGGCCGCATCTGAATCAGAAAATACAGCATATCCTGAAGTCGGAATCCCACATTTCTGCATCAGGTTCTTGGCATAGATCTTACTGCTTTCAATTCTTGCGGCAGCTTTGGATGGCCCAATGACTTTAATGCCCTGGCTTCTCAGATGATCTGATAATCCATCTGCCAGAGGTTGTTCGGGGCCGATCACAACAAAATCGATGTTTTCGATTATGCAGTAGTCCTCTATGTCTTCGAAACTCTTTAGCTCTGCAGTTTCGAATTCTCTGGCGATTCCTGCGTTACCTGGTGATACTATCACATGTGGCTGTTGACTGCTGCGGTGAAAAGTCTCTGCTATTGCGTGCTCTCTGGCACCACTGCCGATTATCAATATCTTCATGCTTGGCTCCTGCTTGATTTTATTAAATAAATTATTACAAACTCCGCAGCCTTGAATCTGATCGAGTCTCTGGTCCCGTTGAAAACAACCTTTGTAGTCAACAACTGCGACTTATCACTAATGCCGAAACATACAGTCCCGACAGGTTTTTCTTTGCTTCCGCCTTCCGGTCCCGCTATGCCGGTCACCGAAATTCCAATGTCTGCCTTGAATTCGGTTCTGACCCCCAAAGCCATTTCAGCAGCAGTTTCGACACTCACTGCACCGGATTTATCTATGGTCTCAGATTTGACTTTTAATTGATTTATTTTGATTTCATTACTGTATGATACTATCCCGCCATTAAAGTATTTGCTGGCACCGGGAACGCTTGTGATTAATTGCTGTACCAGTCCTCCGGTGCATGATTCTGCCACTGCCAATGTCAGATTTTTCTTTGTCAGAAATTCATACAGAATAGTCTGCGGCGTGTCTTCATCTTCGCCCCAGACCCATTCCTGAGCGATCTCTCTGATTTGATTCAGACACTTTTCGATCAGATCTTTATCATAACCATAGATTCTGAGATCGACTCTTCCTGTTTGAGGTAACCAGGCAAGTTTAATCTCTTCAGGGATGCTGACATCCTTCAATTTCTCTGCCAGAGCCGATTCGCTGATGTTCCAGGTGCGAATCTGCCTTATAATAACTGGATTGCATTGATACTTGTTCTTCAGGATTGCACTGATGTGGTTTTCAAACAGGTTTTTCATTTCCAGAGGCACACCCGGCAGGGCAAACAGGGATTTCCCATCTTGAGTAAAATACAGTCCCGGAGCAGTTCCAACCGTGTTTCTCAACGCCACAAATCCTTCCGGCACCATGGCCTGAGACCTGTTGATTTCAGGAACTTGTAAACTGCGCCTGGTAAAGATTTCCTGCACATCCATCCAGACTTCTTCTCTGAATTCCAGTTTTTTTCCAAAGAAATCAGCTATTGTTTTCTTGGTCAGATCATCATCGGTAGGACCCAACCCGCCTGTAATGATCACAATGTCATTCTGCCGCCATTCGCTTCGAAGTGTATTTTGAATTTCCTGCGGATCGTCTTGAATGGTAACTGACTTTGTAATAGGCAAACCGATTTCAGCCAATTGATTTCCCAGCCAGCTCAGATTCGTATTGACTGTCCTGCCCAGCAGCAGTTCATTTCCGATGTTGATGATGCTGACCTTTACGCTCATAAAGTCTTAGTAGGATTTCGCAAAAATCACCCTGCGTCTGGATTCTTTGCCACAGCAGATACAGCTTCCCGCTTCTTCCACAGCATCGTTGGGAATGCATCTGATGGTGACTTTCAGGTCATCTTTGATCTTGGTTTCGCAATCGGTGTTTCCACACCAGTGCGAGTTGGCAAAACCGCCATGGATCTCCGGCTGCTCTGCGTTTTTGGGTGTGAAGAACCTGTAGAATTCTTCCTTGTCATCTATGTTGACAGTATTATTTTTCCTCAGTTCCAGAGCTTTTTGAAAGATATTGTTCTGTATGTCATCCAGAATCATTGGCAATTCTTTGATCAGTTCATCAAAGGCCAGCCCTTTTTTATCTTTGGCGTCTTTGTCCCGGCGTCCCATGAAAACGCTTCTATTCTGCAGATCACGCGGGCCGATTTCCAGGCGGACTGGTATGCCTTTCTTGATCCAGAACCAGTTTCTTTCACTGGAAGTCATATCTCTGTCATCGATCTCGAGACGGATGTGCTGGTCATCATATCTGATCTGCTTCAGCGCTGTTTTGATCTCTTCCACAAAGTTCATGATGGCTGCTTTTTCCTCATCATTTTTGTAAATGGGAATGACGGCAGCATGCGACGGAGCGATTTTCGGAGGCAGCACCAAACCGTTATCATCACTGTGGGTCATGATCAAAGCACCGATCAGACGAGTGGAAACGCCCCAGCTTGTGGTCCAGGCATATTGGACTTCGCCGTTGCGGTTCTGGAATTTGATGTTGCTGGACTTGGCAAAATTCTGTCCCAAAAAGTGCGAAGTTCCGCTCTGCAGAGCTTTTTTATCCTGCATCATGGCTTCGATGCAATAGGTTGAAACGGCTCCCGGGAATCTTTCCCCTTCAGTTTTCTCGCCCTTAATCACAGGAATGGCCAGATAATTCTGGGCAAAATCAGCATACACATCCAGCATCTTCAAAGTTTCCTGCATTGCGTCTTCATAGCTTTCGTGCACCGTGTGACCTTCCTGCCAGAGAAATTCCGCAGTTCTCAAAAACAGACGCGTCCGCATTTCCCAGCGCACGATGTTTGCCCACTGATTTATTAATAGTGGTAAGTCACGGTATGAATTCACCCATCGGGAAAAGGACTCCCCGATGATCGTCTCTGAAGTCGGTCTGACAATATAGGGCTCAGTCAGTTCTCCGGCTACTTTCAGTCCGCCCTTGCCGTCGTCTTCCAAGCGGGAATGCGTTACAACTGCGCATTCTTTGGCAAAGCCTTCCACGTGCTCCGCTTCCTTTTCAAAGTAACTCTTGGGTATGAAGATCGGGAAATAGGCGTTTCTGTGCCCTGTCTCACGGAACATTCCGTCCAGAACTCTCTGTATGTTTTCCCAGATGGCATAGCCCCAGGGCTTGATCACCATGCATCCGCGCACATCACTGTTTTCTGCCAGATCGGCTGCTTTTATTACCTGTTGATACCATTCCGCATAATTTTCTTCACGCGTCGGCTCTATTGCTGTCCTGACTGCTTTGCTCATCGACATCTCCAAATACATTTATCCATTACTATTATTTTGTAAAGACTGATTTTGTCAATCTTAGAACTGGGATTGCTGAGGCTAAAGAAATAAATTGGATACCGCAAAACTAACTAAAAACAGAATAATTAGAGCCCGAAAATAATGTCAAGCAATTAAATCTGTTTAGATTTTCTGATCCACTGTGTCACAAGTATATGGATATTGTCTTTTTGATTCATTCTGCATAAATACTTCCCTGGCAGTTCCCGGGCACTTCCCGGGCCAGACCCGGGAACTGCCAGGGAAGTATTTGTGGATAAATGACTAACGGGAATTCAATTTCAATTGTATATCAGGTCAAGGTTTCATATGTTGATTTAGTCCATTTCGTCCATCCGGTCTACTTTGTCTATTCAGTCCATCACGTCCATTGATTTTATGCAGATTTGGGCAGGTTTCAAAAATAAAATATCTTTTCTGCTTGACAGAAAAGTG
>CAZWJK010000002.1:44605-65757 GCA_964634035.1 uncultured Candidatus Cloacimonadota bacterium | reverse complement strand
GCATGGCTCCACCGTGAGCGGTGTTGTCCCAATACGGGAAAGGCCAGGTGGAATACATCAGAGGTGTGCCGTTGTTGGGATCATTGGGATTATCTGGATTGGTGTAATATTCATCCACAAGCCCGTCGCCATCGGCGTCCCAAGGCAGCCACAGCAGGTTATCAGTGGAAGTGCCGGCCACCGGATAGATCTCACGAATTTCAAAAGTCTGTTCAGAAATATCATAGACCAGGTTTCTCACCACCTGTAAAGAGGGATGATAATATGTATTCAGCACTCCACCGTCGTTTTCGGTGAACTGCTGTGCCCAGGCACCGGCCATGTGGATCTTGCCATTGGTCTGATCAATCACGGCATTGATGTGTGAGGAGCTGGAAATGCCATACCACAGAGAATCAGACGGAACGGGAGTAACGTTGTCAGAGCCGGTGAAATAATAGTCAGGTCCATTGCCATAATTCATCATCGGATTCCAACTGTCATATCTACTGCTGGCAGTCACGCGGGTCCAGGTTCCTGCACCATAGTTATCACATTTGAAGACATCAAGGTCTGGTTCGATCAGGTCACTGCTGTTGGCAGTAATGGTTCCAATGTGATAACCGGAATAGTAGATGTTGCCATCATTGCCGACTGAGAAAGCCATCTGCGGACGGCGGAACAGCACTCCATCATGATTCCAGGCATCAAGGGTGGGAATGGTGATGTAGGTCCAGGATAGGGTGGCACCCATTTCCAGCATGTCTGCATCGAAATCAGCATATGCTATATAGGGATTTTCACTGGGATTGCCGGCATGTGATACGGCATTGCGGGCAAGCACATAAACTCTGCGCATTCCGGCTGTCGGTGATGGTCCGATCTGCACAGTGGGCCAGATGAATTCATTGTTGGTCGTATTATAAGGTGCAGGCATGGTTGTAGGATTATCAATTACTATAACCGGATCACTGATCAGACCAGCCGCTCCAAACAGGAAGGCGTCATAGGCAAACTGGACTTCATACTCCGCATCTGCGTCAGCATTAACATGCCAGGCATACAAAGGTTTTCCGGATACGGGATCAACCGCGATACCGGGATAGCCTTCCCAGTTCTGGACGTTGGTGATCTCATTCATGTTCTCAATAACACCATTGTCATTGATGTAGCTATAGAACACACGTCTTTGGCCGGTAGGGGTCCTCTTGCCGTGGAAGGTCATAAAGTATCCGCCATAGGTCTGATCAGGCTGGACACAAAGAGGAATGTCATTGTAACTGCCGATCATATAGTCATAATATGACAGCAGAAGGTTGTTCGGAACAACGCTGAAGTTGACAATAGCGGTGTCCGGACGGGTGGGTTGCACGACTTTTTTGAGCTCCTGGATCTCTGCAGCTTTCTGCAGCTTTCCGGGACGCATGTAATCTGCAAAAACGACGCTTGTCACCAGGACCAGCATCAGGATTAGCAATATACCTTTTTTCATTGGGTTACCTCCATATTTATTTCAGGTATCAATACTTCATTTTGAGTGAAATGCGATGGGCTGAGTTGATGAAACTTTCAGCCAGATAGCCCATATCAGTATAGGCATAATCGATACTAAACACAGCAAAGCGGGTGGGAAGCTGAACTCCCACACCTGCGCTCAAACCATTGGTATCATAATTGAACTGGTAGCCGCCTCTCAGATAGAGATTGCCGAGCCGGTACTCAGCTCCCAGATTCCAAGTCTCCATCCGGTCAATGCAGTTGTCAAGCTGAAGCGATGCAATCAGATGAGAATCATTTTTCCGCATCACATCACCGCTGATGCCCAAAGAGAAATTCATCGGAATCTTGCTTTCGATCCCTTCACCATCTTCGTCAATCAGACCATCACCATCATTGTCCAACAGATCAAATGGGTCTTCGTTGAAACTGCCGTCACCATCATCGTCAACCTTGTATTGAATGTCGGGACCGAAATTCCGCAAGGACATGCCGATCTTCACATTCTGCCAGCCGGTGTTGTAGATCGATCCCAAATCCACGGAGAAACTATTGATGTCATATATGTATAGATTCTCGCGCAGATACTTGGCTGTCATTCCAAAAGAGAACTTGTCAGTAAAGGTGCTCGCATATGACAAGCCAAAGGCCATGTCACTATTGGTGAAGGTTTCGCCGGTGGGTCCAAACTCCTCTTCGGTGGTCACATCCAGCTTGTCCATGTGCAGAACCGAAGCTGATAGCGCCCAGGTCGAAACGCCGTTGGTGTATGAAACTGCAGCAAATTCGTGCATGATGCCTGCAGGCCAGTCAGTATGTGAAAAGAAAGCCTGATTCTGCAAGGCGGGAGCCAGTCCGGCAGGATTCCAGTAAACAGAAGAAATGTCATCCGTCACTGCTGTATAAGCCTCCCCCATACCAATCGCACGGGCATCGACACCAAACTTCAGGAACTGCAGAGCTGCAGTTCCGGTCTTGCCAAACGGTTTGGCACTCAGAACTGAAACCATCAGCAGAACTGTAAGCGAGAGTAATATTATCTTTTTCACAGTTCCTCCTTATTTAATTATGACGAACTTGCCGACTTTGATGTCGCCATTTGCCTTGTTCTCCACCGAGAACAGGTAAACGCCGCTGGCAATGATCTGATTGTTTTTGGAAAGCAGGTTCCATTCGTGAATGCCGCTGGCTGTGATACCCAATGTCGTGGCTTTGCTGACATTGATGATATCCGCAGCATGAGCTCCGTGATGGTCGATCTTGTCAACCAGGTCTCCGGCCATAGTGTAGATCCTGATCGTGCAGCGCTCCGGCAAATTGACAAACCAGAGACGCTTGCTCTTGTCGCCCTTTTTGTCATTCTCGCGGCGTCCGTCAAACTTGCTGCTGCCGACATAAGGATTGGGGACCACATAGATGTTGTCCATCTTTGATTTGGCCAGTGATCCCGGGAAAAAGACCTTCATATTGGCATCTGCATCACGTCCTGTCTCCAAAAAATCCAGGTTATTAGACGGGATTCCACGGTCAAAGGCCGTTACTGCAGTGTAATACTCAATACCCTTGGGCGGATAATGAATGGATGACTTGTAACAACGTCGCGCAAGACGGGCTTTCTTCAGTTCAATCAGCCTCTCCGTATCACCTTCATTGTTCTCCGGCAAGGTAACTTGTCCGCCATGGTTTCTCAAGGGGATCAGCTTGTCATCAAACAACTCGAAAAAGATCTCATCACGCATGGTTGGATACTTGAACAAGAGCGCTTGCATCAGCTTTTCCTCAGGAGTGGGAAATTGTGGATTCACAGCTAACTGATCGGAAATCGCCTGCAGGGATTCAGTCCAATCCACGTCGGGATTGTAGATCGGCCAACCGAAGAAGGAGTCATCAGCTTGAACGGGAACAAAAGAATAATATTCGTTGTATTTATAGAACTTGATTTTCTCTGTCGGATCAGTGAATACGTCGGCATTAGGCAGGCCCTTTTCTACACCGGTATATCCTCCGTAATTCTTGTAATACTCAGAACCGAGATTGGTGTCATAATCAGCCCAATCGACTGGAGAATCCACTTTGTCCCATTTTTCTATCAATTCCCAATCCTCCTGCGAACCGCTGCCTGTCCTGCCCCAGGTCGAATAACCCTGGAAGTCGTGACGCAGCCGGTATGCAGTAAAGGGATTGATCCTTCCAATGGGATTGTATTGAGTTGCTCCGGGTTGAAATTCGGGAGGATAATTTGACCAGTCCACAAAATTGGGATCACTGTCTATGCCGGGGACAGTAACATTGTTAGGATTTTGCCAGCCGATGACAGATGTGCTTACCGTTTTCACATCATAGGAAAACTCAGACCTGTTATCCCAATAGAGATCGATCTTGTCACCGTCATCGAGCAGTTCCGCATAGAGTTTGGGGATTTCTGGAGGTTCAGGCGGATTATAATGCGGAAAAGTATCGGGCAAGATAACAGTGGTAAGGTTCTGGGCAACACCGTATATTTCCTTTGCCCATCCCGCCTGGCGCTTCAGATCTTCAAGGTTGTCGCCGGGAAAGACCGCTATGACGATCTTCATTGTCTTGCCTGGAGCCAGGTTCCATACCTTGGCAGGATCGTTGTAATCACTGGTTCCGGGCTGAGCTCCGTAGAATGCAAAGAGATAACGCGTATCATTGGCTGAGGGCTGGATGTATTCTGCCATGTCACCGGTCGGACCACCCCTTAGAGGCTGATATTTGGTGGCAGAACCGGGATTTGGGTTCCTTCCGGTCAGCAGCCAATACTTCTCATTGGAGGTGTTCTTGGTACCGAGGTTGAGGGATTGGGCATTGAAGTCATCCGGACCATCCCCCACTTTCCAATACCAGCAACTGAACAGCAGAACCTCAGGGTCGGGAGTACAAACACGAGAGCCGACCAGGCCGGGTGTCAAACCACCGTCTCCATCGTCGTCTCTGGTATAGGCAAACTCATAACCCGGGCCCATCACATAACCCGACAGGTCATCGGAAGCTTTCTCCGGTCCATAACTTTGCGGACCGACGTCTGAATCCATATATATGCCCATGGCGCAGTCAAACAAGGTATCCTGCAGGGCTGGGATATTGCTCAGGTTCATGTTGGTTATATTGAATTCGACATAAACCAGATTCTTGATGTATTCATAACTCCATTGATATGACATCTGACGCACGCGAACTTTGAGGGGCACGTGTGTATTGGAGGAGCGGCGCGAACCCCAGTCCCTGTCGCCCAACGTGCCAAACGGGCTGTAATCATAATAGAATGAGATGAAGTCCTGCTCAGATACAGGAGCGCCATCCTCATCAAGCAAGCCGTCGCCATCATCATCATAAGCCTTTGAAAAGTTATAGTGCGTGTTTGTTCGGTCAGAAAGCTCCATAAAACCGAGCGGGAACCAGATCTCAAAATTGGCTGATTCGGTGACTATGCCGAAGTTATTGGTGTTATGAATGAATTGGCTGCCGAAGGAAGAAAAGACCTCCGGCAATTCAGAAGCTACTCTCAAAGGGAAGGTATAGCCGACAAAGTCTTCATCGATAATGCCATCGCCATCATCGTCAACGCCTCTTTTCTGCGCACGGGATGAGGTTGTGGCAATCATATCAAAAGAGTTGTAAAGGTTGTAATCTGCAGCAATGGCAGAGTTTCCGCTTTCGAGAGGATTGTAGGCAGGCAAGAACTCATAGAGATCGGCATCTCCGTCGAAGCCAACAGTGACGAGAGTGTCAATGACAGGCTTCATGGTGCTTAACCAACCAGGATCACCTTCAGCAATTACCTGACTGCTGTCAGCCGACGGAGTCTGAGCAACCCAATAGAGTTTCTTGCCGGCAGTGTTACGGCGGTATTTCTTAGCGCCAAACCAGAGAGCACCCTGGTAGAGGTAGTCAATACCGCTACCGCCGGGATATTCCAGGGAAGGATATTGCGGCACAACGTCGTCACCGGAGCCAAAGAAACCGTAGTTGCTGACACGCAGCCAAATATTGCCGACATTGTGCCATTTGGACAAGTCAAACTTCTTGGCGGGAGTGGTTTTATCAGCCTTGGCAGCAAAGGCCAGGGCTGACAAAACTATCATCAGAAGGATGAGGAATATTATTTTTTTAGATAAATTCATGCATGGCTCCCCTTATTTATTGAGAGTAAACTCAATGGGAATAATAACAGTGGTGTCCACAGGCTTGCCGCCGCTTTTGCCAGGCTGGAATTTCCAACGCCGGACAGCGTTAATGGCAGCTTCGTCCAGACCGTTAGGTCCGCTCATCAGTGATTTAAGGACTTTTATATTGCCAATGGTACCGTCCTTGTAAACATCAACTTCAAGATAGACCAGACCTTCGATACCTGTTCTGATAGCGAAAGTCGGATAGTCCGGAGCAACCGGATTGATTGGCTCAGGCGGATCTTCGTAGGGGACGAACTCAAAGGGACGCTCCGAAGCGCCGGAACCTCGGCCGGAGGTATTTTGCTCAAAGATGCCAAGTCCAAGCTGAGTTTGAATGGCAGCCAGAACATTGGGATCAGTAGCATCTGTACCAGTGGGTTCATCTTCAATGATAATGTCTATGACAGGCTTGGCAATGTCTTCGGGAGGGGTGAGTTTTTCCCTTTCTTCCGGAGGCAGGTCAATCACCTGAGTCTCCTGAACGGAGAACTTTTGCCGTTTGATATCGACCTTGGGGGTGACCAAAACAGCAAACAGCAGTACCAGAATCGCCAGAGTCAGGGCTTTTTCGAACTGAGAATTGGCTACGTCTTTCCAATCAAAAGTCTTAGCTTCCATAAGAACCTCCTCAGTTATTCTTCTTTTGAGTTTCAAAGGTGACTTTGAGAGCGCCAATATCCTGGAGCTGGCGCATGACATCAGACATGATACCATATTTGGTGTCACGGTCAGTTCTGAAACAAACGATCATATTTGCGTCATTGTTCAGCTTTCTCTGCATCACAGACGCTATGCGCATTGTCTCTAAGTCATCCATACTATAGGGAACATCGTCTATCAAAACTGTGTCATCCTGTTTGATGTAGACTGTCGAAGTGTGGTTGCGCGGAATCTTCTGAATTGATTCAGCCAAAGGCCAACGGGAACGTTCCACCCAAAAGACCTTCTCCTGAACAAATACGGTCGAAACCATAAAAAACAAGAGCAACAGGAAGGCGATATCAGCCATGGAACCCTGGGGAATGACGGGTTTGCGTTTTTTTATTTCAATCTTTGCCATAAACAGAGCCTCCTGTTAATTCGTGGAAAGCGAGATCTTTTCGACACCTGCAGTCTTCAGGCGGTCCAGAACCCTGATCATATCGTTGTAGCGCGCTTCTCTGTCTGTTTTGAGAGAAAAGATCATTGCAGGATTAGCGGAAATGATCTCTTTAACCTTGCCATCGAAGACCGGCTGATCAAACAAACCGATATTATCATTGTTCAGCATGATCTCTCCAGAGCTCATAATCAGGATACGCGTCATATCCTTATCACTAAGTTTGACGACCTCAGCCCCCTCCTTGGCAGCCGGCGGCAAAACCATGGAAAGTCCTTCCTTAACATCAAACTTGGTGGTCGCCATAAAGAAGATTATGAGCAGAAAGGCAATATCTGAGGTTGAGGCAGTCGGGATATCCGAACTACCCTTCCTCTTTCGGGAGATTATCATTATTCCCTCCTAAACCGTTTCGACCAAAGCTTCTGTCACCTTCTCAGTGGCTCTTTGCATGTCTATAACCAAGCCATCTACCCATGTTACAAACAGATTGTTGAAAAACTGTATAGGAATCGCAACAATCAATCCGGCCTGGGTCGTTATCAAGGCTATTTTGATACCGGTTGCCACGATTGTGGCGTCAACAGCTCTGGCTGCGGCTATGGAATCAAAAGCCACAATCATACCGGAAACAGTTCCCAGGAACCCCATCATGGGAGCCAGCGTTATTCCTACAGCCATTTCCGTAAACCCTTTTTCCAGATAGGACATTTCGATCATGGCAGCATTTTCGATCGCTTTTTCGAAAGCTTCAACGCCTTTGTCAGCTTTCAGAAGACCTGCATAAATGATAGCTGCAACCGGTCCTCTTGTTTTGGAAGCTACTTCCGTTGCTTCTTTGAACTTCTTCTGCTTGACCAAAGGAACTATCTGGTCTATAAAAGAATTTAATCTGATTTTGCCGTATAACAAAGCAATAAATTTCCAGATTACGTAAGCAATGGAATACAAAGCTAAGAACAGAATGGGCCACATAGCCCAGCCGCCGTCCTTGAACCACTTCACCAGACCGCTGCCAAAGATTACAATGGCAATGTTTTCTATGGTGCCGCCCGAGGACGGAGCTGCTGCTGTTTCTGCTGCTTGAGCATAGGCAGCTGTTACAAATACCAGGTTTAATACCATCATCATCAGGATTGCGAAGATGAAAGTCTTTTTCATTATGTTAATCCTCCATTTTGGAATAATTTTTTAGAAATTAAAGCTGACACCCAGTGTGACAGCGCGGAAGCTATTAAAGTTGGCGGGGTTTATCACTGCTTTCCGATACATGTATTCAACTTCAGCAAAAGTGTATCCCTGCTCTGCCAAATCTTCAACTGGCGGTTGATAGGCTGAACCGGATCTCGGGAACACTGAAGAAACATTTAAGTTTTTAAACAGGTTTTCCACGTTCATATACAGTCTTAGGCTTGTTCCGGATGGCAGATTGATACCTTTTGTCAATCTCAGATTAGCTTGCTGGGAAGCGCCCATGCGCTTGCTGTTGGTATCCAGGGCTGTATTCTGACTTCCGATTGTCGGCGTGTAAGGACGGCCTGATGCCATTGTCCAGTTTATGTTGGCAGAAAAGTCATCAAACGGCAAAATGAAGTTTGTAAACGGAACTATGAACTCTTCGCCCCGGGCTATTCTGAAGGTGTAGTTGACATTGACATTATGTCTGATATCCCAGTCCAGGGGATATTCGCGCAGACTTGTGTTTTCATCCTGAACCACCGTAGATGAGTTGTTGCCCTGGGCCCAAGCCAGAGAATAAGCAATTGACCAGGTGTTGAAATCAGATAAGCTCTTCTCAAGCTGCATGTCAATACCACGCGTGCTGCCGTAATCTTCAGATATGTATTCATACCAGGTCACGTTATCTTCCGTTACCTTTCTGGTGCTGACATAGTTATACAGGTTCTTGTAATAGGCGGTCATGTCGATCACATAATCCTCACTCAACTGATGTGTCAGGCCGACTTCATAAGTAACTGTGATCTGAGGTTCAAGAATTGGATTTCCGACCACGATTACCTGATCGCTGACATTGGCATCAGTAGGAGTCTTGCTGGTAAAGATGAACTGCATCTGAGGAAGCTGATTCTGATAATTATAAGCAAATCTCAGCACATCCTTGTCTGAGATCGGATGCGATACACCCAAACGGGGAGATATCATAAGCTGAAATCTGTCTTTCTTATTAAAACCTACCGTTGTGGTGGTATCTATGGCAGCTCCTGTGATAGGGTCATAAGTTATGACTGATTTGCGGGGACGTGTCTCATATGTTCCGTCATCCAGCAGAACCTGATAATCCTTGCCCAGATACCAGAAGTCAAATCTGAGACCGGCATTGACGATCATGCCTTCCCATTCCATTTTATCCTGCAGGTAATAGGCAGCCTGCCAGGGATTAGCTTTGTAGCCGTCATTTTTGCCTGATGCGGCATAAGCTGCTTTGAGATAATCTTCCGGCTTGTAGATGCCGATCGGTTTGCTGCCATCCTCGGGAATGATCACGTCAACCAGTTGCTCAGGAACGTAAACGATTCCGTCCAGACTATCCGGATCAACATATTTATCCATATTATAGATGCCGTCCAGATAAGCCTTGCGTCTGTCTTCATACACACTTAAGAAATTAAACTTCTGGTCCTTCTTGATGCTATGACTGATGATTTCCAGCCCTGTCTTGGCCTGGTGAATGTTATTGAGCTGCCATTCAAAATCTGCTTTAACATTGACCGACGATGTTCTGTCATTAATAAATGTCTCATAGATCGTACCAGGAGCTACAAATCCAATCACATAACGCGGATTCTCCACACCCTGTATTCTGTATGTCCAGAATGTTTCATCCATGAAGCCTTGGTAATAATAGAAACTGCCGTCTCCATTTGAATCCAGACCCACACTGTCATAGCCGTAATTCCCCAACAGCACCTGATTGACATAGTCATCCGGCAGGTTGTTCGGATCAGGATCCATGTTATAGAAGAAATATTTATCCCGGTCTATCCCTTTTGGCCCCTGCTTGTAATCCTTTTGGAAATAGCTGGCTTTGGCTTTCAGGTTCATGGTCGGGCTCAAAACTTTATCATAAGATCCCACATACTGGCGTTGGATCGTTTCATCCTGGCCGTTGAAATCAGGCGCATATCTCCAGGCATAACTGAAGAAATCGTTGATCGATCTGTCTCCGCGAGCGGCAAAAGTGACCTTTTCCCTTTCATTCAAAGCATATTTGGTCTTGAAATTCACGTTGTATGAGTTATAAAATCTGTCTCCCAGGTCGATATCCAAAAACTTCTTTCTGTCTTTGAACGGATTGATGGGATCATAGGCAGTTCCGTTTTCCAGAAGCGGCACGTCATTCAGGACAAAATCGTTGTACGGATCGCTGATTGCATAGTTTCTCAGTCTTCCGTCCAGCCAGTTTCCGCCTCCGTTCATATAGAATGTGAACTTGTTGCGCAGGTCATCTGAACTGAAGGGAACCACTGGTCCGCCGAAGGCAAATTTCAGGGCATCTTCATTGCGGCTTTGAGCAATGTATCTGTCTGTGCTGTATTCGATCTTGCCGGAATAGAAAGGATCTCCTTCCTTGGTTATGATGTTGACCACTCCTGACTGAGCATTACCGAATTCCGCAGTGAATCCTCCGGTCATAACCTTCATGTCGCTGATGGCGTCAGGATCGACCTGGAGGGCTGTTCCGCCATCCACAGGATCAGAAACAGACATATTGTCGATAGTGTAATTGACCTCATTGGCTCTACCGCCTCGGATGTGAAGCTCGCCTGCTACAATTGCGGCTCCGGCCTGCAGTGCCACAATGCCCTGCACGTCAGTTACAGCCATGTTGGCAATATTCTGAGTATCGATCTGACGGGCCGATCCGGCTGGGTCTTTGCTGACTTTTTCCTGCGTTGCCGAAACCACCACTTTATCCAGGACGATGCTTTTCTTTGACAAAGTGGCATTCTGAGTGGTAGTCTGGTCCACAAATATTCTGACACCCCGGACTGTAAGCTCCGCATAACTCTGCAGATGGAACTTCACGTCATATTCACCAGGGGGAATGTTGATAATAATGTAAGACCCGTTCTCTTTGGTCAGAATGCCCGTAACGCGTCTTCCATCCTGCAAGACCAGAACATTGACGTATGCAATGCCCTTGCCGGATTCATCTCTGACTCTGCCTGCCAATTTTCCTGTAGTTCCAGCATATAATCCGGTAACGCAGATAGCGGTCAGAATTAAAAGGATCAATGCAGTCTTTCGCATTGAAAACCTCCCTCACTCTCAGATTTATGAGTTTATTCTACTATATATTAATGACTTATAAGTGCTGCTTGAACACTTTATCAACTAAAGATACACCATTAGCAATGCAATATTGAGGGATGGAAAATCGTCAAGCAGTTTTTTTAATCAGCTTCCTCTGTCCTATCATTCCGTCAAAAATCCTGACTTTGTGATCAACAGACATTAAGATGAAATTCCGCCGATATTTCCTAACTTTTAAGAAATTCTCTTTTTGCAGATCTCATTTTATCATGGTTTTGCTTAATGCAATACTTACATTTTCGTATCACTTTATGCTGCATATGAATACTCGATCAGAGATGCAGAAACAAGGGAAAATGATTGACCAAAACACCGATTCAAATTTCAATGAAAAAAATATTTCTGGAGGAGTTATGAGAAAAACCGTTGTAATAAGTGCCAAACGCACTCCCATCGGCAACTTTGGCGGTGTTTTCAAAGATGTTTCAGCCGTTCAACTGGGTGTTGTTGCTGCCAAGGCTGTGTTGCAGGAAAGCTCAATCAAGCCCGAAATGATTGATGAAGTTATTATCGGTAACGTCTGCGGAGCAGGTTTTGGGCAGAACATAGCCAGGCAGGTAGCCGTTCATGCAGGTGTTCCTGTCCAAATTCCCGCCTTTACTGTCAACAAAGTCTGCGGCAGCGGCATGAAAGCTGTTGCTCTTGCTGCCGCATCAATTGCCCTGGGCGAAGCTGATATTGTCCTGGCCGGCGGAACTGAAAACATGAGCCAGATCCCTTATGCCTTGCCGGATGCCCGATGGGGCGCCAGAATGGGCAACAAAAACCTGGTTGACCTGATGGTTCTTGACGGCCTGACTGATATCTTTAATAATTACCACATGGGTATTACAGCAGAAAACCTGGCTCAGAAATATTTCATTTCCCGTGAACAGCAGGATCTCTTTGCTGCTGAAAGCCAGAATAAAACTGAAACTGCCATGTCATCCGGCAGATTCGAAGATGAGATCGTTCCTGTTGAGATCCCTCAGAAAAAGGGAGATCCCGTGATTATCAAAGAAGACGAAATGCCCAGAAAAGGTGTCACTGCTGAGAGTCTGTCGAAACTGAGACCTGCTTTCAAGACAGACGGTTCTGTCACTGCAGCCAACTCATCCGGCATCAATGATGGAGCAGCCATGCTTCTCCTGATGAGCGAGGACAAGGCAACCGAACTGGGTCTTGAGCCTTTGGCTTATCTGGTGGATTATGCCTCAGCTGGTGTGGACCCTGCCATTATGGGCTACGGACCTGTTCCAGCCATTGCTAAAGTATTGAAAAAAGCACAGTGGGCGCTGCAGGATATTGAACTGGCAGAACTCAACGAAGCTTTCGCTGCTCAGTCTTTGGCTGTTCTGAAAGGTCTGGAGCAGGATGGAATCGGTAAACTTGATCCCTCCATTGTAAATGTCAACGGTGGTGCTATTGCTCTGGGACATCCGATCGGGGCCAGCGGAGCCCGCATCATTGTCACGCTTCTGCACGAGATGAAAAAACGCAAGGTCCTGAGAGGCCTGGCTTCGCTCTGCATAGGTGGTGGAATGGGCATAGCCACGCTCTGGAACATGAAGTAACATAAGGGAGAATAATCATGGCTGATAAATTGAAACTCGATAAAAGCTTCGCAATGTTTGACGAGGCTCAACGTCTCGTTCCCGGTGGTGTGGCCGGCATCCGCAGGCCCTATAACTTTGTGCCCGGCGAATACCCAATCTTTTTTGACCATGCCAAGGGCAGCCATGTCTTTGATGTGGACGGCAATGAATACATTGATTATCTTTGTGCTTATGGGCCCATCATTATAGGTTATGGCGAGGATGAGATCGATGATGCTGTTTACCAGCAGATCAAACAGAAAGGATTTTGCTTTTCCCTGACTCAACCCATTCAGAACACACTGGTCAACAAGCTTATGGAAGTGGTGCCCTGCTGCGAAATGGCCGCCATCGTAAAAACCGGTTCTGATGCTACGACTGTCGCTATCAGAGTGGCCAGAGGTTACACCGGCAAAACCAAGATCGCTCGTTGCGGTTATCACGGCTGGCATGACTGGTGCGTGGAAGTCAAGGGCGGCATACCGCAAAAGTTGTATGAAGATGTCATTGAATTCCATTATAATGATCTTGACCAGTTGGAATCCATAGTTAAACAGAATAGCTCGGACCTGGCTGCCATCATTGTCACTCCGGTCGGACATCCGCTTGCACATGAAGTGGAAATGCCCAAACCCGGTTATCTGGAAGGGATCCGCAAGCTGGCTGATGAATATGGCGTTGTTCTTATCTTTGATGAGATCCGCAGTGGGTTCAGATGCTCATTAGGCGGTGCGCAGAAGTATTTTGGCGTGACTCCCGACCTTGCCACGATAGGGAAAGCGATGGCCAATGGCTATTCCATCAGTGCTCTGGTCGGCAAAAAAGAGATTATGAATGTCCTGGCTGACAAGGTTTTCCTTTCTTCCACCTTTTTCCCCAATAGCGATGCGCAGATAGCTGCTTTGAAAACCATCGAGATTTTGGAAAGGGATCACATCCTCGATGCAGTCCATGAAAAAGGCATGTATTTTGCCAAAGCTGTGGAAAAAGTGGTTGCTGATTCCGGATTGCCGGTCAACTTTAGTGGCGCGCCCTGGATGCCCTTTATCACATTCCCCAAAGATGAAACAGGGCTTTATAAAAAACTCAGAACCGAGTTTTACACTCAACTGATCCGACGCAGGGTTTTCCTGCAGCCTTATCATCATGGATATATCTGCTACAGGCACACACAGGAAGATTTGGATTATACCATAAATGCCATTAAAGAATCCCTTACCGAACTGAAACCCTTAGTCTGAGGGGAGTAGCGATGGCGAAATACATATTTGTCATGGGCGGTGTCCTTTCCTCATTGGGAAAGGGCATTGCCACCTCATCCATCGGGCTGCTGCTGAAACGTATGGGTTACAGGGTCTATCTGCAGAAATTCGATCCCTATTTGAATGTGGACCCCGGTACAATGAGCCCGTTTCAACATGGTGAAGTCTTTGTCACTGACGACGGAGCGGAAACAGATCTGGACCTCGGGCATTACGAACGCTTTGTGGATGTCTCTTTGTCCCGGTGGTCAAGCACCTCCGCAGGTCAGATCTATGACAGCGTCATCAAAAAAGAACGCCGGGGAGACTATTTGGGCAAAACTGTCCAGGTCATTCCTCACGTCACCAATGAGATCAAGGAGCGCATCTGCAAGCTGGATAAGGATTATGATGTCATTATATCAGAGATCGGCGGCACTGTCGGCGACATCGAAAGTCTGCCATTTCTGGAAGCCATCCGCCAGCTTCGTCTGGACCTGGGTTATGAGAACACATTATATGTTCTGCTGACCTACGTACCTTATATCAGATCTGCCGGAGAGTTGAAAACCAAGCCCACCCAGCATAGCGCTTACAAACTGAGGGAAATTGGTATCCAGCCTGATATTCTGCTCTGCCGTTCTGAAACTGAATTTGATGAGGATGTCTATAATAAAATAGCCCTTTTTACCAACGTTCATCGTAAGAAAGTCATAAACGCCATCGACGTGGACTGTGTCTATAAAGTCCCCCTTGTCTTTTATAAAGAAGGCCTGCATGAAATTGTATGCAAGCAGTTTCAGCTGCAGTTGCACGAAATTGACTGGGCTGATTGGGAAACCTTCATCGCCAATGTACTCTCTCCTGTCGATTCTGTTAGGATTGCCGTCTGCGGCAAGTATGTCAAACACCAGGATGCCTATAAAAGTGTGGACGAAGCACTGATCCACGCTGCCGCCTTTCACAGACTGAAACTTGAAATAAAATGGGTTGATTCCGAAAAGACCTATCAGCCGGATGAATTGAAGAAAGAACTTACCGGTATTCACGGCGTTTTAATACCAGGAGGTTTTGGCTTAAGGGGAATTGAGGGCAAAATTGCCATTGCTCAGTATGCCCGTGAAAGGAATATCCCATATTTCGGCATCTGTCTGGGAATGCAGGTAGCCGCCATTGAAATGGCAAGGCATCTTTGCAATCTGCCACAAGCCAACAGCACGGAATTTGATGAAATAACGCCAGATCCCGTGATCGACATCATGCAGGACCAGCAATACCTGGAAAAACTGGGCGGCACCATGCGCCTGGGAGCTTATCCCTGCCAATTGACACCTGATTCTCTGGCTCAGAGGATTTATGGCAGCAAAGAGATCTCAGAGCGGCACAGACACCGTTATGAATTCAACAACAAATATAGGATCAAACTGTTTGAACAGGGAGCAGTCTTTTCAGGCACTTCGCCAGACGGCCTGCTGGTGGAAATCATGGAATACCCCAAAAATGACTTTCTGATCGGAGTGCAGTTCCATCCAGAATTCAAATCCAGGCCGGCAAAACCGCATCCCATTTTCCGTGATTTTATTGCAGCAGCCAAGCTTTACAAAGACAAACAATAGTTTCTGCTTGACAAAATAATGCCCCTTGGGGATTTGAACAACATAGTTGTGCTGAAGTGGTGAAATTGGTAGACACGCTAGTTTCAGGGACTAGTAAGCGATGCGCTTGTGGGGGTTCGAGTCCCCCCTTCAGCACCAAATCTTTTTTAATTTCCTTTTCTAAGTTCTATTATCCCTTTCAGCCAGTTCACTCCAACGTTCCAGGGCTTTGGCAATCTCGGTTTTCAGGCTTTCTATGCTGTCACTTATCTCTTTATAATCTGCATATGAAAGCTCGCCAGATGAGTTTTGAAGTTTTGCTTCCATCTTGCTTGTCTCCTGCTCGCCATCATCGATAACTCTTTCCAGCGTAAGCATTTCCTGCTTTTCCTTCCAGGAAAGGGCATTCACGGCTCTTACCTGCCGGCTAACTTCCTTTTTCCCGCTTGCGCCAGCTTCCTTTTCTTCTGCTTCTTCTGCCTGATAGCGTTTTACCAATAAGTAATCAGAATAGTTTCCTGCAAACTTGCGGATTCTGCCTTTCTCAAATATGAAGATGTGGTCCACCACCCTGTCCAGAAAATAGCGGTCATGCGAAACCACAACAATGCAGCCGTGATAGGCATCCAGATAATCTTCCAGGATTTCCAGAGTGCGGATGTCCAGATCGTTGGTTGGCTCATCCAGGATCAGGAAGTTGCTGCCGAACATCAGTGACACCAGCAGGTGCAGCCGTTTCTTTTCGCCTCCTGAAAGGGAACTTACTTTCATCTGCTGCATCTTGCCATCGAACAGAAAGCGTTTCAGCATTTCGGATGCCGAGAACTTTGTCCCATCCGCTGTTCTGATCACATCTGCAAACTGATTGACATAATCCAGCACAGAAACATTGGCATTGAGGTCTTCCTGGTCCTGGCGATAGTAGGCAAACTGTGTGTGTAGTCCGGATTTGACGCTTCCCTTGTCAGGTTTTTCCTCACCTGTCATCAGTCTCAGCAGAGTGGTTTTGCCGCATCCGTTGGGGCCAATGATGCCGATCCTGTCCTTGGGCTGGAAGTTATGATCGATGTCATGAAAAAGCAGATTGTCGTTATACGATTTGGAGAGGTTATGCAGTTCCAGGATGGTCTTGCCCAAGCGCTTGGTCTGGAAGGAAATGCTGAGTTCCTGATTGCTGATGAGATAAGATTTTGACAGCAGTTCCTTGACCCGATCCACATGGTTTTTCGGTTTGCTGGTGCGTGCTTTAGCGCCTCTTTTCAGCCAGTCCAGTTCTTTCTTGAGCTGTGCCTGGCGACGCACTTCTTTTCTGGCGGCATCGGTTTGACGGATGATCTGTCCTTCCACAAAATCGGAATACCCGCCATCGTAGATATGGATCTTCTGCTGATCGATCTCCAAAACCCTGTTGCAGATGGCATCCAGGAAATAGCGATCGTGCGTGATCAGCAGTACCGCGCCCTGATAGCTTTGCAGATAGTCCTGCAGCCATTCTATGGTTTCGAGGTCAAGGTGGTTGGTCGGCTCGTCCAGCAGCAGGACATCCGGCTTGCTGAGGAGCACCCTCGCCAGGTCGACCTTGCGTTTCTGACCGCCTGACAAAAGCGCCACCGGCTTGTCATATTCCTGCATTTTGAGGCGGGTCAGAATGGCTTTGGCCTTGTGTTCCGCCTCCCAGTGGTCTACTTTGCTCAGATCCGCTTCTACTAAGACCTGAGCCAATACATCACGGTTATAATCAAGCTCAGGGATCTGGGGCAGGTAGCCGATCGACAGATCTTTTCTGTATGTGACTTCTCCGGTTGTGCAAGATTCAAGTCCTGCCAGCATCTTGATCAGAGTGCTCTTACCACAGCCGTTGATGCCTACCAGTCCGATCCTGTCGTTCTGGTGAATGCCAAAACTGACCGGTTCGAACAGCACTCTGCCAGCGATCTGTTTGGAGACTTCTTCAATGGAGATTAATATATCGGTTGGCATATTTACCTTTATAGACAAAAATGGCGTCCCTGGGGCGATTCGAACGCCCGACCTTCACCTTCGGAGGGTGCCACTCTATCCAAGCTGAGCTACAGGGACGCAGGTCTGATTTCAAGCTTCGCAGTCCCGTTTTTTTGTCAACTGAATTCAGGCCGATATTGCATTGATTCGTTTGCTTAAGAATCAAATCCTGACAAATTAGCTTGACACCATTTGTTAAACACGATATAAGGATTTTAAGTATTCGCTAAGAATAGAAAGTGGGGATAATCAATCAAAAAATGTCTTATGAAAGTCATGAGCAATGGGAAAAACTTGCTGTCTGAGTCTGGAATAACACATTTAGGAGAATCCTGATGAAAAAGAGCACCATGCAAAACATCGTTGAAATGCTGCAATACATCTTCATTCTGCTGACTGTGATCGCTATTTTTCTGAATATCCTGGGGCACGAATGGAAGATCTTGTTCAGTTCCGTCCTGACTCTCATTATGTTTCTGCTGCCTGACCTTTACAGCAAATGGACCAGGATCCACATTCCCACCCTGCTGAAATTAATCATTATCATCTTCATCTTTGCCTCCATGTATCTGAGGGAAATCCATGAATATTTTTACAAGTACAGTTGGTGGGACAGCATGCTGCACGGGATTTCAGCCATGTTTTGGGGCTTTGTCGGATTCATCCTGATCTTTACTTCCAATAAAAATAAGAAGATCGACGAGTGCCTCAGTCCTGCTTTCATAGCTCTCTTCATTTTCAGTTTCGCTCTCGCCATGAGCGTGATCTGGGAAATATTGGAGTTTCTGATTGATGCAGGTTTTGGCGCGAATATGCAAAAAGCCAGGGATTTGCACCTTGCCACCGGCGTTATGGATACCAGGCTGGGACTCATCGACACCATGCGCGACATCGTGGTGGATGCTGTCGGAGCGCTGATTTTCGCTGTCGTAACTTTCCGCCACCTGAAAATGCACAAAAAAAACATCAGCCCAGTCTTGAATATAAAAGCCGAATTCTTCGAAGAAAATCAGAATCTCTTCGTTTCAGAAGATAAAAAGGAAACCGAAGAAGACAAGGAATCCTGATCTTTCAGCCGCTTTGAGCCGGAACTTATTTCTCTTTTTTGAACTTTTTTAGATGATCTGTCCAATAATCTCGCCAGCACATTTGCGTGATTTGTTTGTTTTACTTTATTCACTCTTTCTATCAATCATTTGATGTCTTTTATCAGACCTATCCCCCATATTTCCCAATAGGTTGGACTTTTGTCATCTTGATCCACGCAGGGTCCACCCGGGGTCCACGCAGGCTGAGCCCGCGAGGACCCTGCGTGGATTAAGAAGCTGATGTAATAAGATATATTTTCTGATGTGATAAAAGACAATGCCTTGGGCTGGGATCGTTCCCTTCCAAGGCACCGGAGATACTATCTATCTGAAAATAGGGACTACAGGTTAAATTCGCTTTTGCCCATCAACCATTTTGCGGCCTGAGGGCTCTTTTTTCTGACGATGGAGACAAGGTTATTGGACAGAGCCTGAATTTCCCATTGCGCATGTGCGTCGGAACGCAGGCGCACAAAATGATAGATCTCCCTCAAACTCATTTTGGCAAGGACTCTGACCCTGTGCGCATTGGTCAGCATATAGGGAAATAAAATGGGATTCAGTTTACTGATCCTGGTTGCAAGGGTTTCAGCTTCTTTCAGGAAAGCTTTGATCGTTTTGATTTGATCTTGATTTTTTATGGCAGGCGGAATGACGAATCCGTCTTCAGAATTGTAAGGCGCTTTGAGAATGGTGCAGAGCCTGTGGCGCTTGAATTGGGCATAGCAACTGGCAGACATGGTCAGCTCAAAGGTGAAATCAGCCAGTTCAAAAGCGCGGGGCATCTTGTGCCAAGGCATGACACCTGTGAAAAGCTCCTTCCACAAAGCTTTTTTCTCATCCTTGCCCATGGTTTGGATGATTTTTTGAGCCTGAATAAAAGTGCCTCCCTGCTGCTCAAACAGCAATGCAGCCAGGATCCTGTCATCCGCATCTTTTGAGGAATCCAGCAATTCTATCTGGTTTGAAACATGGGCTTCTGTCTTCGGAACCTGCTTCCAGCTTAGTTTTCTGTAGGTAAATTCATCCGCTGTGACAAATCTGACAATGGATGGCGCAACGGTGGAAACCTCTTCGTAAAGCAGTTTAAACAGCTCCTGGGCTTCCTGCAAAGGTATGGAGGACAGCCTTCTCAAAAGCAGTTCAAAGCTGCGCGCATTGATGGTCATCCCCATCTGCGTCTTGGTGCAAAGCGGCAGAACATAGCGGGCATCCTCTTTGGCAGCTCCCTCCAGTTCTCGTTTGGAAGGCCAGGCCTGCTCATTCGATTTCTGAACCTTGAGCTGTTCATACAAATCGGAATAGAGCGCAAACGCTTTATCCATAAGCTTTGTGAAGTCATCCTTGTATTTGCTTTGGGCGATCTCATCAGGAAAAACGTAATCGCCGTCCAGGGTAACATAGCGCTGGCTCTTTTCTGTAAAGGACGCCAGCCGGCTGCGCTGGATGAATTCAGACAGGTAACGCGAAATGCCGATGATGTCAAAATTAAAAACGGCATGCTCCGCCACTGAGGCGTGACCCATCTCAAAGACGATCTCCCAGTTTGAATTGCGGGCTTTGGCAACATCGTCACGGGCTGCTTTGCGCAGTTCTGTAACGGATTTGCTGCTTCTGCTGATGCGGGCATAAGCGGCGGAAATCACTTCTGGTGTCGCTGAAATGTCCTCGCCCAGCTTATCTATCAGGTTTTTGTCAATGTTGAACCCGGCTAATCTGATTTGCATCTATCCCTCAATGATGGCTTTGGCGTTGCTGGTTCCGATGCGGTTTGCTCCGGCTTTCAGCATTTTCAAAGCGTCCTCTCTGGTCCTGACGCCGCCGCTGGCTTTGACGCCAAGCTTGGGACCCACTACGGCACGCATCAGTTTGATATTCTCTACAGTCGCACCGCCTGAACCCATGCCGGTCGAGGTTTTCACAAAATCAGCACCGGCTTTTTTGGCTATAAGGCAGGACATGATGATCTGCTCCTTCGTCAGGAAACAGGTTTCAATGATGATCTTGAGCAGAGAACCGGATTCCTCGCAGACTTTCTTGACCTCCAGAATGCCCTGATAGGTTTCCTGCCAGTAACCGGAACGCAAAGCAGGCAGGTTCTGAACCATGTCAAGCTCGTGAATATCCTCATCCAGAACGGCTTCTGCTTCTGCCAGAACCGCCATATTCGTGCCCGAGCCCAAAGGGAAATTGATCACGGTGCAGAGCGCAACCTTGTCTTTGACCCTGCTCTTGGCATAGGGCAGAAAATGTGAATTGATGCAGATCGCCTTGCACTTGGACTTCACGGCATAGCTGCAAAGCGACTTTATATCGTCTTCCACTGCATCAGCTTTCAGAATTGTGGCGTCAATATAATCAGCGATCGGGTCTTTTTTGTTCCATAACTGGTCAGGCTCAGAAACCCTGCAGACATAGCAGTCCAGGCAGATTTCGTGCCCGCCGCCGCATTTGCAGGGATGGTTTTTGCCGAAAAGTTTGACGGCAATGTCTTTTATCTCTTTCATGTTCACCTCACTTTGATTTATGCTGTGCAGCCAGTTGACCACA
>CAZWJK010000002.1:11577-44505 GCA_964634035.1 uncultured Candidatus Cloacimonadota bacterium | reverse complement strand
ATCTTTGGCACATAGCCGCTGGTGGAGACTGTCATGCGCCTCGGGCTGAATTGCAGGCCAAAATCAGACTGCAGAATGCGGATGGCAGCCGTCACGTTTTCCAGATTGTCCAGCGGCTCGCCCATGCCCATGAAGACAAGATTGGTCAGCTTTGCATCCTTCAGAAACTGCCTGGCAACCATGATCTGTGCCATGATCTCGTCCGCGGTCAGATCTCTTACAGCGCCGAGTTTGCCAGTTGCACAAAATGAACAGCCGAAAGCGCACCCAACCTGGGATGAAATGCAGAGCGTGTTTTTCTTCTCTTCAGGCATCAAAACACATTCGATCAGTTCTCCATCCGTCAGCTTCAGAACAAATTTGGTGGAACCATCTTTGGCAGTAAGGTATTGGACAATCTCTGGCAAAGAAAAGATGTAGTTTTTAATTAGGAAATCTTTAAAATCGGCAGGCAGATCCGTCATGGCATTAGAGTCATTAACAGCTTTTGGATAGAGCCATTTCATCAGTTGCCTGAACCGGAAGGCCTTGAAGCCTGCTGCCAGAATCTCTGTCTGTAAATCGTCAGGATGTATGGAATAGATTACTCTGGGCATTCTTCCGTCACGGGAATATCAACCACTTCCAGTTTCTTGAACTCGTCCAAAGGCAGATCGGAAAGCACCTGATCCTCAGAGGTCAGATACACTCTCTTATTCAAAACATCGTTTTTGAAGACCAGCATCTTCTGTCCGTTCTGCAGAACACAGGTGCCCACAATCGGAAAATCCCTGCCTTGCTCAACATAGAAATCCTCTTCGAAGTTGAGGCAGCAAAGCAATCTGCCGCAGGGTCCTGAGATCTTGGAAAGGTTGCCGGAAAGGTTCTGATCCTTTGCCATTTTGATGGTAACCTGATTGAAGCGTTTCAGAAAACTGCCGCAGCAATAGCGGTTCCCGCACATGCCAAAGCCGCCCAGACGTTTTGCTTCGTCCCGCCCTGTCGTCTGGTGCAGTTCGATCCTGGTCTTGAAAAGGTTGGCCAGCTCACGCACGAAAGTTCTGAAATCGATCCTGCCGTCCGCAACAAAAAAGAAAGTGAGCTTATTGCCGTCAAATTGATAGACAGTATCGATCAGCTTCATCTGGAAAGGATAGTTCACCACTATGTCCAAAAAGGATTTGGTAGCTTTTTCTTCTTCTTCGGACAGGTGTTTAAGTTTCTCGATATCCTCGTCTGTCGCGATTCTCTTGATGTTCATTATCTTGCCGCTGTTGAACTGATTCTCCAGTTCTTCACTGCTGATCGCCAGATGCAAAACCTGTGCAATGTCTTCACCGCGCTCCACTTCCACGATCACAAGGTCATCGGGATTCAGTTCCAGCCCCTTGGGATTCTGAAAATAGCCCAGCCTGGCTGAGCGGTATTCCACTTCTATAAAATCGTGCACTATTGACTCCTAATTCTTGATGTTCCAGATTGCTCTGAACAAGTCTGTCTCCGTATCTGACCAATCCAGCTTGCGTCTCAGCTTGACTGTGCGCGCCGTTTCGATAAATGCTTCAAAGTTATATGGGATCAGATTGTCAGCTTCACCCCAGGAAAACGATCTTACATAGTCTGAAAAGAGTTTGCTGCCCCAGAGATTGCAGCCTGTGCCAATCACCACACCTGTATTAAGGGTGCAATTAATGCCGGTTTTCACATGGTCTGCCATGACCGACCCCAGAAACTGGTATCCTGAATTTATCTTTGCGTTGTCATAGTATGAATAAAGCGACACGGGCTTGTAGTTGTTTTTTAGGTCGCTGTTGTTGGTTCCTGCGCCGATGTTGACCCACTCACCCACATAGGCATGACCCAGAAAACCGTCATGCTGCTTGTTTGAGTAAGCCTGAATGATGCTGCCTTCAATCTCACCACCCACTTTGCATACAGGTCCGATGGATGTATTTCCGTATATTTTAGCACCAACTTTAACGATGCTGCCTTTGCCTATGTAGGCAGGACCCGTGATCACAGAATGTGACATCACTTCAGCATTCTCGTCAATGACAACCGGGCCGTGTGTCGCATCTATGACCACACCCGGTTTCAGAACTGCATTTTCGCCGATGAACACCTGATAGGGATTGAGTAAAGTAACCCCCGGTTCTGTTTCAATGAAGTTCTCAGCATCATGAAAGAACTGCTCATAATCAAATTCCAGCATCCTGCCGTTGTCCATTATGATATCTGCCATATTATGATACAGGCCTGCTTTGCAGGAGATCTTTTCGGTTTTTTTGAGCAACTCTCTGATCGATTCATAAGCCAGCTCAGTCTGCTGTAAATCAAGTCTGAGCGCGACAATAGTTCCATCTTCCAGAACCAGACTCTCACCTGGTTTCAAGTCTTTTATAGACTTAATGCTGTCAGGACTGCATTTCAATCTGGAATTAACAATCAATGTATCTCCGCTTATTTGATTGACCATCCAGTCCGGATGCCTTTCCTTATAGAGAGGGACCAGCTGTAGATCGATAATGATACTGTCCTGCTCTCCGAATAGAAGAGCCTGCAGCCGTTGTCTCAGCTTTAGAATTCCGCAACGGATGTCTCCCACAGAGCGGGTGTAACTGACTGGTAAGAACTTTATCGTTGCATCGTCAAAAACTGCCAGATTCATTATTCAATTCTCCATATAAGTATATCTTTCATTGATTTTTGGGGGAAACGACAAACGGCACCGGATCATAGATCCGATAGCGTGTGGGACGGAAATTATAAACCAGACTGTCAGCTTCGAGCAAGGGCTCTGTTCCGGCGATAAACACCTCATTCAGACCGTCTTTGGCATAGAATCCGGTGGTCGGATTGATCGTCTGATGCACAATGTTAGGTGGCTCGATAAAAGCGTATCTGCTGTCCCCTGCTGCTGGATAGCGGCCTTTATTGTCTAGCAGAATGGCCTTGGTCATGATCTGTCCCCAGACCGGTGCGCAGACTACTCCGCCTGACATGTTCGACCCCAGAGTGATGTTTTTATCAAAACCTGACCAGATGCCCAAAGTCATATCCCGATTGAAGCCTATGAACCAGGCATCCCTGTAGTCATCCGTAGTTCCTGTTTTACCTGCCACAGGCCAGTTGTATCCCTGTCTGGCAGCGGTTGCAGTACCGCCTGTGACCACTGATTCCAGCATACTGGTCATGATGTATGCCACTTCCTCTTCACAGACTTTGTATTGCAGGACCTTGGCCCGTTCCAGGACCTTGCCTTTCTTATCTTCCACTCTTTGGATGAAGATTGGCTTGACCCGAAAACCGCCGTTGGGAAAAGCCGTATAACCTGATATGATGTCCATCGGAACTACTTCGTATGAACCCAGGGCCACAGAATAATCCGTGGCATCGTACTTGAAACCGAAGCGCTGAAAAACGTCTGAAACTGCCGTCAGTCCTATATCATAGACCGTTTTTACACCCCACAGGTTATAGGAAAAAGTGATGGCCTTACGCATTCTGGTATAGCCGTTGTAATCGAGCGAATAATTTCGAGGCTTCCATTCTTTGCCGGCCAAATCTCTAAAAATGATCTGCGCATCATTGATGACAGTGGCTGGCGTGTAGCCTTTTTCGACAGCCAGGGTATAGTAGATCGGTTTTACTGCTGAGCCGGGTTGTCGCCTGGCCAGAGTCATGCGGTTGAACTTGCTGTGAGTAAAGCTTCTGCCACCGATCATGGCACGCACGTATCCGGTTTTGTTTTCCATCAGAACCAGTCCGCCCTGCAGATAATCCGTAATGATATCAGACCGGTTGGGTTCAAAATCTTTGAATTTCACTTTGTAGTTGCGGCTTTTTTCGATCTTGCTCAGATGTGCATTCAGAACGGAATCAGCATAGTTCGACAGGTTGTAATCCAGGGTTGTGTAGATCTTTAAATTGCCTTCAAACAGCATATCCGTGCCGTATTTGCGTTCTAGATACTGTCTGATGGTCTCGATAAAGTAATCTGAAGAGTTATGGCGCAGAGCTGTTTGCTCCGGATTGATGGAGCTTTTGACGGCGGCATCGTATTCAGCCTGAGAGATTTTTCTGTGCTTGAGCATATTTGCCAGTACGAAGTTGCGCCGTTCTATCGCCCTGTCTTTGTGTTTGCGGGGATCGAAATAATTCGGTCTCTGGATCAGACCAACCAGCAGTGCCGCTTCCGGCAAAGTCAGATCCATCGCGTGTTTGCCGAAGTAATAGAGCGAAGCGGTTTCCACTCCATAGATCTGGCCGCCGAAAAAGATCTTGTTGAAATAGATCTCCAGAATTTCATCTTTGCTGAAACTCTGCTCGATCCGGAAGGCCAGAATGATCTCCTTGATCTTGCGCGAGACCTGTTTATCCAGGGTTAGAAACATATTACGAGCCATTTGCTGCGTTATGGTACTGGCTCCCTGTGAAAAGTCCATTCTGATGATGTCAATGATCAGGGCTCTGATGTTTCCGAGTATGTCGATCCCGAAATGATGATAAAAGTTCTTATCCTCCGTGACGATCAGAGCGTCGATCAGATAAGGCGGCAGTTCATTCAGGGAAACAAGTTTTCTGCGCTCAAAAGCAAACAGATAGATCATCTTGCCATTGCGGTCATAGACTTCCGAACCGGAACGCATGGTGAAGTTTCTGAGCTCGGCAGTGGGCGGCAATTCGTCCCTGTAAAACCATACAATACCGACGATTATGCCGATCAGAACGCATAATCCGGCAACGCTGATCTTGATCAGTTTTCTATGTTTTTCGCTGATAACTCGTTTGGTTTGCTTTCGCATTCTGCCTTTCCTTCCAGTTTCTGATAAAGTTCATAAGCTATAACGCCTGTAATGAAGCCGGTTACTATGCCGAGTACCATCAGCAACGGCAGCAGATATAGAATGCTGTCACGCTGGATCAGGACCCATCTGACCATCAATACCTGCACAATGTTATGCACAACTGCTCCGGCTATGCTGATGCCCAGAATGCTGAACCTGATTCCCGAACACAGCAAAACCCACATCACCAGCAGGGATACGACCCCGCCGCTGATGGAAAGCAGCGTTGCCGGACTCAGCAAAGTAAAACTGATCAGCCCGCCTATGACCGTTTTCATCACACTAACTGTCAGAGCTAAGATAAACTCTCGTCTCATCAGCAGATAAACTATTATCACATTGGCCAGCCCGATCCTCAGAAAGGGAAAAGGCAAAGCCCGGACCACCATGCTTTCCAGAAAATAGATGGTGGCTGCAACTGCTGTAAAGAACGCGTATTGCATTATCCTGTTCTGACTTATTTCTTTCATGCTTTGTCAGGAAAATCCCTTTTGCCTTATCGTCAAGCGAAATGATTGTTGCCCCTTGCAGATTCAGTTTTCCTGTTTTCTCTGAGCATTTTCAACGCATACATCTTCCCTTTGATCCACGCGGGGTCCACGCAGGGTCCACCCGGGGTGAGCCAGACAGGAGGCTGCGTGGAAATTAAGGGAGATAAAGGGTTGGGGTGATGTTTTAGAAAATTGTTTTGATCAGCAGTTCAGGTTCCAGGCGAAAGGCAGAGCCCTTTCCTTCAAAAAAATGATGCTGGCGGATGAGGTGCAGATTCAGCCCTGTCCAGCGAAGGACTGCGCCTGTTTTGGTGTTGGTCAGAGTGGTGACGGTCTTTCGGTAAATGCCGGGATGGCTGAAAGGACATGGCAATTTGCCTCGATAGACTTCGGTTTCCACTTCATAGATTCCGTCTATAAGCACAGGTCCCATGAAGCTGTCAAACGAGTTTTTGGTAAAGTAGTCCAGCCGGTTAGCGATCTGTTCAGCCGTTACTCCATAAGCTTCCAGGACTTTTTCATCGTCTTCAATAATTTCGTGGTAATGCCTGTCATCGCTGCCCAAAAAACCGCTCAGAGTGATGACTCCGGGCTGCATCTTCGCAGTGATCTTTTCTTCCAGAGGTGTTTGTTTCATCGAGTCCTCACTTAAGCAAAGCTGTCAAAGTAGATCTTATCATTGGGAACACCCAGAGCCAAAAGCTCTTTCTTGCAGGCATCCAGCATTCCGGGGCTGCCGCACATATAGGCCTCAGTTTTTTGGGGATCGCGGATGAACTCTTTCAGGTAGGGCATGATGTAACCTGTCCTGGCACACCACTTTTCACCATCATCACAACGAGACAGAACCGGCACATAAGTAAAATCGGGAAAGACCTGTTCATAATTCTTGAATTGCTCTGTCAGATAGAGATCTTCAGGACTACGGGCTCCGAAAAAGTAGGTCATCTTACGGTTGGTGCCCACCACTTCAAGATGTTCCAGCATCGATTTTATCGGTGCTTTGCCGCTTCCCCCCGCGATATAGATCATGTCGGCATCGGTGTCTCGAATGAAGAAATCGCCGTAGGGGCCTGTCATAAAGACTTCATCCCCCACTTTCAGGTATTTGTGCACCCAGGTGGTGCAAATGCCTTCGGGAACAAGTCTGATGATGAGCTGGATGATGTTCTTATCCTCCGGTTTGGAAGAAATCGAATATGCCCGCATGGTTTTCTGCTTCACTTTATTATAGGGCTGAGTTTCAAGCTGCATGTACTGGCCGGCTTTGAAATCCACGGCATCCGGTTCAAGCAGTTTAAAGGTTATGCCCTTGATGTCATAAGTGTAATCAATGATTTCCGTAACCACCGTTTTGTATCTGCGGATGTTGAAAATTTCTTCCGGAATAAAAATGCTGATGTCGGTCTTGACTTTGACCTGACAGGCGAGACGAATGTTTTCCTGTAGCTCTTTGGCGCTGAGCAAAGGCTTTTCGGTCGGGAGCAGTGGCCCTCCCCCGCTTTCAACCTTGCATTTGCAAGCTCCGCAACTGCCTCTGCCCCCGCACGCGGAAGCCAGATAGATCTGCTGTTCGGAAAGCGAAGTCAATAGTGAACTGCCGCCTTTGACAGTCACATCGCGCTTTTGGTTGATGCTGATCTTGCAGTCGCCATAGTCGTTCAGATATCTTTGCGCAATAACTAATATGATTGCCAGGGTCACAGTGACTGCTGAAGCCGTTCCGATATCGCTGAGAATCTGCAGAAACATTGTCTGAAATACCTTACTGCACGTTGACGATACCGGAAAAACCGATGAACGCCAAGGCCATGATGCCTGTCACAATTAAACTGATGCCGGCACCCTGCAATCCTGCGGGGATCATTTTATCCTTGATCTTAAGACGGATCCCTGCCAGCATCAGAATTGCCAGAAGCCAGCCGATGCCGCTTCCGGCTGCATAGGCAATGGTCTGGATGAAGCTGTAGTTGCGGATGATCATGAACAGAGCCACGCCGAAGATCGCGCAGTTCACCGTTATCAGAGGCAGGAAGATGCCCAATGTATAATATAAAGCAGGTACAAATCTCTCAATTATCAATTCCAGCAACTGCACCGTAGCAGCGATCACGATGATGAAAATGATGTATTGGAGATAGATTATATTCAGGGGAACCAGCAGATAGTAATAAACCAGCCAGTTCAGGGCGCAGGTGATGGTCAGCACGAAGATGACCGCAACACCCAGTCCGAAAGCAGATTCCATCTCCCTGGAAACAGACAGATAAGAACACATCCCCAGGAAATTGGTCAGAAGCACATTGCTGGTAAAGATGGCTGCCCAGAAAAGGACGATGGGACTGATATCCATGGCTTCGCTCCTAACCTTTCTTCACTTTGTAATAATGGTCGTTGATCAACCAGATCATAATGGCGAGCAGGAAAAAGGCACTTGGCGCCATTACCATCACTGACCACTTCAGCCACCAGGAACCCAGGACCTGCCAGCCAAACAGCGAACCGAATCCAAACAGCTCACGCACTGCAGAAATGCAGAGCAGAACCAGGGTGTAACCGATTCCCGTGCCCAGGCCATCGATCACAGAATCCATAGGATTGTTTTTGGCGGCAAAAGCTTCCGCCCTGCCCATGATGATGCAGTTTGTGATGATCAGGCCGACATATGGTCCCAACTGCTTGCTGATGTCAGGCAGATTAGCTCTCAGAAAGATATCGACGATTATCACGTAGGAAGCAATGATAAGCACCTGAGCCATCATTCTGACGCTGCGGGGCGTGTAACTACGGATGGCAGAGATGGTCAGATTGGAAAAGATCAGGGTGAAAATGACTCCCAGACCCATGATCAGGCTGTTGAGCATCAGATTGGTCACGGCCAGAGATGAGCAGATGCCCAGGATCTGTTTCCAGACGGAGTTTTCCTTGAAGGCACTGGTGATGAAGATGTCTTTCTTATTCATCTTGCTCACCCTTTAAATCCGGTCTCAGGTCTCTCAGTTCAGCAGCCGCAGAAACTATGATTTTAAGCACTGCAGAACTAGTTATTGTAGCGCCGGTGACCTGTCTGATCTCAGCGGCATTGGCTGTTGCGTCTTCCTGAACCAGACTAAAGTCTGTAACAGCGTTTCCAGAGATCAGGGATTTACCTGCAAACTGCTGCTTGAACCAGTCTTCCGTTACTCTGGAACCCAAACCCGGAGTTTCCATCTGATCGTAAATCACAAAGTTGATTATTTTCGAAAAATCAGGTGTTACCGCCATCAGGCCTCGCATCGTGCCCCAAAGTCCGCTGCCCTTAATATCGAAGCAATAGCCCAGAACGTTGTCCTGCATAATTGACGCTGTAAAATATCTGCTGCTGACCGTTTTTATCTGATCTGAGGATATGTTCACCTCTCTGATATACTTTTCATAGTTCTCCTGCACCCGCACAGGATCAGTCAGCTCGGCTTTTTCGATGCCAGTCAGAACAGATAAAGTATCAGCAAACAGAGACAGGATCTGCAGCTTGTAAGTCTGTTGTTTATATTGCTCGATCCCCTTTTCTGAAGCGCGATAGAAGGCAGCGAGGATGCCGACAAAGATGACGGTAAGAATAAGCATGAAAACAACCGGGAAGAACTTGCTGTCCATTATGCCGTTACCTGAAACGCTCATGCTTTCACCGCCTTGGCTTTGGGTTTCTGCAGCTTGTCCAGCCCAAATTCGATCATCGGCATGAAGGCATTAACCAACAGAATGGCAAACATCATCCCTTCATAGAATAATGAATACCTTCTGATAAACACGGTCAGAAAACCGATCAGAACACCATAGATCCAGATGGCAAGTTTGCCTTTGGCTTGTGATACTGGATCTGTAGTCATATATACAACTCCAAACAGTGCGCCTCCGGTTACCAGACTGAACAATGGATTCTGCTGCGGATAAAAGATCAGCCCGCTGATAACAAGACTCAAAGTCGTTGCTAGCATGGGTTGCCACTTGGCTGTTTTTGTTAAAATCAAATAAACGGCGGCAAGGATGATCAGAAAGGCACTGGTCTCGCCCATGCTGCCGGGGATTGTTCCCCAAAAGGCATTGCTGATAGTATATTCTGTGGTCCCGGTATTGCGTATCTGACTTAAAACAGTGGCACCGGTTCTCATCACAGGAGCAGTAGTCCAGCGCAACAGACCACCGGGAAAATCACTAAACATATATGGCTTCAGCCAATGTATGGTCATCTGCTGAGGAAAAGAGATATAGATAAAAGTCCTACCCAGAATGGCTGGATTGAACATGTTCAAGCCAAAACCGCCAAACACCATTTTTCCGAATGTTATTGCAACTATCGATCCCACTGCTGCAATCCAGAATGGGATCGTGGGCGGAAGAGTGAGAGCCAGCAGAGTTCCCGTTACAAAAACAGCCATCGTGACCTTGCCGTTTTTCTTATTTCGGATAAACAGATACTCAGTCAGAAAAGCCGCCAGATTTGAGACAAGTACGACTGCAAAAACTCTCCAGCCAAACAGGTAAATGCTGAACAGAAGCAGAGGAACCAGAGCAAACAACACTCTGTTCATCACTGTCTGTTTCATCAACCGCTCTTTTAATGCCTTAACTGACAACAATTCCATCATAAAAATATTACAAATAAACTGCGGATTTTTGTCAATCTAAAACAATTCATTCTTGACTAAATCCCCTGTTTGAGGATATGATGACTTTCAGTATGTGGAGTCAAAGATGATTATAGATTTACTGCTGAACGATATCAGTGAAATGGTCTGTGTGTCACATTCCGGAAAGCCCCTGTACGGGAAAGAAATGGCAGAGATTGCTATCCTGAGAGGACACTCAATAGCTGTTCATAAAGGCCAGATTATAGCGATCGATCCTGCCGAAGTGCTTTCCGCCTCCTATACACCTTTGCAGGAGATCGATTGCAGGGGAAAAGTAGTGACACCCGGATTTGTCGACCCGCACACGCATCCGGTTTTTGTACATACACGGGAAAATGAGTTTGAGATGCGGATCCAGGGCAAGTCATATGTGGAGATATCCCAATCCGGAGGCGGGATCAGATCCACCTTGAAAACAACTGCAACTGCCAAAGAAGAAGAGCTTTATCAGCTTGCCCGCAATCGCATTGAAAAGATGCTGCAGCAGGGAACCACAACCCTGGAAGCAAAAAGCGGTTATGGCCTGACCACGGAAAGTGAACTCAAGCAGCTTAACGTGATCAAGAAGTTGTCTGATACAATGCCGATCAACATTGTCCCCACCTTTATGGGTGCTCACGAGTATCCAGAAGACTACAAAAATGACCATCAAACCTACATACAAATCCTGTTGGACGAAATGCTGCCAGCAGTCCAAGAACAGGGCATAGCGAAGTATTGTGACATCTTTACGGAAGCCCATGTCTATAACATCGAGGAAAGCAGAACTGTACTCAGCAGAGCCAAAGAACTAGGTTTCGGGCTCAAGATGCATGCCGATGAGATAGAGTCCATGGGCGGCGCGGAACTTGCTGCAGAGCTCAAATGCGTTTCTGCCGACCATCTGGGAATGACATCTGACCGCGGCATCAAGGCTCTGAAAGAAGCAGGAGTGGTGCCAGTCCTGCTGCCTGCGACCCTGTTTTCTTTGGGAAGTAAAACATATGCCAAAGCACGTGATATGATAGCAGCCGGATTGCCGGTTGCCCTGGCGACTGATTTCAATCCGGGAAGCTGCAATTGCGATTCCATGCCCTTCGTCATGACCCTTGCCTGTCTGCAGATGAAAATGACTCCTGCCGAAGCATTGGCTGCCGCCACCATTAACGCTGCCGCCGCCATCAATATGGAAAACAGGATCGGTTCCATTTCTGGTGGCAAACAGGCGGATTTGCTGATCTGGGATATTCCATCATACAAGTATATTCCCTACCACATCGGCAGCTCATATCCGGAAACCGTTATCAGAAAAGGCGAAGTCATCACATTCCCCTTTAAGAGACACTGAAAAAAACAAAATGCATAAAGATACTGATCCTCAGACCTACGAGGTAACGGAAACCCTGGCTAAGACTCAGAATTACATCATCCGTAAAGCCATAGAGCAATCAACCGGCGATACTGTGATAGTGAAGTCTCTGGCTCACGGCAAGGAACAGGATGAGGAACTACGCAAGAAATTCCTGCTTTATGCCAGATCAATGAAACTCATAAATCACAAGAATGTCCGCAAGGTTTATGAGATAATCGAGGAAGGCAATTCCGTCCATGTCATCCAGGAATATGTCAAAGGCAGGACTTTGACAGAGTTTTTCAAGTCAATCAGCAATCCCATCAGCCTTGAACAGGCTATGGATAATGCGTTTCAGATCCTTGATGCAGTGCAGGCCGCCCATGAAAAAAGGATCGTGCATGGCCAACTGAATCCTGACTGCATTTATCTGACTGAGAAAGACAAGATCATAGTGGATGGCTTTGGCAAACCAGCCGTCTCCTATGTCCGCATCGAATCAGTCAATCTGCAAAATCATCCTGTTTATTATCTTGCACCAGAACTGCTGAGTTCTGACCAGAAAACACCGGCGTCCGACATTTATTCCTTAGGCGTTATCCTGTATCAATTGCTGACAAACCGGTTGCCATGGCATATTTCTGACCTCTCGAACCCCCTGGTTTCGAAAGAGAAAAGCCTGTCTCAGATGATTTTAGATCCTGCGCTGTTCAATCAGTTGGTGCCTTTCTGGCTGTTTTCCGTGATCAGAAAAGCGCTGCAGGTAGTTAGTCTGAAGCGTTTCCAGACGGTTGAAGAGTTTATCCAGGCTTTGCATGATGAGAAGGAAATTTCCACGCTTGCACCTTTCAAAACATCGGTGCTTCCAGTAGTTAAGGAAACCGACAAGCCGGCAGTCTCTATTGATCAGGAAGCTGAAGTTTTTCTGACTGAGCCTAATGAAACAGAATCAGGATCAGTTTTGGTCGTGCCCGGCGGCCGGGAGGAGTTCAAGCAGGAGCCAAGCAGGGAAGACAGTGATTACACAGCGACCTTTGAATTTGCTAAAGAGGATGAGGAAGCGGTTCAGGAGCCAGAATCTGATTCATTGACCGAAGAAGTGTCATATCCCTTGCCTGAAAACAGAATCGTGATGCCCGAACTCGAGCTTTGGACCGAACCTGAGGAAACAGTCCCTGAACCTACACCAATAGAAGACACAGGATATATTGAACCGCCCGAGGAAATTGATTTCACTTCCTGGCTGGAAGAAGAACCAAAGGCAGAACCGATACCAGAGATAGAGCTTGAGACTCTGGAACAGGAAATCGAATCTGTCCCGCCGGTGAAACCCAAACCGGCAGTTATCGAGATTGAACCTGAAGTCGAAGAAGCTGCGCGGGAACCAGAGACTTTACAAAAAGAATTACCATCAAAACCTGAACCTGTCTTATCAAAACCAACTCAGGAAGCAGTTGAAACTGAGCCAATAAAACACTCGATCCAGCCGCCGAAAATCATTACTCCGGTACCTGAACCTCAAGAATCTATACCTCAACCCTTACCCCTGCCCAGAACCGAGCCACCCATTACGCAAAAGCCAGTTATCCATTACGTAAACAAACCGCCAAAACCTAAAGAACCACTGGATGCGGAACTCAGGCCTGCAGGCAAAGCTTTCAAAGTCATCGCCATCATTAGCGCTGCAGTGATCCTGATCACGGCAGCCAAATACTATCTGGAATGGCGCAGCACATCTTTCAAGAATCTGGTTCAGGACACCTTGAACGTGGTCATTGAAGATGAATCTGCCACTCCCAAAGTGAAGAATGAACCGTTAAAAATGGTGCCCATCAGTGGCGCTAAATTCGTGATGGGCAGCATGGAATCAAATGCAGAACCCAATGAGTTTCCTATTTATGTAGTTACGGTTCCGAATTTTTACATGAGCAAATATGAAGTAACACAAAAAGAATGGATGATGGTCTTCAGCACGAATCCTTCTGCGAATGTTGACAGCCGACGTCCGGTGGAAAATGTCTCTTTCTATGACGTGATCGAATTCTGCAATGCTAAAAGTGAATTGGATGGGCTTATCCCTTGTTATGAATTCAGGAACAATGAGATCATATGCGATTTCAGGGCTAACGGATATCGGCTCCCGACTGAAGCAGAATGGGAATATGCCGCCAAATCAGGATTAGCTGACAATCAAATTTTGTATGCCGGCAGTAATGACGTCAACGTGGTTTCATGGAATGCAAGTAACAGCAGCGGATACACTCATCCTGTCGGTCTCAAACCTGCCAATAACCTTGGTTTGCATGATCTAAGCGGCAACGTTTGGGAATGGTGCTGGAACCTTTATGCGCCAAACAGCGAAGCAGGTGCGCAGAAATTTTCAGGTCCTGAAACCGGATCAAAAAGAGTTGTGCGTGGAGGAAGCTTCAACGATTCCGAAAGCAATCTGCGCAATACAAAACGGCATCACCTGCCACCCTGGACCAAATCAGGAAATCTTGGTTTCCGTGTTGTGCGATCCTTGTAAAGAACAAAATCTTCCCCATGCCACGAAGACCTATCGAAAGCTTTGCCCACAATGCCCTCTCGCAGCAACCACAAAGCAATTAAGGAAATCCCATAAAAAAACAGACACAAACTTACGTTTATGTCTGTTGAGATAATGGTTTTAAGATATTTATTTCAACAGGATCATCTTGCGTGTCAGCTCTTTGCCCTGCCATTTCAAACGATAATAGTATATGCCAGAAGCTGCAGGCTTACCAACCTCATCCCTGCCATTCCAGATAATGTTATGATGACCACGGCTCAGTTGTTCATTAACTAATGTCTTGACTTCCTGGCCTTTGATATTGTATATTTTCAACACAGCATCACCAGTTTCAGGCAAAGAAAAACCGATGCTTGTTTCTGGGTTGAAGGGATTGGGATGATTTTGTTTCAAGGCATAGACAATCGGGATGCTGGCATCTCCGTCATTGGAGGTAAAATTCAGGAAAAGCGTGTCCGAACTGGTGCTGAGTGTTTCTGTAGTGCCATCCAGCAAATAGGCGGCTTTGGCATAAAACTGATAGGTACCGGACAAAGTGATGTTGTGTGAGTAGGATTGAGTGGTGGAAGTGTTCCCGAAATTGAAATTGTTCCATCTAATATAGATCCTGTAATAATCAGGTACCAGAAATCTGTCCAGTTTCTGATCCGGTAGGGATTTCTGCCAACCGTTATCTTCTCCTTCCAGGTCCCACGATAGAGTTATCAGATTATCCACCAACGTATGTGTCAGATTGATAGGGGCGCGCAGTCTTTGCAAATAAAAATCAGAAGCAGTTGTGACCTGCCCGCTGGTAACATTGACCAGAATAGAATCCACAGTGCTGGCATAACCTTCACAATCTGCAGTCAGAATATTAGTTCCGTTGTAAGCGGGAATCAGATAATTTCCATTTTCATCCGGGTGAAAGATCTGGTTAGTATAGCGGATTTTGATGTTAACATTGGTCACCAGTTCAGGATGCAGATCCAGATTCACGTGACCTGAAATGAACCCGGGCGCGTGCCTGACTGTAAGTATCTTCAGGTCATCAATGTAAAGATCGGTAAAATCATCAGCTGTTGCATTGACCACAAAGACAAAGACAATGCTGTTCTCATAATCGGCAAAGTCATCAATCAGAATGTATTCTGTGCGTGGTGTGGGTGTCATCTCACTGCTGGACCAGATGGTAAACAGATTGGACGACTCCGGGTACAGGGCCATCAAGCTGATTGTCGCACTTGTGTTGGCGCTGAACCAGGTGAAGTTCAACCTTGCAGCCAATAGGTCATTCGTCTGCATGGGATAACAGAATGCATAACTGAAAGGATTCGAGATCCTAACATCAAACACAGCTTCATAACCGGTTTGATTGATAGCAACCGAGGGTTGGAAAGTGACATAATAGACTGATTGGAAGATGTCAGAAACTGACACAGCATCAAATCCGGTATCAAGAAAGACTTCGGGAACCCCTGTCAGTAAAGGGAACACCATCAGGCTGTCATACACACCAATTATGGAAAGCTGAAGTCCCATGTCAAGTATGCTGCCCTGTTCAATGGCATCACTGAAAGTAACGGGAAAACTCAATTGCATAGATTCCTGAGATACCAGGTCGATGGTTTGGAAAGGCTGATCGACAGTCACACTGGGTGGATGGATCAAATTTATCATCAGGTTCTGAGCATCGAGCAAGGAAATGTTTTTGACTGTATAATGCAGGGTTCCGGATTCTCCCGGTTCGGGAAAATTATTATTGGTGTCTGTGAACAAACCGGCTTGACCAACCAGTTCCAGAGCATTTACATGCAGATCAAAATCCAGGTCAAATGAGTTGAAAGTATTCTCAATGTTTACGGAAAAATCGATGATATGATGATTGGGACAATTGGACGCTATCTGTATGACGAACGCCGGATCAGTAGTTCCGATCTGGTTGCTGGCCAGACTTGGCAGTTCAGCCTGTTCCTGAATGATTGTGACATATGGATCATTGGAAGTCAGAATGACCTGAGATTCGGTAATCGAACTGAGGCCCAAATTCTTGATGGTCATCGTCAAACTAAGTTGTTCACCTGCGTCAGGTAAGCCGTTGCTATTTCCATTGACTTCAGTTATCTGGGTATTCAGGATGACCAGATCCATACCAGTCTGATAAGGCGGAAGAGTATTGAAATATAGCGTTGTCAAGTTACCCAGTGTTTGAGCCGTGGGGGGATACTGGTTATTGAAAGTATAAGTAATCCCGGCAATTCCAGTATGGTCGCCAATACCAATCGTAGCATACTGTCCATGATCAATGTAACTGACACCATAATTGCCGCTGTCAACATTGTTGAAAACCTTGTATTGAAAGAGGATTGGACTGTCGCCCGTAGGGCCGGCATGATATACCGGATCATAGAGAATGGCCTGAAATGTCTCACGCAATGAAGGCATGAACTTATTCTTCAGGTTCTGCCATTGAATGATTTCCGCATTAAGGACCGGATCATGCTTATAGACAATTCTGCTGCTGGCATCCGTTAACAAATCATCCCAGAACGGTGCGATGATCGGCCTCGGCACCATGGGTCCAGGTATTGCCCAGTTCATCCATTCAATGCTTCCCTGCGTTCCGGGCATGATGAAACCATTGGAGCAAACTGTTATCTGGGAATAGGATTTACCATAGAACCTGAACTGAAACGGCAGAGTAATGGTCTGAAAGGATCCGCTGCCTTCCGTATCGGTGTCTGTAATGCTGATAATGGTTCCGGTTCCACCCTGGGTGGGGTCGATCTCCATCCAGTTGTAGGGCACATATTCATCATCTCCGGGTCCATAACAAACATATCCATAGCTGTCTGGACCTGTAAAATCATCATCAGTGGGTAAACCAACCTTTTTTTCAAATGACAGGGTCTGCAAAAATCCATCCGAATTATGCAACTGTAGGAGGAATCTTACGTTGATGCCTTCAGCGAGTGAATCAGCCACCTGAACCACATAAGCAGTCGGCAGGCTGATCAATTGGCCTGCTCCAACAGGTCCAAGATTTTGTGTAGGATTGGGAATGCTAACCAACGGATGATTGCTCTCCAGAATGGCTTGCAGTTGAATCAAAGCCATCGAACCGTTATTTTGCATAGTAACATTTACCAGGTTTGTCCCATGGTTGAGCAGATTGTTGGTAAAATTAACTGAAACGATTGTAAGGTCAGGCCCATTCTCGATGCAGGCAAAGGGCAGATCAAGTATCTGCTGCTGGCCGGTCACATGAAGGATAAAGTACAGAGCAGAACCCTTTGGAGTGTCAGGTGCAACCTGAATCGAAAAGGTTGATAGGGAAACTGCTGAACTACCTGGCAGAATTTCAGGGAATGCAGATGACGCCTGGTTAACTTCCACATTGTCACTCAGGGCTTCCAGGCTTGCGGATAAACCGGTCAAAGCAGATGTCGAGTTATTCATCAAAGATATGGAAAAATCCAGAGTGGCACCGGATGGGCACTGCTGTAAAGCTGTAATGGGCAGCAGTGACACAGCCTGAGCAGTCGCACCGACGGCCAGGCTGGTCTGAAAGGTCTTGTGATTGGGCTTGGTTACAGTCAATTTGGCAGTTCCTGAGGTCATTGCTCCATATTGAAGTATAAGCCAGCCGTTTGCATCAGTGTAACCATTTACTGCCAGTTCTGTGCTGCCTTTGACCAAACTAACCCAGGCACCCTCCACCGGATCGCCATTGGCTAAGGTTACACGAACCAGAGCGTTTTCACCGGCTGAGTAGAGCTCAGTTGGCGCAGAAACAACAATTTCCGACGGTTCTTTCATCCAGATGTCCAGACCCGGGTCTCCTAAAAGGTTAATAGACTGCATATATTGATTTACATAGTTGGCGGGGTTCTGAGGATAGTTCGCCATGAAAGCCAGTTTTCCCCTCACCAGAGCCGGTCCGCCCTGTGTCATTCCATCCACATACAGACCATAAGCAATCCCGCCTGTCATAATATTATTCAAGCAGGTATGGGTTTCACAGGTTGCCGCGATAACTCCTATCGCTCCTTTAGGCACAGAAGGTGTTCCTAAACGGATCAATCTCTCGGCTTGAGAAACAGTCGAACTGCCAAAATTCCCTGAAAAGCAGGTTATGTAGGAAAAGAAAAAGTATTTACCTATATTGTTGAGATTGTTGATGTCAGTAGCAGTCCAACCGCTGAAATCACCATGCCCGCGATAATAATAAGATCCGATGCCTGCGTTGATTGCAGCATTTATCTGACTGGGGAAAGAACCAGAATAAGCCTCCGTGATCAGGGCATCAGGATTGTAACCAAGGATCAGTCCTTTAATGTATTGTGCCGTCGTTATACAGGAAGTTCCTGAATCGGAAGGATCTCCCAACAGAAAGTATTTACTGAGCCAGTTCGTGGTGGATAGCCCCTGCATTTTTTCATATGCAACCATCCGGTTGACAGCAGTGGTCAGTTCCGTGTCATTGGAGAAAGTGATCCTGCCGATGTAGGCATCCGGCACCAGATCAGTTCCGTCCAGGAGGGTGTATTTATAATCTCCAACTGTGTTGTAATGATAGTATTCTGTATAGGTGGGGACATAATTTGTGCTGCTTACCCCCCTTCCAAAAATCATTATGTATTCAGGAGGATTGGTCCAGGTATCGTAAGCATTCTGCAGAAAGCTCTTTATGGCAGTGGTGGTATTACCGTTAATGGCAGTGTTGAGCGTGTGCACCTGATAACCTTTTTCCCGCTTCCAGTCAAGGTAGGGCTGGATCAGACTCGTAATGTTGGTGCCGTTGTATATGACCACATAGCTGCCGGGTTGGGTCCCCCCTGTTCTGACATCATCCCTGTTTATGCACAAGGACTGCAGCATTTTAACGGTATTGGGAGTCTGATATCTGTCATCAGCGATGTTAGATGCATCTGGAGTAAATCGGACCCGGATCTCAGCCTGCACCAGAGTCTGCAGTTGCCGGGTATCAGTATTGTACTGGAAAGGTTTGACGCAAAAGGATACTATTCTGTTGCCCCTGAAAAATGCTGTTTGTGATACATCCAGCCAATCATTAGAATCTGCGGAGTTATTTTCTTTGAAGCAGTCAAAGTCATTATAAAATTGTGTATCGTATTGTGATAGAGAAATCTGGGCATCATAACCTGCAGGTACATAGATCCAACTTTCCAGTTGAGGTAAACCAGAAAAGTTTTCCTTCCATTCCTCATCACCTGAGGACATGACTTTTAGTTTTCTGATCTCAAAATCATCTTTCAGTTCTGTTTCAGTCTGAAAATCGGGCAGTTGAAAGCTGATCTTCAGTTCTCCCGCTGCAGGTCTGGAAAGCTGCAGACTGGTTCCCGAGAGTGACAAAACCAGCATCATCAGTGCCGCTGCTACTAGAGTTTTATTCATACTTAACTCCGCTTGATAATTCCATCTTAACAATGCAATTGTCGAACCATATCCTCTTGAATGTGAGGTATTTTTTTGTCAACAAATGTTTGCCGGTTTAGCCCAATATCAAACAAATTCTTGACCAAATCCATTTCCCGGTTAAATTGTCCATATTAACTCTCTCAAAGGCGGAAAGATGTTTAACAGAAACTCAAAATTAGTTACATTAGGCTTTGTTATAGCTCTGGGATTTGTGATCGGCATGCTGATCTTCGGCGCTTTTTTAGTCAAAAGCAGAGAAGGAAACAAGACCTTGCGCATTGTCGGTTATGCCACCAAGCAGTTTGATTCCGACCTGGTGAAATGGAATCTGACCGTGCAGAAAACCTCAACCCTGGAAGCCCTGAAGGGTGCCTACAAGTCACTTTCTGCAGACATGCTGGCGTTCAAGCAATATCTGATCGATAAGGGCATTCCGGAAAAAGAGATCAGCATACAGCCCATCACAAGCTACCCGATGTATGACAACTACGGTCATATCACATCCTATAATCTCAATCAGAATTTATTCATCATAACAGGCCAGCTTGACAAGATCGAAGAGCTTGCCCTGAACCCTGATTTCTTTGCTGACAAGGGTTTACTGCTGCAGATGTCAAACCTGTCCTATCTCTACACCAAGCTGCCTGACATGAAAAAACAGCTCTTGGCTGACGCCACCACCGATGCCCTTGAACGCGCCAGGGAAGTTTCCTCGGCTGCCAAAGCCCGTTTGGGTGATATGCGTGAAGCCCGAGCAGGCGTTTTTCAGATCACAGAACCTTACTCCACTGATGTTTCGGATTACGGGATTTACAATACCAGCACCCGCAACAAGAGCATATCTGTGACCCTGACAGCGGTTTTTGAACTGAGGTAGAATTATCTGAGATCAAGTTCCTTTTTGCTGAATTGACGGTGCCGGAACCCTCTGTTGGGTTCCACTGAAATGTAATACGGAAAGATGTTTTCAGCGCCGGGAGAGTCATCTATCGCCAGCATGGTCAGCGAACCTCCATAGATCAGTCCTGTATCGATATCGATCTGCGCTGGTTTCCTGGCTTTTTTATCGCGAACAACAAATGGCGCTGTCTCTTCCTCTTCCCAGAAGCGTAATAGTTTTGTCATCTGTTTGTAATAACGGGTTGGCGTATGGCCGTGGATCACGGTCAGGTTTTCCCTCAATTGCTGTGTCAGCAGTTGCCTGTTCCAGATCAGGGTTTCTTCCAGATCACAGGCATTCTCGTTTGTGTATTTATGCAAGCCTTGCCAGTCTCTGACTGATAATTGCTTATCAAGATCAAATCTCGGGCTCGGGATGGAATGGCTGAACAGCAATTCGATCTCTTTGTCATGTTGTTCAAGTTTGACTATATGGCTGATTTCCAGTTTATTGAAGAAATCTGAATATACCTCTTCCAACTTCAGGATGTCATCATACTGCAGCAGATCAGAGACAGTTTTCTCATTAGGATTGCTTTCTGTTCTGAACAATACCGAATGCGGATAAAAGCTCCTGATGGTCTGCACTCCGCCGTTGTAACTGAGCCAGAAATTCCCTACTTTAACGTAATTGAAAGTCTTGTGGGAAAAGGAAAGCAGCATCTCTTCGTGATTGCCCATCAGGGTTACAGTTTCAAAGTCCTGCTTTAGCTGCAGGATCAGATCGACCACCTGTCTGGATGCAGGTCCGCAGTCTATGTAGTCTCCCAAAAATACTATCTTGATCTTGCTCCCTGTCCGGCGCGACTGGTCATAGATATAATCTGCCAGTATCTTCAAGGGGTCATACATGCCGTGGATATCACCGATTGCGTAGATCATTTGAGGGTCACATTAATTAAGGAAAAACCAGTGAATAGTGCCCATGATGGCCCGGGGGATGGGATAAATACCGAAAACGTTGTTGTCGCCGATGTTCTTCAGCATTAGTTGAAATTCAAACAGGTCGGTGATTTTGACCCCCAGCCAGGCATCGGCAATCAGAGAGCCGGAAACTGGAGTCTGGGTGCTGTTGGCCTGGATGTAATCTGTATGACCGGTCAAATTAAGTCCTGCGGAAAGAGCATTGTTGTGTCCCATGTCACGAGTTAACTTCAAACGCGTCTGGCCTTGCATTTCAGGAAGCTCGTAGAGCCCTTTCCGGTACTGAGTCCACTGCAAAGTTTGCTCCCAGCTTGCAACAAGATCGAAGATGTCTTTTTCCGCTGACAACTTCAATTCAACAAAAGGTCTATCCACTTCCTTGTGAATATCGCTGCTCAGAGTCGGGCTGTATGTGTCAGTCACATAAATCCGGGAACCGCCTTCCAGCTTTACATAAAATGAATTTGAAAGCAGCCATTTCAGGTTGGCTGAAAAAGTGCGCATAGAAAATGCTGACGGACTGTGAATAAAATTGCTGTCAATGTATAAACTATCCTCAGTAAAGGATCCATCCTGCCCATTATGGAATTTGTAATTTACACCGCTTGAAATGGTCGAACCCAGTTCATAATCCATCAGCACGTTAACCATTTCCAGCCCGTCTTCACTGACCAGCACCAGATTTTTGTTAGAAAAGCGGGAATGATAATGCTCAGTTCTGATCAAACCCTGATGCCGGGTCCTTTTATTGAACTGATACAGCGTTTGCACTTCCGGAATTGTGTTCTTATAGTTATATTGATAAGTTAAATCAAAGTCTGTCGCCAACAAATGAAAGTCTCTACGTAAAAGGAACTGGCCTGTTTCGTAATCCTGCGGAATCAGGATTCCGGGAGCGCGCAGCTTTTCCCTGCCGGTCTGCCAGCCTGTCGTGAACCAGGGCAGAGCCCACTTCAGGTAGAGCTCATTGCGCCTTTGGGCAATGGTGTATAAATTGCCATTCTGCAATCCCGGCAGTAATGACGTCGAAGGGATATCCTGGTCATAGCTTTCATAGTTGAAATCCAGCTTGGTGTCTTTGATCGGAATGGAAAGATACAACCTCCCGGAAGTCTGACCGGAAATGGTTTCCTGCCACCAGCCGTTCTGGAACAGGAACCCTAGCTCGGTATAGAAATTCTTAACCCCGAACAGATGATTCTTCAAGACCTGTCCCTTCGCAAAGTTATACTCATAGTCTCCCAATCCGGCATACACGTCTGTCAGGGTAGCTGACCAGGGATAACTGGCTTGTGATAGAGTGAAACCTTTGCCATGACCTCTTATTTCAAGCCTTTCGAGTTTCCATTGTGGAATATACTCGTTATACTCCTTAATAATTGTATTTGAATTTCTGTAATGTAATTCTCTGAAATTAGATAATATCTGGTAATGAAGAGCATTGCCATACACCCGTGGCAGTTCTATGAATCCATCCTTGATGATCAGCTCAGAATCTGAGTTCAATCCCGCCAGATAGTAATTTGTTCTGTAGAAAGTCTTGTCTGAGAACATATTTTGCAGGTTTTCTTTGATCAACCGCTCTTTGATGCTTTGATAGAGCAGTTCTTTGTTTACAATCTTTAGACTGTCGGACTCAGCTTGCTTCAACTTCTGTAGTGACTTTTCCTGCCTGACCTGAAGTTTTATCGTCAGGGTCGAATTTACAGGAACACCATTCTGATAGGACGGCATAAACAACAAATAGGGCAAAAGCTCTTCAATGTGAGATTTGAGCGTTTCCTTACCATCCAGTATCCTGATCAGAGCGGCAGTGCTGTCGGCCTTGACTTCCACCAGGATTAGCACATCGGCAGGTGGATTAGCAAGGTCTGCCGGCAGATCCAGAACTGGTTCAGATAGCAGCCTGGGAGGAGTGAATTCAGCCGTTTCCTGAGCAGTCAGGAAAGAAACGGCAACCAATGCCATCAATATGACTACAGCCAGCCTTGTTCTTTGTACCATATCCACGTCGTATGCAAATGATGAGTTAAATTAGGTTTGGGTTCGAAGCCCAGCAAGCGCCTGGCCTTGTCAATGCTCACGGTCCAGAACCTGCCCTGCATTTCCTTGAATTTCTGCAGACAAAAAATAGATGATTTGGGCTGAAATTTATTGCGCAATTCGCCAAAGGCGGACACCGTAAAAGCCAGCGCATCAGGCACAGCTATATGCAGACTGAAGGTATGAACAGCGTTCTGCATGGCGTCGGCAAACATTTTGTGCGTGTAGATATTTCCGTCGGAAGCAAAGAACACCTGCCCCAATGCGGATTTGTTATCGATGCATTTGGTGATCATCTGGCACAATTCGTCAATATAGATTAGACTTATGTATTTGTCCTTAATGCCCAAGGATACGGACAGATGGTTTTTCATCAGCTTGAAGGTCTGCAGGAAATCCTTGTCTCCGGGGCCGTAAACCGAGACGGGGCGCACGATTGTCCAATCCTTCTGAGTTCTGCTGCGGATGAGCTCCTCCGCCATCAGTTTGCTTTTACCATACCAAGTCACGGGTTGAGCGATCTCTTCTTCCGTTTTGGGTTTGTTGAAACTGCCCATCCCCGCCGCCGCCTGGCTGCTTAAGAAGATCAACTGCCTGACGCTGCCAGTCTTGTTCACTGCTTCAATCACCTTTTCCGTTAGTGTAACATTGATCTCTTTCATCTCATCCCAATTGTCCGCACGCGTCAAGGCAGCGCAGTGGATGACGATTTCCTGATCCGCCAGACCGGACTGAATGGACTCTTCAGACGAGTAGTCAATTTCGACGACTTTGGCTTTGACCGGCAGCAAAGAAACATTGGCGGTTTTGCGCACCAGGGACGAAACCTCATAATTCCTTTTCATGAGGTATCTGGTCAGGCTGCTGCCGACAAATCCGTTCGCTCCCGTGATCGCAACTTTCATATTTTCTATATCTCTTTAATTATACATCTGCCAAATGTAGCAAGTCTGCCTGCGGGTCAGGATCACCAGTATGACCGATAAGACCACAGCGATTATTATCACGGCCCACACCTGCTTTTGCTTGCTGTCGCCAAGTCTTTTCAAAAGCAGGAAATGCACAATTATCCTGGCGATCCAGATGATCAGGTAAGCTGCCGCAATAATGATGGCAAAGCTCATCCAAACCATTATCCAATTACCGTCTCCACTCATTTCATCACCTCATTCGTGTCTTAGGTCAATCTCGTGTCTTTAGTGTTCCTGTCCACAAATAAAAAAAGGCTGCCATTACAACAGCCGAAAAAGTCTGGTGGGTACTAACGGACTTGAACCGCTGACCACTTGCTTGTAAGGCAAGCGCTCTCCCAACTGAGCTAAGCACCCACAAAACACTGGTCGGGGTGAGAGGATTCGAACCTCCGACACCTGGTTCCCAAAACCAGTGCGCTAACCGGGCTGCGCTACACCCCGCAGCTTCGGTTCATAAATTTATTCCGGCTTTTATTGTCAAGCACAATCAGGAACTGCTCTCTACTACCAGGCTGTGAGGTCTTTCAGCAGGGCAAGCAGTTCATCCTTCATCCCAACCGCCACATCCAGTTCCAGCTGATCTTTCACTTCCCATATTCGTTTGTGCAATCCGAGCCCCTCCAGGGTCTCAAACAGGAACCCAAACTCCCTGAAATTGGCTTTTGGCAATGAGATCCGCCACCTTTCCATATTGTCTGAAATCTGCTCTATCTTGATTACTTTGATCTCCATTATTTCCAGATATTGCATTCTGCCAATTTAGTCAACAGCTTTGATTACTAAATGTTGGATAGATATTGGAGACACAGAGACACAGAGGAAAAAAGAGTAAAAAGTATCTGATCTTTAGAAAAACGGATTTGCTGTAAATCAGAAACAACTGCGCAGCATGTGTATAATTATTATTCTATTCGACTGTTTCCGGCAAAGAGTAGCCTGCCAATTCTGCTTATTCATCTCTTCCATCTCATTGTCTCAATATCGGTTATGAAATCAGCCGGTTCTTTTGCCTTTGATCCACGCAGGGTCCACCTGGGGTCCACGCGGGCTGAGCCTGCGTGGATCCTGCGTGGATTAAAGACAGGATCATACTTTTGGAATAGCTTTTCTCTTGACAGCCAAAGCTTTTTATCAGCATATGGAAAAGTTATGGCTATAATTGTGAAGAAATTCGGCGGAACCTCAGTCGGCTCGATTGAAAGGATCAGGCATGTGGCGCATCAGATCGCTCTTGCCAAGCAGCCTGACGACCAGATCGTGATCGTCGTTTCCGCCATGGGCAAGACCACGGATGAGTTGTTCCAACTGGCATACCAGATCTCGGAACATCCGTCCCGGCGTGAGCTGGATATGCTGCTCACGGCAGGCGAGCGCATCACCATGTCGCTCTTGTCCTTAGCCCTGCACAAAGAAGGCCTCAGCTCGATTTCATTCACGGGTTCCCAGAGCGGTATCATCACCGACGGCAGCCATGGCAATGCTAAGATCCAGAGGGTCAACGCGTTCCGCATTCAGGAAGAGCTGGCTAAGGATAAAATTGTGATCGTGGCAGGCTTTCAGGGTGTCAGTCTGGCCAAAGAGGTCACCACCCTGGGCAGGGGCGGTTCCGATACCTCTGCCGTGGCTCTGGCCTGTTATCTGAAAGCGGATTTCTGCGAGATCTACACTGATGTGGCAGGCGTTTTCACGGCCGATCCCAGACTGGTGGCGGATCCGATCCTTTTGCCGGTGGTGGATTATGACGAGATGCTGGCGCTGGCTTACAACGGTTCACGCGTTCTGCATCCCCGCGCCGTGGAATTTGCCATGAAATACAAAATCCCGGTGGAAGTGAAGTCCTCTTTCACTTTCGAGCCGGGCACCATGGTCATGCTGACCGAGGAAAGCTATCAGCTTGTTATCAAGGAAATTAAAATGGAAGAAAGACTTATCACCGCCATTGCGCATAAGACGAATCTCATCCGCTACAGACTGGAACAAACGGACCGGATGCGTTTTCTGATGAAGAACTGGACCAACGAGATCTTCAAATATGAGGTGACTGACCACAAGATAGACCTGTTCATAGAGTCATTCTACGCGGGTGAAATAGATAATATGTTCAGAGTTAATGAGATCAAGCCGCTCAAGAAAACGCCTGACCTGGGCTATGTGACAATGGTCGGGATCGGCATCAACCTGGATCTGCCCTTCCTGAACGAAATCGAGGACCTGGTCGGGGACCTGGGCATTCAGCAGATCAATCACTCGGAAAGAACGATCGAAATCCTGCTGCCTTCCATAAATGTGGAGGCCTGTGTCAAGGCACTGCACGACAAATACATAAAGAGGATCGGATGAAATACTTAGTTACCAGCGCCCTCCCCTATGCCAATGGCAAACTGCACATCGGGCACGTTGCCGGAGCCTATCTTCCGGCCGACATCTTTGTCAGGTTTTTACGGCTGCATAAAGAAGACGTGATCTACATCTGCGGAACCGACGAACACGGCACTCCCATCTCCATACAGGCAGACGCGGAAGGAGTCGAGCCCAGGGTCATCGTGGACCGCTACCATAAACTGATCAAGGAAGCCTTTGACGGCATCGGCATTGATTTTGACAACTTCTCGGGAACGTCGCGCCCGCCTCATTTCAAGATCTCGCAGGAGTTCTTTACCAATCTGTATAAGCGCGGAGATATTCATCCCAAAGACACTCTGCAGTTCTATTGCGAACATGACAAACGCTTTCTGGCAGACCGTTACGTGGAAGGGACCTGTCCCAACTGCGGCAAGCCGGGCGCTCGGGGTGACCAATGTGACGCCTGCGGACAGATCTATGACACGACCACCCTGAAAGAGCCGAAATGCAAGATCTGCGGCAACACGCCTGTGATAAAAAACACCCGGCACTGGTTTTTGCATCTGGACGGATTCACTCAGATGATGAAGGACTGGATCGCCCAAAAGGACTATTGGAAAGAGAACGTCCGAAACTTCATGCTTAATCTGCTGGAACAGGGCCTGGTGGAGCGCTCCATCACGCGTGACATCAAATGGGGCATCCCGGTCCCGCTTGAAGAAGCGAAGGGAAAAGTCCTCTACGTCTGGTTCGAGGCGCCGATCGGATACATCTCTTCTACAATCGAATGGGCGGAAAAAATCGGTCAGCCGGAACGCTGGAAGGATTACTGGCTGGACCCTGAGACACTGTTGATCCATTTCATCGGCAAGGACAATATCATCTTCCATGCGCTGATCTGGCCCGCCGTGCTGATGGGACAGGACAAGAAATACGCCCTGCCGCATGACATTCCTGCCAATGAATTCATGAATCTGGAAGGGCAAAAGATCTCCACCAGCCGCAATTGGGCGATCTGGGTGGATGAATTCGTCAAGGAATTTGACGGCGACTATCTGCGTTACTACCTTGCCAACAACGCTCCCGAAAGCAAGGACAGCGATTTCGGCTGGAAGGATTTTCAGAATAAAATAAACATCGAACTCAACAATACACTGGGAAATCTGGCAAACAGGGTCTTTGCTTTCAGTAAAAAACAGTTCGGCGGTAGCGTAAAACCCGTGAAATTATCAGAAGCCGGGAAAGCCGTCCTCAGAGAAGCGGATGAGCTTTGCGCACAGATCGAACAGGGCTACAGAGAATATCAGGTGCGCCGCAATACCAGGCTCATCATGGACCTGGCGCGGCTGGGCAATAAATACTTCGATGAAAGCAAACCCTGGCAAAGCGTTAAAGATAATCAGACAGCTGCAGAGGAAACCATCTATTTCTGTACCTGTCTGCTCAGAATGATCTCTGTGGTGCTCTACCCCATCATCCCCAAAAGCATGATGAAGCTCAGAGCCATGCTGGGACTCAAAGAGATAGAGCATTGGAATGAGTGCCGGGAAAGCTGTCAGGACACGCTGACTCTGTCTGAGACAGCACCGCTCTTTACCAAGATCGAGGATGAGGTCATCGACAGGCAGTTGGAAAAACTCTACAAAGCCGGTCAGGATAATGCCAAACCTGCTTTGGAAGAAAGTAAAATCCCCCCTGTCAAACCTGAGATCAGCTATGACGACTTTGCCAAACTGGATATCCGTATTGCCAAAGTCCTGGCAGCGGAAGCTGTTCCCAATACGGATAAACTTCTGAAACTGCAGATCGATCTGGGAGATTCGCAAAGGGAACTGGTGGCAGGCGTGGCACAGAGTTACAAGCCGGAAGAGCTGATCGGCAAAAGCATTGTCATCCTGGCCAACCTGCAGCCCAGAAAGATCCGTGGCATAGTTTCCAACGGCATGATCCTCTGCGCCCACAATGATGACAAGCTCAGCATCCTGCTTCCTGAAAGGGATACGCCTCCGGGCAGCACAATTTCCTGATGCGTTTTGCACTCATAATACTAATTGCAGTTTTTCTTTCTGCTCTGAGTGGAGCCGAGATCAGCAATGACCAGCTGCAGCTTGAAATGCTGGTCACGGAAGCAGTCAAGATCAATATCAGTCATATGGATTCATTGGGTAAAGAGATCAAGGGCCAGTTGACCCTGATCGATGCGGAAGGCTTCTCCACGGAAATTTATAGTAACAAACTGGCACTGGAACTTGTCTCTGAGAAGTCGGAAATTGTCTGGGGCATTCTCAACAGTACTCAGCGCCTTGATTCAACTTCTGTGGAAAAAAGCGAGGACCTCAATCTCAGAAACAGGTTCGCTTGGGAAAACGGAAAACTAACCATTATCAGGGAAAAACTTGTCTTTGAAGACAAGTATTTCAGCACCCGTTCAGATGCTGAAAAATACGCTCAGGAAACCGGTTATCCCCTTAAACAGGTGCAGTCCATCCCCATGCAAAACGCAAGGATGAGAGCTGTTGCCGATAAAGGGAAGATCCACTATTTGCAGTTACCTGTCGAAATTCGCTGCGCCGGTTCCATCAGCTTTAACGGAAACGAAATCAAATATCACAACACACGCTTTTTGGTGAAGCAAGCGAATGATAAACTGCAGGTTACCAATCTGGTTGCTCTCGAGAGTTATCTTTGCGATGTTGTTCCTTATGAAATCGGTCATGAAGCGCCCACAGAAGCCCTGAAAGCTCAGGCTGTCGCTGCACGCACCCATTCTGTCAGCCTGCTCCTGATGAACCGTCATCTGGACGACGGCTATGACCTTTGCCAGGGCACGCATTGTCAGGTCTATAAACCCGGTCTGCCTGTCCCCGAACGCATTATATCAGCCGTTACAGATACAGAAGGATTGGTGATGATTTATGAGGATAGAATAGCCGACGGCGTCTATCACAGTTGTTGCGGAGGCAAGACCGAAACCAATCAGGCTGCCTGGAACGGCAAGCCGATTCCCTATTTACAGGGAGTTGCGTGCTGTTCTGAATTGGATGATCTTGACCTGACAATCGAAACAAATGCTATCAAACAACTCGATACACAGACAGATACAACCGGTATGACAAGCTGGGAAAAGCGTGCTGCAAGCTGGGAGAGGACCATTTCCCGGCAAAGCCTTGCCTCTGATCTCAAAGTGAAAAACCTGCATGCCATGAGAATCCTGAGCAGAGGCAACTCCGGACGCATCCTGAAACTGAAACTGATCGGCTCCAATGAAGTGACCATCGAAGGCGAATACAAGATCAGACAAGCCCTGGGCGGACTGCCTAGTTCATTCTTCTATGTGAAGAACGGAAGAAGGACAAGTACGGCGACTTATACTCTGCCGGAAAAAATCACAGTCAAAGGAAAAGGTTTCGGACACGGAGTAGGATTATGTCAGGTCGGAGCCTTGCGCAAAGCCAGATCCGGATGGCAGTGGCGGGATATCCTGACCACTTATTATCCCGGAATTTCCATATCAGGTGATTGGCTTGATCAGCAATCCGGCAAATGAAAAACATTGAAGATACAATATGAATAAGACCGACTATATTTTAAGAGGAACGGCTTGCAGAGACCAATTCAGGTTTTTTGCCTGTGCTTCCACGCAGGTGGTTCAGACAGCACTGGATCTGCATAAACTGGCGCCTGCTCCAGCTCTGCTGTTGGGAAGACTACTTACTGGAGCTCTGTTGATGGGTCTGGAACTTAAGGACAGCGCTTATGGCCTGACGCTGAATATCGAAGCCGAGGGACCTCTCAAGGGCGCAATAGCTATCTATGAGCCGGAAGGCAAGGTGCGCGGCTATGCCAAGCGTCCCGATTTCTTTGCGGAAGAAGTCAAAGCAAACTGGCAAATTGGCAAGCTTTTGGGATCAGGTACTTTAAGTGTTATCAAGGACTTCAAACTGAAAGCTCCAGTAACAGGAACCATCGAACTCGCCACCGGTGAAATTGCTGAGGACATTGCTCAGTATTATCTTAACTCGGAACAGGTTCCAACTGCGGTCAGTCTGGGCGTTTTATTTGATTCGGAAGGGAAGATACGCTCTGCCGGAGGATATTTGATTCAACAGATGCCCTCTGCCGATCCGGACGACGTAGAAAAGCTAATGTCCAATCTGGCAAACACGCCCTACATAACGGATCTGCTGGATATGGGCATGGATTGGGAGAGCATCCTGGACAAGCTGATCTTCAAGGATATGGACTGGAATGTCAATACTAAAATCCACGTCAGCTATCATTGCCCCTGTTCCAGGGAACGCTTTGCCAATGCTTTAAAACTGCTGGGCAAAGAGGAACTGCAGTCCATGACGGAAGGGATCGCGCCTGTCTGTCATTACTGCAATAAGCAATATGTCTTCAAAGCTGAGGAGATTCAAGCTATTATCAGTTCTTTGGATAACAAGGATTCTAACCATGCGTAAAATAATCTTGATATCATTGCTCTTGATCAGTATGGTGCTTTTATCAGCAATTTCTTATGATGATGCTGAATTCTGCCTGCAGAAAGAACTCTGGCCCATGCTGGATAAGCATGCCGAAACTATTGCAGACAGCGCTTTTGCACTACCCTCTGCTAAACAATGGCTGGAACTGTACACCGGATATGCTGAGCAGAAATCAGACACTCTGGCAGTTCTGACCTGCCTGGAAAAACAGGCCCTGGAACATAGGGAGCTTGATAAGGCTGTTAACTGGGTCATTCTGTCTGCCGATTATGGTTTGGCACATCCTGAATTTCCTCTCATTGAGAAGACCTATCTGTTGAAAAATCACTTCCCGTCTGAGCCGGATAGTCTTGTTTTGTCTTACTACATCTATGGCGCGGAAGAGGATTCCCTGTATAACTCAATCTCCAGATTGACTACTTATAATTCCTACATCGAAGATCTGGCCAAAGCGCTGTTGGACATGATCTCCATCGAGCGTGACGATTCTGTGGCAGTTGTTCTGACCGATAAGTTCAAGAGCACTTTTCCCCATTCCAAATGGGATCAGGCAATTTATTACTTCGATCTGGCGAGAGCGGTCAGGAATAAGGATTACACAGAGTTCGAAAACCTTATCGACGCTAAGATTGACGGCTATGAACACAAGAATTCAGATATAGGCAAGCAGTTTTCTGCATATGGATACATAGCATCTATGTTTCTGACCAGTCCGACCCTGCGTCGTGAAAAGGCTGACAAAGGCATCAAGACTGATTATCTTGACAGAGCTTCCAAACTGATGGAACTTCTTCCTCAGACAAGTGAATCGATCACGATCCTCTATGACAACTATCTTCCTGCGCAATGGCAGGCAAGACTGCAGTTGCAAAGAGCCAAAGTTGTGTATTACAGAATTCTGGAAAATAACAGCCTCTTGGGTGATGAAAAATCTCTCGTCGCAATCAGCAAAAAACCGATGCAGAAAGCTCAGTCAAAGCAAATGAGAGCTCTGCTGGATTCCATCGCTTTCCCCAATAATGATGCCGGCGAATTGGCTGAACTATCCTTCTGGAAGGGCAAATACCATGCTCTTTTCTCAGACAGAAAGAACCTGGAGACAGCGGCGCGCCATTTCACCCAATGCCTTATTCACGGCGCACCCAGAAAGAAGTATGACACGGAAGCTTTGCAATATCTGGAACTGATTCGCAGTAAACTTAAGATCAACTCTGACCTTATGACCTGGCAGCGTGAGTTAATGAAATACAATGGCATCATCTTTGCAGATATCACAGAGGAAGCAGGACTTATGGGTAGAAGAGAGTCCAGGGTCGCTTTGGGAGATTATGATAATGACGGATTCTGTGACATTCTGCTCAATGGCAGACGCTTATATAAAAACAATGGCGACATCACTTTCACAGATGTCTCAGATAGTTTGGGTCTGTCTCACCTTAACTCCAATGGAGGGCTGTTTGCAGACTTCAATCTGGACGGCAGACTTGATTTCATGACCATTTCACACGGTGAAGAAGGCAATGGCGAGCGCCTCATGAAGAACATGGGATATGCCTTTGCTCCAGTCAATGACAGAGCCGGTGAGATCGATGACAAATTCCCCACGGAAGGCGCTGCCTGGATCGATTGCAGTGCCGATGCCTATCCTGATTTGTATTGTGTCAACTATGAGAAATGGCAGATACAGAGCGGTTTTGAAGACCGTTTTTGGAACAATGACAAAGGTTATTTTACAGGTAAAACTGAAACCTGGGGATTTCTGGATCCTGACTACACACACGATCCCGGTCAGGCAGGACGGGGTGTGGCTCCGGCCGATTTTGACAATGATGGCGAGCAGGAAATTCTGGTCACCAATTACCGTTTGTGCCGCAATTTCCTTTGGGACAGGCAGGACAGCCTGTTTATTGACGTAGCGCCGCTAAACGG
>CAZWJK010000002.1:2975-11477 GCA_964634035.1 uncultured Candidatus Cloacimonadota bacterium | reverse complement strand
GTGATCACCATTGCCGATGGAAAGATAGAGAGTATCAGTCCCGTCGCCAAGGGCAATGATTACGATTTTGACCTGCGAAACACTATTGCCATACCCGGCCTGATCGACATGCACGTTCACCTTTCCCAACATAGGATCAGAGGCCAGTATCGTGAATCTTTGCTGCCCTGGCTCAAGGAAGTGGTCTTTCCTGAAGAGGGCAAATCCCGTGATCATGAGTATGCCAATCTCCTGGCAGAGGAGTTCTTCCATGCTCTTTACAAAGCCGGAACGACCACTGCTGTGATCTATACTGCACCTTATCTGACCGCTTGCGAAGCCGCATTTGAAGCTGCCAGGCTGCAGAACTACAGAGCTTTTATCGGCATGACCCTGATGGATAAGAACAGCCCTGAAGACCTTCTGCAAAACACAAAACAGGCAATGGATGACTGCCGAGCCCTGATCAATGAATACCACAAACCAGATGAGGGTCTTGAGTTCATTTTTACACCACGTTTTGCACCCACCTGCTCCATAGAACTGATGCAGTGGATCGGTGAATTTGCCCGTCAAAACAAGCTCTGGATCCAGACCCATCTTTCTGAGAATAAAGATGAGATCGCCTGGGTAAAGGAATTGTTCGGTCTGGGCAGTTACACCGAAGTGTATGAGAAAGCAGGAATTCTGTCTGATAGAACGATCCTTGCCCACTGCATTCACCTGTCCGAGCAGGAGCTAAAACTGCTCAAGAGCAATGGCTGCCGGATCGCTCATTGCCCTGATTCCAATTTCTTTCTGCGCAGCGGCGAGTTTCCTCTGGACCGTGTCAGGGAACAGGCAATCCACTTTGCCTTGGGCTCTGACGTGGGAGCAGGAACCACTTTGAACATGCTTTATCATGCTAAAATGTATAATTACCGTCAGGCCAGCACGCCTGTCAGTCCGGCTGACGCCTTTTACAGAGTCACTTTAGGCGCTGCCAAAGCGCTTCATCTGGATGAGCAGACGGGTTCCCTGGAAGAGGGCAAGGACGCTGATCTGGTGCTGTTTGAGCTGCCTGAAGGCAAACGCCAGATTAATGATGACATCTTATCGCAGTTGATCTTTTCAGGCCACGAGTGGTATCCTTTACAAGTCTATGCACGCGGCATCAGGAAAGTCTGACCTTTTATGACCAAACATTTGCTGCAGATCCATCAGATCCTGTTTGAGGAGTTCGGGCCGCAGCACTGGTGGCCAGGCGACTCCAGAGACGAGATCATCATTGGTGCTGTGCTGACCCAGAACACGAATTGGGCCAATGTGGAAAAAGCTATTGCCAATCTGAAAAAACATAAGCTGCTTACACTTACTGCTATGTCTACTGCCGATATAGACACAGTGGCTGATCTCATCCGTCCCAGCGGTTACTACAATCAGAAAGCGGAACGCCTGATCAATCTCAGCAAAGCGCTTTCCGGATATAAGACAACTGATAATCCTGATGAGTTCAGAGCTTTTCTGCTATCATTGAAAGGCATTGGGCCTGAAACCGCCGATTCCATTCTGCTCTATGCCTACGGATTTCCCTATTTCGTGGTGGATGCTTATACGAAAAGGATTTTCGACCGGCTGGGATTCATCAAGTCAGACAGCGGCTATCATGACATCCAAAACCTGTTCATGCTGCATCTGAAACCGGATGTACAACTTTTCAACGAATACCATGCCCTGCTGGTCAGACTGGCAAAAGTCAGTTGCAGAAAGCAGCCGCTTTGCCATGACTGTCCTTTGCTTGAGCTCTGCGGTTATGCCATCAATCTGGATTCGGAGACTCTATGAAAATCACATCCGCCCAGGCCCGCAGACTCACTCTGAATTATCAGTTAAACCGTTTTGCAGACAGCGGCGGAAAACTAGGTGTCCTGGATGTCATAAACAAGCTGAGTTACGTACAGATCGACACCATCAGCGTGGTTGAAAGGGCTCATCATCACATTCTTTACAACCGTGTAAAAGACTACCGTCCCGAACATCTGAACGACCTTCTGGCAAAGGATAAAACCATTTGGGAGTATTGGGCTCACGCTGCCGCCTATGTCCCTATCGAAGATTATCCCTATTACAAAATCCGCATGCATAATTTCCCGAACGGCTCTTGGGAAAAGAGGTTCTGGGAACTGCACAAGGATCTGGCAAAACCCATCCTGAACCGGATCAGAAAAGAAGGACCGCTCTCCACCAGACACTTCGAAAACACACGCAAAACCAAGAGCAGTGAGCCCTGGGGCAATCTTAAACCCGCCAAGATCATGCTCGAACTCCTGATGTGGAAGGGCAATCTGATCGTCACAGCACGCGATAACTTCCAGCGAGTGTATGACCTGACCGAACGCGTCATCCCCGATCACAAAAAGATTGAACTTCCTTCTGACCAAAAAAGGGCGGAGTTTATGATCCGGCGCACCCTGCAGGCACATGGGCTGGCAACGGAGAACGATATCAACAATCATATCAAACTGGCAGAACGCAAGATTGTAAACACAACCCTGAAACACCTGCTCCACAAGGGCATGATCCTTTCTGCCAAGATCGATAACGTTAAAGATGACTTCTATGTATTGGCTGATACAGACCTTGCTCTGATGCCCGTAAACCCTTTCCCTGATAAGCTTTATATCCTCTCCCCCTTTGACAACGCCGTGATTTTGCGCAAGCGTTTACTCCAGATCTTCAATTTTGAATATGCTCTGGAATGCTATGTAACGCCTGTCAAACGCATATTCGGCTATTGGAACTGCCCGCTCCTCTGGCGTGACGAATTAGTCGGCATGCTCGATCCCAAAGCAGACCGAAAAAGCAAAAATCTGATCATTAACTCCATCTTCATCGATAAGAAAATCTGGAAGCTGAAGTCATTCCAAAAAGCTTTTGAACATGAAGTCAGCAGTTTTGCCGCCTTTAACGGCTGCAAGACATTTACAGTCAATAACATAAACCTCACATAATTCCTTAACCAATCATTCACGAAGCATGCACCAGCCATTTGATCCACGCAGGGTCCTCCCGGGCTCAGCCTGCGTGGACCCCGGGTGGACCCTGCGTGGTCTGTACGGTCCAGTTTAATTCGATATATGTAAAGACATTATACAGTAATGGATTATGCCATGCTAAAGGATCGGATTTATGCCCTTTTTACTTAACACATATTATGACATTACATAAATATTTGAAGGCAATTGCTGACATTGTTAAATGGCTGAAATGCCTGTGAATCGGCTTTACTGCATATAAATCAAGGTGTTTACTGAGGGCGGTCAGGCTTTCCGTGTAACAAAAATCATGCCAATGTGCAGGAAATTTTCAATGAGCGATGGCTTTTTCTTGACAAAATAAGTCCACTTCAGTATATTAGAACTATGGATAAACATAAGATTCGAGCTGAAAATCTCGTTAAAATATATGGCAAGCGCAAGGTCGTGAATGACCTGAGTTTAGACATTTCGCAAGGCGAAGTCGTGGGCATTCTGGGTCCAAACGGAGCCGGGAAAACCACTACCTTTTACATGATCCTGGGGCTCGCCAAACCCAATCTGGGCCACGTTTATTTTGACGATCACGAGATCTCGCACAAACCGATGTTCAAGAGAGCTCGCCTGGGGATCGGATATCTGGCTCAGGCGCCTTCCATCTTTCATAAACTGACGGTGGAGCAAAACATTCTCGCCATCCTGGAAACCCTTCCTCTCTCTAAAAAGGATAGGGCTGTCAAACTGGAAGAATATCTGGCGGAACTGAACCTTACGCCGCTGGCAAAACAGAAAGCTTATACCCTGTCCGGCGGTGAAAGGCGCAAACTCGAGATCACGCGTGCTTTGGTCACCAATCCGACCTTCCTCTTTATGGACGAGCCCTTTGCAGGAGTGGACCCGATTGCGGTCGCAGACATTCAGGACATCATCAACAAACTGAAAGACAAAAACATCGGGATCATGATCACTGACCATAACGTGGTTGAGACTTTGAAGATCGTGAACCGCGCTTATATTATATACGAAGGCAAGATCATAGTTTCCGGCAGCAGCCGCGAACTGATCAATGACGAAAAAGCCAGGGAAGTGTATCTGGGTGAAAGATTCCAGATGAATGCGGTATTCGAGTAAAGATTATGGCTTCGTTGCAACACACTCTCTCCATGAGACAAAAGCAGGAACTGGCGCTCAAGCCGAAAATGCTGCAGTCCCTCAAAATGCTGTCTCTGCCGATGATGGAACTGGAAGTCTATATCAGGCAGGAGCTAATCACTAATCCCGTGCTGGAATTGAGAGAGGAAAAAGACGAAGAAGACCTGGAAGAATTCACTCCCGAGACCACTAATAAAGAGAGTGAAACACCTCTCGAATCAACTCAAAGCGATCCTGAGGTCGGGCAGACTTTATCAGAAGCTCAGGAACTTACCGAAATCCTCGACCAGTGGAATGAGCATCACTCCGAATCAGGCCACGGATCCGTTGACATGGATTCCGAACAAACCGAAATGCGCATCCGCTATGAGGAAGATGGCAAATTCAAGTTTCTGGAACAGCTCTATCCGCATAACCTGACAGACAACGAATTTGAATTTGCCACCGACCTGGTGGAAAACTGCAATCCCTACGGCTTTCTGCCCAAAGATTTTGACATTTATCAAACCGCTGAGCAATATGAGTTATCTCGCAAGGATGCGATCCGGATCCATAACCTGATCCTGTCGCTTTCACCGCAAGGCATAACGGCCCGCAGTCTGGCAGAATGCCTGATGGCACAGCTTTCTCCGGAACAGAAGGAAAACCGCATCATTGTCGGCCTGGTGACAGACCAGTTTGAAAACCTCATCCATCGCAGATATCAGAAGATCGCATCCCATTTCGGAGTTTCCGAAGAAGTCATCCTGGCAGCCAGGGAACAGGTCTCGCACCTCGATCCCAAACCGGGGTTGAGAATTCTGCCCGCCAACAGCAGTTATATCTTTCCGGATGTCACCATAAAGAAAATCGATGAAGATTTCATAGTTGTCATCAACGATCAGATCACACCCAATATCGTGATCAGCTCGCGCTATAAAAAGATGATCAGCCGCAGTTACAAAGATAAAGAGACCATGCAGTTCATCCGGGACAAGATCAATTCCGCCAAGTTTCTGATCAAATCCATCTATATGAGAATGCGGACCCTGGAGCGGGTCACGCTTTCCATAATCAAGCATCAAAGCGATTTCTTCTATAACGGTTCGGGAGTGATGCTGCCGCTTACGTATTCTGTGATCGCGCAGGACCTGGGAGTCAGCGAATCCACCATCTCCAGAGTGGTAAAACACAAGTATGCGGAAACGCCTTACGGCATCTATTGCCTGAAGGATTTCTTCACTTCGACCGCCGGCAAGGATGATAATTATGAATCTGTATCGCGCCAGAGAGTCAAATCACACATCCAGAAACTGATCGAATCTGAAGATAAAGACAACCCTCTCAGCGATCAGGAACTGGTGGAAAAACTGCGCGAAGACGGTCTCACCATCTCCAGAAGAATAATTGCCAAATATCGGGACGAGATGGGAATTCTCAACAGCCGTCTGCGCAAGCGGGCTGAATAAGAAAAAGTAAACAAGCATTATTCGGATAGTCAGGAGATAGATTGAAACATTACACAGTGGCCATTATCGGCGGCGGACCGGGAGGTTACGAAGCTGCCATCAGACTCAACCAGTATGAAATAGACTGCGTCGTCATCGAAAAAGAGCGCCTGGGCGGCGTGTGTCTGAATTGGGGATGCATCCCAACCAAGGCCTTGGTCAAATCAGCAGAGATCTGGCACGACATTGCAATGGCAGAATCATTTGGACTTGCTGCTGAACAAGGCAAACTTGATTATGCAAAGGTTTATTCACGCAAGAACGAAGTCGTGGAAAAACTGGTCTCCGGCGTGGAATATCTTTTCAATAAAAGAAAGATCCCTGTCCTGATAAACAGAGTGATCTCAGTCTCCAAAAGCGATGAAAAGTTCTGTCTAAAACTGGAAAGCGAAGAAGACATCAGCAGTGACTATGTGATCCTGGCCACCGGCTCTGCTCCCAAAGAACTTCCCACTGTTAAAATTGACGAGCAGGATATTCTGTCCTCGACAGGTATTCTGAAAATGGACAGCCTGCCAAAATCGCTTGCAGTAATAGGCGGAGGCGTGGTAGGCTGTGAATTTGCCTCCATCTTTTCCAAACTGGGAGTGGAAGTTCATTTGGTGGAATTCCTCCCCAGCATAGTTTCAACCGAAGATGAAGAAATTGCCAAACGGCTGCAGTTCTTCCTCAAGAAATCAGGCATCAAGATTAAAACAGCAGTAGGTGTAGAAAGCTATCGCAAAGACAATGGCAGAATTATTCTCTGCCTTTCTGACGAATCTGAACTGGAAGTGGAAAAAGTGCTGCTCAGTGTGGGCAGAAGTCCTGTTCTGGGCATCGATTTCGGAGCTTTGGAACTTCAGACTGAAAAAGGCGCAGTTACAATCGATAGCCAAATGAGAACTTCTGTGGACAAACTATATGCCATTGGCGATGTCACAGGTAAAATGCCCCTGGCTCACACTGCTTCCAAACAGGGTCTGATCGTTGCTGCGCACATCAGTTCTTTGGTCACAGGAAAAGAAACTGAAATACATGAGTTAACCTACGAAAATATACCCAGATGCACATTTACCAATCCGGAAGTCGCTTCATGCGGACTGACGGAAAAACAGGCATCAGAACAATTCACATCAATCAAAGTTGGCAGATTCCCATTCACTGCCAACGGCAAAGCGCTTGCAGGAGGTGACACCAACGGATTTGTTAAGACAATCGCCAGAGCCGATACCAATCAACTGGTCGGAATGCACATCATCGGGCCCAACGCAGCGGAATTAATTGCGCAGGGCAGTATTCTGATTAATTTGAAGGTAACGGCAGAACAAGTCGAAAAAGTCGTGTTTGCCCATCCGACTCTTTCGGAAGCTGTCATGGAAGCGATTGAAGACCTGAATGGTCTGTCAATTCATAAAATGTAATTACCAAGGAGGTTTATTATGCAGATATCAATTACAGCCCGGCACTTCGATCTCACCAAAGCCATCAGAGACCACGTCGAAACGTCGTGTCTCAAACTCAAGAAATACTTTGACCAGATCATTTCGATCCACGTAACCCTGGCTTGGGAGAACAACAGAAACATATGCGAGATGTCGCTGCATGCCTCAAAATTCGGTCTGCAAAGCCAATCTGAAGAAGTCGATATGTATCTTTCCATCGACAACACCATAGATAAAATGGAAGCTCAGATCAAAAAGTTGAAAGAACGCGTCACAGACCATCAGAAGCGTTCTTTAAAAGAAATATCGGGATATTCCAGAGCTTCGCTCTATCAGGCTGAAGGGGCCAACGAGCCCAAAAAACTCATCAAAACCAAAAGAGTCGTCCCGGAAACACTCTCGGTTCAGGAAGCGGTTGACAAACTGGATTCCTCCGAAGACGGCTACCTGATCTTTAAAAATGTCGAGACTGATGGCATCAATGTCCTGGTTAGAAAGGATGAAACTCATTTCAAACTGTTTGAACCATAACTCATTCAGGGGGGAGACCTCTCCCCCCTTTACTCCATAGCGGGTAACTTATATGAAAGAAATCACCGTTAGAGACTTCTTTGACTCCAAAAAGAAGGACATGGCGCTCTCGCTGGTTACTGAGCCCAATACGTTGAGTAACAAGATCACTTCTCCGCATATCAATCGTCCCGGTCTCGCTCTTGCCGGCTATACGGAAATCTTTTCCGCCGACAGAGTCCAGGTTTTTGGCGAAACGGAAGTGAGGTATCTGCAGACTTTGGATGAAGATGGTCTGTTTGCCAGGATGAAGGAAGTGCTGACCAATGACATCCCCTGCATCATTGTGTCCAAGGGGTTGACCCTGCCGCCGATTGTAGAGTTTCTGGCCAATGACATGAATGTGGCAATTCTCTCCAGCCGGCTGACCACTATCCATCTTTCACAGCTTTTATCAAAGTACCTGCAGGACGTCTTTGCCCTGGAAAAAACTATCCATGCCACTCTGATCGATGTTTTCGGACTGGGTGTATTACTTACCGGTAAGAGCGGCATCGGCAAGAGTGAATGTGCGCTGGACCTTATCCACAGAGGGCATAGCCTGATCGGCGATGACATGATCAACATCCGATACATCAACGATCGCCTGCTGGGCAAGCCGGGACGCGAATTCGGCTATTTCATGGAGATCCGCGGAGTGGGGCTCATCAATGTGGAAAAGATGTTTGGCATTGAGCGCGTCCGCCACCAAAAGAACATAGACCTGCAGATCGAACTCATGCCCTGGCAGGGAAACATGGATTATGAGCGCATCGGTCTCTCGGATAACTATGTTGAGCATTTGGGAGTGAAGGTTCCAGTGATCTACCTGCCTGTATCTCCAGGTAAAAATGTCTCTGTGATAGTGGAAGTTGCTGCCATGAACCTGATCCTGAA
>CAZWJK010000002.1:0-2875 GCA_964634035.1 uncultured Candidatus Cloacimonadota bacterium | reverse complement strand
GCCGATGGCGTTGATGAGGCCTACCTGCTGGATGAAATAACCAAACTTTTTACCTCCCGTTTTGATGAGGACTGATGCAGGTTTACTCCGCTGTCCCAATCTCAGGCAAAGTCTTTGTCGGTAAAGTCAGGATCCACAGGCAGCGCCAGTATCCGCCTTTCCCGAAAAGCGTTGACAAATCACAGGCCGAATCAGAACTGCTCAAGCTCAAGCAGGCAATCCGGCAACTGGAAACGGATATCAAAGTCTTTCTGCACGATCCCGAAGTGTCACAACTGGACAAAGACATCCTCAGCACGCACCTGATGATCGTGACTGACATCGAGATCACCCAGATCATGGAAACTGCCATAGCGCAGGATTTGCTGTCCGCTCCCCAAACAGTGCAAACTTCCTTTGATAAGATCATCCGTAATTTTGAGCAGATGGACAACAGCTATTTTGCCCAAAGAGCTGATGACTACAAGGATGTGGCGCATCGCCTGATGAGGCTGGTTCTGGGTGATAAAGAGCAAAGCGGAATGCAGTACAGACCGGACGAGGTAGTCTTTGTCAGGGAAATCACCCCAAGCCTGGTCTCGATCCTTTCCAGAGCGGGAGTAAAAGCTTATTGCACGGAGCATGGCAGCCACACATCCCACAGTTCCATTCTCTCGCGAGCCATCGGCTTTACTGCGTTGGTGGCGAAAGAAAGCGTCATAGCTCACATAAATGACGGCGAGACAGCGATCCTGGACGCCATAAACAGCAGAATCGTTATTAACCCTGATACTGATGAGCAGCATAAATACGAAGACATTTTACGCAACCTGGAAGAAAAGGAAGTCCTGCTGCAAAAGGAGTTGGCAAAGCATTCCATCACGCAGAATGGAATAAGTATTTCCGTTAAAGCAAACATTGAATATCCCGGTGAACTGACCAATGTCCTGAACAACCGCTGTGACGGCATTGGGCTTTTCCGCACTGAATTCATCTATCTGAACCGCAATTCCCTGCCTGACGAGGAAGAGCAGACAAAAGTCTATTCCGACCTGCTGAGTAAAATGGAAGACAAGCCTGTCACCATCAGGACTTTTGATTTGGGCGGTGACAAGCTTGCCTACCTGCAGCAATACAGCAGAGAAGAGAATCCCTATCTGGGCTGCCGCGGAATCAGGTTTTCCCTCGAGCAGAATTCGCTTTTCAGAACCCAGGTCAGAGCAGTGCTGAGAGCTTCCGTTCACGGCAACGCGCTTTTGATGTTTCCCATGATCATCAGCAGTGAGGATTTTCTGGCAGCGAAAAACATCGTGCTGGACTGCATGGCTGAACTCGATAAAGAAAGCATTCCATACAACAAAAACCTGCCCATCGGAGCCATGATCGAAACTCCCTCGGCGGCTTTATGCGCAGAGCAACTGGCTATGTTCTGCGACTTCTTCAGCCTGGGCACCAATGACCTGGTGCAATACACTCTGGCGGTGGACCGCAACAACGATAAAGTAGCCCCCTATTATGTGCAATACCATCCTGCCGTTCTGCAACTGGTCAAACAAACTATCACCGCTGCAGAGAAAGCCGGCATACCTGTCTCCATTTGCGGAGAAATGGCCTCCGACCTGATGTTTGTGCCGCTTCTGGCAGGCCTTGGCATCAGGGATCTCAGCATCAATCCCGCCAAAGCTGCAGAGGTCAAAGCCGTTATCCGCAATTGCGACGCTGATTTGTTTGACTTGGTGAGGGATTTTGATTTCAAAGCAAACATCAGCTCTGTAGAACACTTTCTGAAAAACACTCTTAAACCCTACTACACGATCCAATCATAAAATCACTTTTGGAGGTAGATCATGGAACTCCGTTTTGATTATCAGAACCTGCTTTATTCAAGTTTTATCCGTTGCGGGATCACTGAAGACGCCATCAAGGATATGCAGCCGAAATGCCTTCAGGCGCATCAGGACATCCAGTCCGACAGGCAGGCAAACATTCTGGGCTTCTATGAACTGCCGCAGCAGGACGTCTCCCCAATTCTGGATTACCTGAAAGGCATTGAGGACAGGTTCGACACCATGGTTGTGCTTGGCATCGGCGGTTCCGCCCTGGGCAACAAAGCTGTCTATTCTGCGCTGAAAACGGAACTGGAACTCAAGAAGAAACTGCTGGTCTGCGACAACGTCGATCCCACCATGCTGCATGACATTCTTCAGCAGATCGATTGGGACAGGACAGTCTTCAACCTCATCTCCAAAAGCGGCACCACCAGCGAAACCATGGCCGCCTACATGATTATTGCCGACATTCTGAGGCAGAAATTTCCAAACGAATACAAGCAGCGCATGATCATCACGACTGACAAGCAGAAAGGATTTCTGCGCGATATTATCAACCGGGAAAGCTATCCCTCATTTGTTGTTCCCAACAACGTTGGAGGGCGCTTTTCCGTCCTGACTGACGTGGGTTTAGTCTCATCAGCTTTTATTGGACTGAACATCAAAGCGCTGCTGTCAGGCGCGGAGTCCATGCAGTTACGTTGCGAAAAGACGGGCGTGATGTCCAATCCTGCCTATCTGAACGGGCTTCTGCATTATCTGTATATGCGGCAAGGCAAGAACATCTCGGTTATGATGCCTTACGCGAATCCGCTCTATGACTGCGCAGACTGGTATCGCCAGCTCTGGGCCGAAAGTCTGGGCAAGCGCTACAACCGCCAGGGCAAGGAAGTTTACGTGGGCCAGACACCTGTAAAAGCGCTTGGCACCACGGACCAGCATTCTCAGGTGCAGCTCTACACCGAAGGCCCCAATGACAAAGTCTTCACTTTCCTGACTGTGGATAAGTTCCATCACGACTACATTATTCCTGACGTTCATCCTGACCGCGAGGAGGTCAATTTCCT
>CAZWJK010000001.1:52898-71228 GCA_964634035.1 uncultured Candidatus Cloacimonadota bacterium | reverse complement strand
TTGAGTTCTACAAAAGCGCCGAAATTGTGCAACCTGAGCACGCGGCAGTTGATGATATCGCCTTCCTTGATCTCTTTCATGGCCTGGGCAAAGGGATTTTCCTGCAGAGCGCGCATGGAAAGGGATATCTTGTCGCCTTCCATTTTGAGGATCTTGACTTCGATCTCTTGTCCTGCACTGAGCGCATCCTGGGGACGAACAATGTGATGCCAGGAGATTTCGGAAACGTGCAGAAGTCCTTCCACACCACCCAGATCAACGAAAGCGCCAAAATTCGTCATGCGCATGACCTTGCCTGTGACTGTCATCTCAGGAGCAAGTTTTTCCATCGCTTTGGCTTTCTTTTCATCATTGACCTTCTCTTCCAGAATACGGTGGGAAACCACTATCTTGCGGCAGTTTTCGGAGCATTCGATGATCTCGAAATCCATATTCTTGCCTATGAATTGACTATTGTCATCCGCCAGTCGATAGGAGATCTGAGACATCGGACAAAATGCGCGCGCACCGAATACATCGACGCTGAAACCGCCCTTGGTTACTGCATAGACTTTGCCCTGGACGGGGATCTTCTTCTCGAAAGCTTCCTTGATTCCGTCTTTGTTGACATACTGTTTGGTGAGACTTTTCCCGATCACAAAACCCTGGTCGTTGCGGTCCACGATAAAGCCTTTGAGCGTATCTCCAACTGCAAAACCCAGTTTTCCGTTTTCGTCTGCGTATTCATTCACATCGGCGTATGCGTCAAATTTGCCACCCAGATTAACAACGATGAAGTTGTCGTTGATGGATGCGATGACGCCTTCAATGACGTCGCCTTTGTTAAATTCAGCAGTTTGTTGAAAGGACTCTTCGAGCAGGCGAAGATAGTCTTCTTTCAATTCCTTAAGATTCACATTTTTTTCCTTGCTAGACATATACGATACTCCCTAAAGGCTTTTCAGGAAACCACACTCTTGGACACGGTCTTTTTGTCCAGCATTTTGTTTGTAAGTTGACGTCAGGAATGCGACAGAGCTGATTTTCACTGAATGAAAAAAAGCGCCTGCTCAGGTTAAGTTGCACTTTGGGAATATTGAGCAGGCGTCTAAATCAGCGAGAATATTTATCTGAGCCCAAACAGTTCTCTGATGAATTCTCCGTTTTTAATAAGTCCATAGGAACCATGCTGACAAGCATCTTCGTCATACTGTGTGACTGCGTCGGGTTTATCACCAGGCTTATAGATCACAAAAGGAACCGGATCGTGCACATGGGATCTCACACTGCAGGGAGTCGGATGGTCCGGCAGCAAAGCAATGGCAATGGGTTCATGATATTCTTTAACAAACTCCATAATTGGTTTAACCACTCTGGCATCAAGGGCTTCAATGCATCTGGTTTTGAGCTCTGCGTTGCCTTCGTGCCCTGCTTCGTCCGCCGCTTCGATATGGAGATAAACCAAATCGACCTGTTTGATGGCATCCAGGGCAGCTTGAACCTTGCCTTCATAGTTCGTGTCATAGAGTCCGGTAGCACCTTTGACCCTGAGAATCCGAAAGCCTGCATAAACTCCAATGCCGTGCAGCAGATCAACTGCCGAAATCACAGCTCCGGTTTTTTGAAACATCTCCTGATAAGTCTGCATCTGAGGACGCTTTCCGGCTGACCAGAACCAGATCGAATTGGCCGGATCCTTGCCTTTCTTTATCCTGTTAAGGTTGATGCTGTGCTCTGCCAAAACCTTCTGAGACCTGATAATCAGGTCCGTCAGCAAGTCCGAGGTAGTTGTTCCATCAGAACTGGCAGCCTTTGGCAAAACATCCCGCCATGGGGTTCCGGGTACATCGTGGGGTGGCGTTAGATGGATATGCGGATTGCCTTTTTTCAGCACAAAAAGGTGTCTGTAACTGACGCCGGGAAAGAACCTCTGTTTTTCATCCGCGAAAGCTTCATTCAAAGCTTCAATCAGAATATGGCTTTCTTCAGTGGAAATGTGCCCGGCAGAGTGATTCTTGATCATGCCGTCTTCCAGACAGATCAGGTTACAGCGCATCGCCAGGTCGTCAGAATCCAATTGAACGCCCATGGCAGCCCCTTCCAAGACCCCTCTACCCTGATAAACTTTGCGCACATCATAACCGAGCACAGCTAAATTGGCAACCTCCGAACCCGGAGGCATGTCGTCAGGAACGGTTTTATACATACCGCAGCGTCCCAGTTTGGCAAGTTCGTCCATATATGGTTTATGCGCTGCCTGCAAAGGTGTTTTGTTTCCCAGGCCCTCAATCGGGTAATCCGCCATTCCGTCGCCGAGAATGATAATGCTTTTCATAACCTCAGTAATTCTCCCTGAGGAATTTGTGGAAAGACGGGTAGTCATTTTGGATCTTCGATATGAATTCAGCTTTGTCATCCAAACCTTGCAGGGAAGGAGGAAGCGCCGGATCAAGATTCAGGATCTCAGTTATCTTTTCCGGGAACTTGGCAGGATGAGCAGTCTCCAATGAAATGCAGAGCCGGTTTTCTTCACCAGGATGATCCTTCAGATAATGTAAAAGGCCTGCCCAACCCACTGCTCCATGCGGCTCCAGCAGGGTTTTTGTACTGATGTATGCGTCGTGAATTGTCTGCTCCGTTTCCTTATCAGTGATACTGATCGCGTACATGTCTTTTCTAATGCGTTCCAGATCAGGCTGTGTAAGGATTCTTCCTTTTTCATCCATCTCACCACCGTAAAGGGTTATGAGCCTGGCTACATTACTGGGATGGCCAACGTTCATGGCGCTGGAAATGCAATTGCGGGAAGGAGAGATGACTTTGTATTCCCCTGTCTTCACATATAGTGGAAACTCGTCATTCTCATTGGTGGCAACGACAAAACGATGCACCGGCAAGCCCATCTTCATGGCGATAAGCCCTCCCATCAAGTCTCCAAAATTGCCGCTGGGCACACTGAAAACCACCTTCTCACCAAATTCCTGAACCAGATTTGCATAAGCATAGAAATAGTACATGGTCTGCGGAATCAGTCTGCCAATATTAATCGAATTTGCCGACGACATCCCGAGATATGCCAAATCAGGATCAGAAAAGGCTTGCTTGACGAGAGCCTGACAATCGTCAAACTTGCCGTCAATGGAAATGATGCAGATGTTTTTACCCAGAGTTGTCATCTGTTTTCTCTGACGGGGAGTCACTTCTTTTTCAGGATACAGCACCACAACCTTGATATTGTCAAGACCGTAAAAAGCATTGGCAATGGCGCTTCCTGTATCGCCGGAAGTGGCAGTCAGAATCAGTAATTTGCGATTCTCCAGAGCCAGATAAAATTGCATCAGGCGCCCCATCAGACGAGCGGCAAAATCTTTGAAGGAAGCGGTCGGACCCTTATCCAGACGCATAATGTATTGCCTGCCATTGACTTTTTCCAAGGGTACGGCATAATCATAGGCATCATCAACCAGTCGTTTCAAATCAACTGCAGGAATCTCATCCTTAAGAAATCTGCTGCCCACTCTGAATGCGATCTCAGGATAGCTCATCCCTTGCATGGCTTCAATTTCAGCAGGTTCAAAGACTGGAATTGATTCGGGCATATACAAACCCTTGTCTTCAGCCAGACCCTGTAACAAAGCTTGCCTGAAATTCACCTTCTTGGCCTTGAAGTTTGTCGAATAGTATAACATTTATATCTCCACTTTTGATTTATTTACAGAGACTTCTTGATTAAGAGAGTCTCATAGACTGTCTTTCAAACAACGCAGTTTGCTCTACCGGTCTTGCTTTACTTTCTTAATACCGCTGAGGATGCTCCGCCGGCTGAATATTGTGGTGAGGTCTGCTTGACCTTTTTGCCGTCAAGAACAGCCAGAGCTTGTGCCAGGTCCCTGATGATATCGTCCGGATGTTCTGCTCCGACGCTCAGACGGATCAGATTCATTGGAATCGCAGCTGCCTTGCGTCCTTCTTCGCCTTGTTGGGAGTGGGTTGAGATAGCTGGAATTGTGGCAACGGATTTGATCCTGCCCAGGTCTGTCGCTCTCCAGATGCGGTTAAAGGCGTCAAATACCTTGCGCGCATTGGCTGCTCCGCCTTTGACTTCAAAGGACATCAGATGTCCGTAGCGATTCACAGGTTTATTATTGGGAGTATCATCTTCCGAATCGACCAGGAACATGTATTTTTTAGCTATTTTATGCAAAGGATGTGATTCCAGGCCAAGGTAATTGACTTTAGATATGTGCTTGTGCTTGGCCAGATACTCTGACACTTTCATCGTATTCTGAGAGCAGACATCCATCCTCATTCTCAGGGTCCGGATGTCGTTAATAACAAGCAAGCACTGCATCGCGGAAAGATTGGGGCCGTTATCCCTGGCGGGCAGGAGTTTCAGATAGGTGCAGAAGTCCTTTTTCATCTCAGGATTGCCGAATTTCGAAGTGATGTTCTTGCGCGCAATGATTGCTCCTGCAATGCCAAATCCGCTGGTGTGCAGTGACTTTGTGACTGAATGAATGACGATGTCCGCACCGTAAGCAAGAGGTCTCATCAGGGCAGGAGTTGCCACAGTGGCGTCAACAATGAAGGGTATCCCATATTTGTGAGCGAGGTCAGCCACTTTTTTCAGGTCAAAGAATGCCAAAGTCGGATTGCTGGGCATTTCGCCATACAGGAAACGGGTGTTTTCATCAATCAGTGATTCCCATTCCTTGATGTCATTGGAATTGATCACCTTGCGCCATTCAATCTTGTCTTCCTGATTCTTACGCACGTTAAACTGCTGGAATGTACCGCCATAAACCTGTGAGGTGGCAACAAAGTTGCGTGGTTTGCCCGGTTTTTTAGGATCGGGATGCAGAAATTCGTCTACTGCTGTTTTGATGGCTGACATACCTGAAGAAGTGACCAGACAGGATGCTTCGACACCCGTGCGGTATTCTTCCAAAAGGGCAAGAACGCCTTCGAGATAGTACATGCTGGGATTGGCAATGCGGGTGTAGCACCAGGTCGGGATCTGATACCCCAGGGCAAGTTCCATTTCATCGGAATCGCGATACGCCTGCGAAGTGGACAAATAACCTGGTTCAATGATCGAACCCTGGTTAAAATCCAGCGCTTCCTGCATCGAATATAAGCCATGCACAGCAATCGTATCGAACCTGCAGGCTCTCATTTCTTTGCGGTAATTGGCGTGCCACTTTGCCGCCTGCTTGGCAGCATTCAGGTAAAACTTCAGTCCATCCATATCTTTAACTCCTTGTAATTAGTCGTATTAGAGATTTATTTCCTTGAACGTCAAATCCTCTGCTTTGTCAATTAAATTGTTTTTTTAAGCCATATTGCGCAAATCTGCTGCGTCAGCAGTCTATGGCATCATTCACATATTGAGCTTTTAATCCACCCGGGGTCCACGCAGGGTCCACCCGGGCTAACCCTGGGAGGACCCTGCGTGGATAAAATCCAAGAAATAACATTGGAAAAAACCTCAAGTGTCTTTACTGATGAATCTATTGCACATAAAATCCTTTGACAAGATTGGCAGATTTGATTTTACTTGTATTAATGGGTAAAAAAGGATAAAAAATATATGAAACTGTTTGAGACACATGCACATCTGGATTTACCGGACTTTGACAGCGACCGGGACAGCCTGATCAATAAATGCTTCACACAGGGCATTGAATACATCATCAACATTGGGTTCAACAAAGAGACCTCATATAATTCACTGGAGCTTGCCAAAAAGTATCTGCACCTGTTTTGTACTGTGGGCTATCATCCGCATGACGCCACCGATTTTGACGCGGAAGTGGTGAAGAAACTGGCAAGAGAGAAGAAAGTACTCGCAATTGGTGAAACAGGCCTTGATTTTTTCCGTAACCTGTCACCATATCCGGTGCAGAGAGAGGTCTTCGTCAATCAGATCAAACTGGCGCTGGAATATGACAAACCGCTGGTCATACACGACCGCAATGCACATCAGGAATGCTACAACTTTCTGAAAAAAGAAAAGGTCAAAGACGCGGTGTTTCACTGTTTTTCTGGAGATATCATTTTCGCTCAGCAGGTTCTGGATGAAGGTTGGATGATCTCTTTCACGGGCACAGTGACTTATCCCAATTCCAATCTGGATGACGTTATCCGCCTGGTTCCAATGGAGCAGTTCATGATCGAGACAGACTGTCCTTACCTCTCCCCCCATCCCAACCGGGGAAAACGGAACAGCCCGCTGTTTCTGCATCTGATCGCGGAAAAGATCGCACAGATCAAAGAGATCACACCCAACGAAGTGGCGGAAACTGCTTTCAACAATGCTTTCCGCTTTTTCCGCATTCCTCCTGACCCGGTAAAACCTGCGCATCATAAAAAAAGGAAACATAAATGAAATTAAACTTCGCAAGTATTACGATGACCGTTGTTTTGGTCATATTGGCCTTTCCACTGTTTGGGGGAAACTCCATCTTTTCCTTTCATGGAACGCCCTGGCAGTACTATGGAAATGACATCTACGGCCTCAGCATGGGCGATGTCGGCGCTTCTGACATCTTCCGAAAAAACACAGGTTATGGCAATCCGGCCATCATGGGTGCCAGCAATCGGACCCTGCTTTCCACCGGAATGATCTTTGGCTGGACAGGTTACAAATCGGATCTGGAAACGGAACGCACTTTCAGGGACAACTCACTTGACTTTCCCTTTTTCAGCGTTTCCTTCCCCATCAATAACCATCACTTTGGATTTCAGTTCAATTCCTGGGCGTCAGGGGTTGTACAGAACGAGTTTACGGTTATGATGGACACTCTGGAAGTGACAGAAAAACAGTCCATCGACCGCTACATCTACAGGGCGGATCTGCTCTACGCCATACATTACCGCAATTTCAACCTGGGCGTTGGAGCAAACTACTACCTGGGGCATGATATCCGCAAGTTCTATCAGGATGGTGGATTCGGCATCTTTAACACAAGCGAGAAACTGGAACGCAATTACAAAAATCCTTCCGCCACGCTTGGTCTGACCGCAGCTTATGAGAACCTGGCAGTAGGAATTGTCTATTCTCATGAAGCAGATCTGAAAGGCGAACTGGTGCGTTATTCCATTCATGAGACGGAAAACCTCGGCAAAGTGCATTATTCCATCCCGTCACAGATCACAACCGGCGTCACCTGGAAGTACAAGGAAGAATACAAGGTATCGACAGACTACACGCTGAGCCTGTGGAAAAACGCCAAATACTCAGAATACGATGACAACGCCTGGAAACTGGGTGTAGGAATGGCTCATGAGCCACGTCCCGGTACTCGCAACACTTTTATGGGTCAAATGCCCAAACGAATAGGATTTTCTTACAGAGTCCTTCCCTTCCGTGTAAAAGGCAATACAGTGACAGAAACAGCTCTCAGTGGGGGACTTTCTTTACCCATAAAAAACACTGAGAACAGGATTGACTTGGGTCTTCAGTACTTATGGCGGGGGAATGTCGATGATCACGGTCTGCAGGACCGCTCGCTGATGTTCATGTTTGGAGTGACAGGCTTCGATGTCCTTTCCAAAGCGTTCTCTCGCAGTGCTCCCAGAGATATCCCCAAGGTGGAGGATATCGGTCGATGAAACCTGTCTGGGAAATCAAAACAGAAGCTGATACACCTCTATTATCACAGATTATGATGGCCAGGGGGATAAAGGAAGAAGACCTCTATCACACCCTTGACGAACTGCCTGACGAAGCACTGCTTGCCAATATTGAAACGGTGGCGGAACGGATCAGAGAAGCACTCTATAACAATGAACCCCTCGTTATTTTTGGTCATGACGATCCGGACGGCATCACGAGCACCTACATTCTCTATCGCTATCTCAATTCCTGCGGCTACCAGAAGCATAACTACTTCATCCCGAATCGGATAATTGAGCACCACGGAATCCAAAAATCGTTCATAAACTTTGTCAAAGAGCACCGATTCCCGCTGGTGGTAACTGTGGACAACGGCATCAGCGCCTATAATGGAGTTGAGGAATTGAACCGGATGGGTTGCGAAGTAATCATAACAGACCATCATCTGGTCCAACCGGAAGAAATCCCCAATGCCTTCAGTATTCTAAATCCACAGCTGCCGGAATGCAAGTATCCCTTTAAAATGCTCTCAGGGGTTGGCGTCGTCCTGATGCTCATTAGATACTTAAGCAAGCTGCTCGAGCACCCTGTCGAACCAGCTCTCTACTTTTGGGCAGCTATCGGATCCATCGCGGATAAGGTCCCGATGACAGGAGTCAACCGAATCCTGGTCAGACATGTCCTCAACAACTGGGACGATATAAAAGACTATACAATCGAATTTCTGCAGAGAAACTTCAACCGTGTGACGGGATTGACGGATAAGCTGAACTTCATGCATTACTGCAGCCGCCTGATTGCCAATGGCAGGGGAGAAGACGGAAAGCACATTGCCATGCGGTTTCTACTGCAGCTAAGCGATGAAAAAGTGCGTCTGTTCCAGCTTCTCGAGGAAGCGAAAAATGCCTGGGAACTTGCGCTCAACAACGTTTTCAAACTGGTGGGAACCTTGCTTGAGGATTTTGAGGGGGAGGCCTTCATTTATTATGACGACGAGGATCTGATCCCATATACATTGTTGGGAACTGCCGCCACCTATGTGGTCAACAACCTTGGCATTCCCGCTATCTTTATCAAAAACAGGCATGATGTAATGGTCTGCGAAGGCAGATGCGCCAATAACTTCAATATGGTGGAGGCTTTCAGCTTTGCTAAAGGCAGCCTTATCCAGTTCGGCGGCCATGCCAAAGCAGCCGGATTTACCATGTTTCCAGACAAATACAATGATTTCATCGAGCTGTTTCACGACTATCTGAGACATCAACTCGAAGCGGATAAGATGGATCATAAGCTGGAAATTGATGCAGTTCTAACACCAGAAAAACTGTCCAATCGCATCTGGTATGAGTTGGAAAGATTGCTGCCTTTCGGACAGGAAAATCCCGAGCCGATTGTGCTGATAAAAGACTGCACGATAAGGCAACTCAGCGAACGCTTCAGTATTGATAGCTGCAGCCCCAAGATCACGAAACAGGACAAACTAGATATAGTCATTCAGTTGAAGAATCCCAATCTCATCAAGATACTGGACTATCATCCAGTTTCTGAAACACAGACACCCTGAACCCATTGCAGACAGGAGAAAGACGGAATATGGCTAAAGAAAACCTGAAGGAAGCGTTGCGCAAATCGGTTCATCTCAGTTCGGTAGCCATCCCGCTCGCCTACAGATACATTCTCGGTTTCAACAATCGCTTGCTGATGTTCTTTCTGATGATGGCAGCTCTTATCCTGTCACTGGGGATGGAATTTTACAGACTGCACATTCCATCCTTCCGTAAATTATTTCACCGGATGTTCGGCCTGATCCTACGCAGACACGAACACCGGGATTTCACGGGTTCGACCTTTCTCATCTTCGCCGGTATGCTAAGCGTGGCATTCTTTGAACCCATCATTGTATTTTTGTCCATGAGCTATCTTTCCATTGGCGACACTTTCGCAGCCATGGTTGGCAAAGCCTTCGGCAAACGCAAACTGACAGGTAGCAGAAAATCAATCGAGGGTAGTCTGGCCTGTTTCACAAGTATTATGATTTTCTCCGCCTTCTTTGGAGGAGAACTGAGTCCCTGGGTCTATACGATAGGTGCTCTGTCAGCTACGCTGGCAGAAGCGTGGAAGATACCGGTGGACGATAATGTCAAGATCCCTCTGATCTCAGGGATAGTCATGTCCCTGGTTCATATCTTTATATAAAGCAGGCAGTTATGGAGATATCATATGTCATCCCTCTGCTTAACGAAGCAGATTCGATCCGAACCCTCTACAAGGAGATCATTAACAACAATCCCGCTGCTGATTACGAGATCATTTTCATCGATGATGGCAGCAGAGATGATAGCTATGTCATTCTGAAAGAGGTCGCTGCTCAGGACAAGAGAGTTCGGTTGGTACGTTTTCGCCGTAATTTCGGCAAGGCAGCAGCCTTGCAAACCGGTTTCAATCTGGCGCAGGGTGAACTGATTTTCACACTCGATGCAGACCTGCAAGATGATCCAGTCGAGATTCCAAGGTTCATCAGCAAGTTGAAAGAAGGGTATGATCTTGTCTCCGGATGGAAACAAAAACGCAATGATCCGCTCTATAAGACAATTCCATCCAAGTTCTTCAACCTTGTTGCAGCGAAATCATTCAAGCTCCAACTCAGGGATTTCAATTGCGGATTCAAGCTTTATAAAAAAGAAGTGGTAAAGGAAATCAATCTCTATGGCGAGATGCACCGCTATATCCCGGCCCTGGCAAATGCTATGGGCTTCAGGGTGGGCGAGCTGTCCGTCAATCATCGCCCAAGAATGCATGGTAAATCCAAATACGGAATGGAACGCTATCTGCGCGGTTTCTTTGATCTCCTTACTGTTAAGATGGTGACCCAATATGCCAAAAGTCCGCTCTATCTGTTTGGCAGGATCGGTATAGTATCAATTGCTCTGGGAATGATTCTGACAGCGTATCTGACCATTCTTAAGTTGTTGTACGGACACCCGCTGACCAACCGTCCCCTGCTGTTTCTTGGCATTTTGATGATATTGGCTGGACTGCAGTTCTTTTCCATGGGGCTCATCTGCGAACTCATCATCAACCGAAGCCATTCGAGATCGAAACAAATCTCTATCAGCGAAACAACCAATCTAGAACAAAGGACACCTGAAACCTTGTAACTATGAATGAACTGGCTTTGCTGCTGATCAAGAACTCGCTGTTCACAAAAGTCAAGCCTCGCATCAGATTTGACTATATAATCATGATTTTGGGCATCGTAATCTCAGTGGCAGTGGTTGCTACAGCGATTAATCTGTTTGAAGGCTATGAGAAAACACTGAAGAAAATTCTACTGAGCAGCAGCGCTCACATAATGGTCTATTCAAATCAAGGCGAAACGCTTTCAATAGAGCAAACGGAACATGCAATTCAGCAATTGAGACCATTCAGGGAAATAAGTTCTGTTCTTCCATCATACACTAATACCGCAATGTTGAGAAAAGACGGTAAAATCCGCAGTTGTCTCGTCAGGGCATACCATCATACCGAAAATGATGTCTGGTATAAACAATATATCAGACAAGGTAAGACCACTCTCACAAACGGACAAGTTATAATAGGAGACATTTTAGCCAGTGAGTTGGCACTTGGAGTCAGTGACAGCCTAACCTTGCTTTACCCTCAAACCGAGAGCTTATCTCCCCTGGGCATGATTCCGCGGCAAATGATGTTCACTGTTTCAGGTATAGTGAAAACCGGTTATTATGAGATGGATAAATCTCTGATTTTAATGACGGCTGACGACGCATTCAGTTTCTATGCCACAAAACCTCAATATACCAACCTGGAAATCAACCTGCACGAAAAATGGATCGACCGGTCTCAAGAGATAAAGGATAAACTGCAGAGCGCTTTAGGTAAAGATTATTTGTTTCATTCGTGGATCGATTATAATGGTAACCTGTTTTCATTGATTGTGATTGAAAAATGGTTGATCTTTCTCGTTTTCAGTTTTCTGATCCTGATAGCTGCTTTCAATTGCATAAGTATCGTATCGACCTCAATCATAGACAAGAAGAGAGAAATCGCCATTCTCAAGACGGTAGGAATGACAGTCAGCCACATCAGACAAGTGGTTTATCTGAGGATTTTACTTATCTGCTTTGTATCAATACTGTCAGGTTTAGTTCTTGGATCAGTGCTGTCGTGGTTGATCACACAGCAAAGTTTCTACCAGCTAAAAGGCGAAGTTTATTTCATAGACAGGATCACTATGCAGATATCGGCATTGAACTATCTGGTTGTGTTTACAAGTGCATTGCTGATGATTGCAATCTGTATTAAACTGCCTCTAAGGTACATCGACAGGATGAATATCATTGATGTGCTGAGAGGTAACTGAATAAGGAGGATTATTCTTGTCTGTTCTGAAAGCGGAGCATCTTAAAAAGACATATTGGGATAGTAATCTGGAATTGAAAATCCTGCAGGATATCAATCTGGAGATAGCAAAGGGTGAATTTGTCTGCATCAGCGGTAAATCTGGTTGCGGAAAAAGCACTCTGCTACACCTGCTGGGACTGCTTGACACACCTGACAGCGGACAGATAATCATCAACGATAGTCCCGTTACGACGCAATCTGAAGATGTTCATAAGCTAAGAAACAAATACATTGGATTCGTTTTTCAGTTTCATTATCTAATGGAAGATCTTTCAGCTCTGGAAAACATAGCTTTACCCCTGATGGTAAACGGAAACAGCAGGCAGTCAAGTTTGAACCAGGCGATGGCAATGCTTGAGGAATTGGATATGGTGGAGCGCGCCAGGCATTATCCACATCAATTAAGCGGAGGAGAGCAGCAAAGAGTGGCCTTGGGAAGAGCTTTGATCAACAATCCTGTTCTTGTCCTCGCTGATGAACCAACCGGTAATCTCGATCCTGAACACAGCTCTGAAGTGCTTGATCTGTTTTTCAAATTCAACCGTAAGCTTGGTTGTTCGTTGTTGTTAGTCACGCATGATCCCGCCATATCAGATCAGGCGCAGACTCATTACAAGCTGGAAAACGGCGTTTTGCACAAGATTAAGTAATCAGTATAAGTATCAATGAAACACTCCAGATGGCTCCTGATCCTTGTCCTTGTTCTGTTGATCATCAACGCTGTATTCTTCACACTTTGGTATGCATTAAAAGGCAGAGAACGGGTAACGGAAGCTTTGGAAGGATTCCTCAGCAAAACACTATCAGGGCAGTTAAGCATAGATAAGTTGTCTATCAATGAAAGGCAGATCACAGCCAATGGAGTATCCTTTGCCGACAACAAGGGAATGATCAAACTCAGTGTCCGTCAGGTTCAGGTTCGCTATAATCTACTACGCATCATATCCTCAGGGTTCAAGTTAAATAAAGTAATCCAGGATGTAACTGTTTATGAGCCTGATGTAGCGCTAAGAATAGATCTCAAACCGCCCCAAAAGGAAAAGAAAAAGAAGTTTGAAATCCCTGATCTGACTTCATACTTTAATAAAATAGAGCTTAAGCAGGGCAAGCTGAACTTAGTTGTTGCAGGCATAGTGGGAAAGGTCTCACCAGATACCTTGAGAATTGAGGAAAAGCTGTCTGACATTGATATTTCGGTTATCAATCTTCGTCATACGGCAGTTCGACTGAGTGCATTAACTGCCCAAAACGGCAGTCTTCAAGCAAGCGCCAAGTTGGATAGGGGTCTGATTTCAGAGATCAAGGCTGACATCATGGATTTCACCCCCCATAGTTTTGTTTTTTCGGAATTTGAGAAAGTGGGTACAACCATCAATGCCCATCTGGACTATGCCCAATCCAGAAAAGACAACCCTGCTGACTACACCTTTTATGGCAATCTAACTCAAACCAATGTGATCTACAGGGAGTTCAATGCTCTGATTCCTGAAATCCAGATCCAGGCCAATCCACAGTATGCCTATTTCAATGTTAAGGAAGCAGGTATTAATACGCACCGATTTAAAGGGGCGGGATATCTGCATAATTATTTGCATGAACCTGTCATCAGTGCGGAAGCAAACATTATCAAACTTGATCTGAACGACTTCACGGAAGAGGTCAAAGGCAGCGGAACAGGTCAGTTTAGTATCGAAGGAAGCTTCAAAGACCTTTTTGCCAAAGGCAGGATCAATTTTCCCACCATCACTCTGCTTGATGAAGTTGCCACTGATGTCAATGTGGATGCCGAGATGTCTGATCTGGTGGCACGCTTCTCGATTTATCCGTTCAGTTGGAGAAATCAACTTACATCCGCCAGTGGCAGCTTTGATATTAATCAAGTCGGCTTGGATATCGATTTGATCACCAGTCCGGTATATTATGATGACATTTTGAATGTCTCAGCAGATGTATCCGCTTTGATGCTGTTCAAAAATGGCATAGATGCAAAAGCAGAGATCAGAGAACTGAATGCTTACAATTCCGAAGCAGCTTTGTCAGGATTCAGCGGCCAGGTTTCTTTCAAGATAAACAGGTTTAACAAACACAAAGGTTATGCCAATCTTGCCCTGGAAAATGAGGAAATCAGTATCATTGCTGAAGGAGATCCTATCGGGCCGGACCTGAAAGCAGAAGTACTGATGGAGGATCTCGTACTTGAGAATTATCTGTTGATGGCTGAAAAACAGAATATAGATGCTCTCATATCAGGGCTGGTCAGAGCTCAGATCAAACAGGATGATGTATCAGCAGAGACCGAACTGAACCTGTCACTGACGTCCCCCAAGCTGCTGCGCGGGAATTTTCTCACCAAAGTGAATTATAACCTTAGCAGCAAAGAGGGCGATATCGATTTTTACACAAAAGAAGCGTCTGCTGAGGACATCCCCTTTGACTTCAGTATGACCGCTAAACTGGAAGACAAGCAGGTGCAACTTCTGGATCTGAACCTTGATAACATCCTTTCAGCGCAGGGTTGGTTTGATCTTGAGGATTATTATGACTCAGGACTGATCCTGGCTGTGGACAGTCTGGATATATCACGCTATTGGAAAATGTTCAACCCCGGTGCAGCCAATCTCCCCGAGATCGGAAACATCTCAGCGGCACTGGATTACAATCTGTATCAGGACAGACAGATCAGGGGTTTGGTCAAGGTTGATTCAGTTCAGTTGCCTGAGTTTAAACCCTTGTCAGCTTTGGTTAATCTGACCGGCACGACTGAACAATTGAACCTGATTTCCGATATCAGAACTCCGGATAATAAAGGAATTAGCCTCCAGGGAACAATCAGGCATGACAAGGGAATCGAAATCAGGGCAGAAAGCGAGCTTATGAACTTCGATCTGGCTGATTACTTTACGGAATCACATTTCAAGGGCAGAATCGATGGCAAAGTTTCATGGGATCTTGCTCTTGACGATAGAAAGGCATTGCAGCAGAATCTCGCCTGTAATCTCTTTGGGTCCAGCATCAGCATATTGGATATCCCGTTTGACATAGTCCGAATCAAAGCCGCACAGAAGAACGATGTTCTGAGCATTGACAGCCTGAAGATTTTCACAAATAATCAATATGACATCACCGGTTCAGGAGCTTTGAACTATAACTTTCTCACCAGTAAATACATAGAGGGCAACAATACCCTGAAGCTAAACATCGAAGCAGAAGCTCTGAAGATCCTGCAGAGCTTTGTTCCCTATTTTGTCACAGCCAGAGGTAAAGTTTTCGGCCAGTTGTCAGTTCAGACCAATGAAGACGGGATAGAAATAACTGATGGCACCATCACGATGGAGAACGGGCTGCTAAGAATGCAGGATCAGATGGAAGCGTTCAGCGACATCGATCTATCCGCTTCCATAACCAATAACGAACTGGCAATTGATAAATTTGCCTGCCGGGTGGGAAACGGCAGGTTGTTTATCCGCAATGAGATCGACCCAGGTGAGGACAATTTCTTCATTGGCCCCCTCAACCTTGGTTATTTTTTGATCCGCAGCAGCGATTCCGGAATTCAGATATCAGTTCCCGATTACCTGCCCGCCAATACAGTTGCCACCGCATTGGTCAAAGGCCAGAACCGCAGTGAAGCTACGGTCAAAGGACCCTTTGATGATATGGAGATCGTTGCTGAAGTGGTGGTTTCCAACGGCAGCGCAGTCTATCCAGCCAATACCAAGAATCTTCTGCAAATGATCAATGTGTTTCAGAGAAAGCCCGAGGTGCAGGAAGCCTTGCCTTTGCCTTTCACGCTCGATTTGCTGGTCAAAATCGACAACAATGTCCATTATGTCACTTATCCTGCTGATCTTGTCTGCCAACCGGGAAGTTTTCTGCGTCTGACCTATGACGGCATCGAATGGCATGCCAAAGAAGCTGATTTCATCTCGGAGAAAGGAACTCTGGATTTCTATGGCACGATTTTTCAGGTCGAGCATGTGCGGCTTATCATCAATGAAGCAAACAATCTCATAGCAGTGGATGGAACCCTGACCAGAAAGCTTCCGGACGGCACTTTGATCACCCTGTCAGTGGTTACGAATCCTCAAAAGGGGCCGGATGTCCTCAATCAACTGGAATTCAACCTGACCAGCGATAATCCTCAGGACAGAACCACTCCGCAGATCCTGGCCCGGCTGCGCTATAATAAAAGCATGGATGAGCTTAGCCCTGATCAGCGCCAGTCCCTGCTTCAGGACGAAGCGATGCAATTGATCAGCACCAGCGTCAGCACGACCTATGTCTCGCAATTCCTGAGCCCTGTGGAAAACCGCATCAGACGATTTCTAAAGCTAGACAGCTTTTCCATCAGGACAGGTTTCGTTCAGAACCTGTTCGTCGAGTTCACTTCCAATGACAACAACCGAGGCGCATTTTCTGATGCCGGCAATATCAATGCCGACATTCTGCAGTTCAGTTCGTCCGTTCTGCTCAACAACCTTTCTGTGTCGATGGGTAAATACCTCGGCAGCAGGGTCTTTCTTGATTATGAGATCCATCTGCAGGAAACCACCGACCTGGCACGTAAAACCAAGCTGGACTTGTATCACAACGCATCTGTCAGACTGCATCTGCCCTGGAGACTGAATTTCGTGTACACATTCAGCATCAGGCCTGTCAGGGAGTCCAATTCGCACGAGGTTATGCTGCAGAGAAGTTTCCGCTTTTAGGAATTCCTTTGACAAAAAAGCAATGTAAAAAATAATGCAATAAGTGGATTTATTTACTGGAGGATTTAATGACAGACAAGAAAAACAATAAAGCGATGTCTGAAGCCAAATCAAAGTTCTCTCTGACAGAATTACTGTCCATCATTCTGTTGGTGGGCCTGATCTTTGTATTTGTCATACCTGTACGTCAGGCCAAGATCAGCAGCATCAGGGTCCATGAAGCTGCCACTATGCTCAGAACCATTAGCGACAAGGCTGAAGAATTCAGGAACAACCCGGAAAACGGCTACTATCCTGTGGACATTTCTCAGCTCAACTTGGGAAACATGATCGAATCAGATTTTTTTGAATATTCAATCGTTTCTGATGACAGCACTGTCGTTGCTGAAACCAAACCTGCTTTCGGCAAGCAGGGAGCGGCTTTGGTCTATAGCCTGAGTGCCAAACAATATCGCATCGGCAAAAACGAAAGCGACCAGATTTCACAGAAATACATCAACGAAAACTGGCTTCCCTGATCTAATTTTATCTCAAAAAAGAAAAGGCTGACCATAACCGGTCAGCCTTTTTTTTATCTCGTATTGATTATCTTGGATTCTTAAGTGCAGCCTGGGCGGCAGCAACTCTGGCGATTGGCACGCGGAAAGGTGAGCAGCTTACGTAATTCATTCCGACTCTGTGGCAAAATTCCACCGAGCTGGGTTCGCCGCCGTGTTCGCCACAGATTCCGACCTTGAGGTTCGGACGTGTCTTGCGGCCTCTTTCCGTTCCCATTTGCACTAACTGGCCAACGCCTTCCTGGTCCAGGATCTGGAAGGGGTCATTCTTCAAAATGCCTTTTTGCAGATAGATCGGCAGAAATTTCCCTGCATCGTCACGTGAGTAGCCATATGTCATCTGAGTCAGGTCATTGGTTCCATAAGAGAAGAATTCCGCTTTTTCAGCGATCAGGTCTGCAGTCAGAGCAGCTCTGGGAATCTCGATCATGGTCCCGACCAGGTATTCCACCCTGTCTCCCTTTTCAGCAAAGACTTTTTCCGCTGTTGTGCGGATGATTTCTTCCTGCATCTCGAATTCCTTCACGGTACCGATCAGCGGAACCATGATCTCCGGGATCGCTTTGACGCCATTGGCTTTGACATTCAGGGCAGCTTCTATGATCGCCCTGGCCTGGATCTCTGTGATCTCGGGATAGGTATTGCCCAGACGGCATCCGCGGTGACCCAGCATGGGATTGAGTTCGTGTAGGGAATCAACTTTATCTTTCACTGTCTTGGCATCAATACCCATTTCCTTTGCCATTTCCAATTGGTTCGCCTCTTCCTGGGGAACAAACTCATGCAGGGGGGGATCCAGCAGTCTGATGGTTACCGGGAATCCGTCCATAGCTGTAAAGATACCTTCAAAATCGGTTCTTTGCAGAGGCAGGATTTTTTCCAGAGCTTTGCGCCTTCCGGCTTCGTCATCGGCCAGGATCATTTCGCGCATGGCCTTGATCCTGTTGCCTTCAAAGAACATATGTTCCGTTCTGGTGAGGCCGATGCCCTTGGCGCCGAAGTTTCTGGCGACTTCTGAATCATGGGGTGTGTCTGCATTGGTGCG
>CAZWJK010000001.1:49658-52798 GCA_964634035.1 uncultured Candidatus Cloacimonadota bacterium | reverse complement strand
GTCATTCCTCCGCGGGCAGTGAGAATGCCTTGCGCCACATTCATGCCGCGCAGGTCTTCAGGAGAAGTTTCAATGCGGCAGAGAATGACTTTTTTGCCTTCCGCTGCCCAAAGTTCTGCTTCATCAGCAAAAAACACGATCTGGCCTGTTGCTGCACCTGGAGAAGCGGGAAGTCCTTTGGCAATGACTTTGGCTTTGGCCAGGGCTTCTTTTTTGAATACGGGGTGCAGAAGCTCATCAAGTTTATTTGGTTCCATGCGCAGCAGAGCTGTCTTTTCATCAATTTTGTTTTCCCTGAGCAGGTCCATGGCGATTCTGACCATGGCAGCGCCGGTGCGTTTGCCGTTACGGGTCTGCAACAGCCAGAGCTTACCGTCCTGAATTGTGAATTCAAGGTCCTGCATGTCTTTGTAATGATCTTCCAGCTTGGCCTGGATCACCATGAGTTCTTTGTAAACCTGAGGCATGGTCTCTTCCAGGGAAGGGAATTTTGCTTTTCTGTCGGCTTCTGAAACGCCTGCCAGTTCAGCCCAGCGGCGTGAACCTTCCAGGGTGATCTGCTGCGGGGTTCTGATTCCGGCAACAACATCTTCGCCCTGAGCGTTGATCAGGTATTCACCCGTAAAAATGTTCTCGCCGGTGGCGGCGTCACGGGTAAAGGCCACTCCGGTGGCGGAAGTTTCACCCATATTGCCGAAAACCATCGCCTGCACATTCACTGCCGTGCCCCATTCCTCGGGGATGTTGTTCAAAGCCCTGTAGTATTTGGCCCTGTCATTGTTCCAACTGTTGAACACGGCAAAAACCGCGCCCCATAGCTGTTCCCAGGGATCATCCGGAAAATCGTGGCCGGTAGCGTCCTTGACCGCTTTCTTGAACATCACCACCAGGTTTTTGAGATCTTCAGTGGTCAGTTCCAGATCATCTTTGATGCCTTTTTCTTCTTTCACTTTATGGATGATGACCTCAAAGGGGTCTTCGTCTTCTTTTTTCTCGGGTTTAAGACCCAAAACCACGTCTCCATACATCTGCACGAAACGGCGGTAGCTGTCCCAGACAAATCTGTCGTTGCCTGTTTTCTTGATCAGCCCTGCCACGGCGTCCTGATTCAGACCGAGGTTCAAAATCGTGTCCATCATGCCGGGCATGGAAGCGCGGGCACCCGAGCGCACTGACAGCAGCAGCGGATTATCATGAGAGCCGAATTTCGTTCCGGTCAGTTCTTCCAAATGTGTGATTGCTGCTTTGACTTCATCCAGAAGCAGTTCTTTGATCTTATTTTCGCCCAATTTGTTGTATTCAGTACAGACATCGGTCGTGATCGTGAATCCCGGGGGTACGGGAATGCCAATGAGGTTCATTTCTGCAAGGTTTGCGCCTTTCCCACCCAAGAGATTTTTCATATCGGCTTTGCCTTCGGCAGCGCCATTTCCGAATCGGTAAACACGTTTAATGGAATCCATCCATCCTCCTGATATTTATATAATTACATATTCTTATCTGAATTTACTGACCTTAATTATGATTACCGCCTTTTCTGTCAACAGCTAATGCGTCAAATGACTGCTCGGGAACACGATGTATTGATATAATCAAACTTCTGATAACATTGTTGATTTCCAAGCTTCAAAACTTTGCTAATGTTTTATCCACGCAGGATCCACCCGGGCTCAGCCTGCGTGGACCCCGCGTGGACCCCGCGTGGTCTGTATTGAAGAGCTACCGCTGTTGGCATATCTGATTATCTTACTATTATATATGCAGTGTTATCCGTCATACTTTTGTTCACAGTTTATTGCCTTTGGGGAAAAGTTGATGTCTGTTCCGCTATCTGTCTGAACCGTCATTATTTTTAATTTGTTATTGACGGAATTTGGAGTAAATTAAATATGGAATTTATAGAAGAAGAGAGGTAAGTTAATGAAAGGAAAAGTCAAATGGTTTAACAAGAATAAAGGTTACGGCTTCATCATCACTGAAGATGAAAAGGAGTATTTCGTACACTGGAAGTCCATCGTGACCAATTCTCCCCGTGAACTTAAAGTCCTGGAACAGGATGAAGAAGTGACCTTTGACCTGATGGAAACCGACAAAGGCATCCAAGCCATCAATATCATCAGGGTGACTCAGTAACAGAGATATTTTTGTTTTCAAGAGCTTCGGGTAAAGGCGATTCTGCTTTTACCCTTTTTTGTAAACATGGTTTTTTACACAGAGACGCAGAGACCCAAACAGAGAAAAGAAAGAAATGATTCGTAATGAGATTCATAAGAAACTTGCCGACGGCGCAAGTTCTGTGATAGACACTAAAAAGAATCTCTTTTTACTCATTTTTTATCTCTGTGCCTCTGTGTGAAGTTTAGATAGTAATCCATGCCATTCTTACCGCTGACTAAAACTGAAATGGCCGCTTTGGGCTGGACCCAATGTGATTTTATCATTGTCACAGGCGACGCCTATGTGGACCATCCCAGTTTTGGGGCAGCCATCATTGCCAGAGTTCTGGAAAGTGCTGGATTCAAGGTCGGGATCATTGCCCAGCCGGATTGTAAGAGTGATCAGGACTGGCTGCAGCTTGGCGCTCCAAAATACGGTTTTGGAGTGACGGCAGGCAATCTGGACAGCATGGTCAACCATTACACCGCACAGAAAAAGATTCGCCATAACGATGCCTACTCGCCTGATGACAAAGCAGGTCTGCGTCCGGACCGGGCCACAATCATCTATTGCAACAAGGTGCGCCAGCTATATAAAAATGTCCCGATCATCATTGGAGGCGTGGAAGCTTCCATGCGCCGCATCGCGCATTATGACTTCTGGCAGGATAAAGTGCGCAATCCCATTCTGGCAGATGCCAAAGCTGATATCCTGGTCTATGGCATGGGCGAAAAAGCGATCCTGGAAATCGCTGCCAGACTGCAACGAGGCATACCCGTCAAAGAGATCATAGACATCCCCGGCACAGTGGTTTTCGACACTCATGAATCTGTCATTCCTGCGAAAGCAGGAATCTTACATAACTTTCACGGACAAGATTGCGCAAAAGAGCGCGAGAGAAGTTGTCCGAGCCACAATGATTTCATCCTGCTGCCTGATGCTGAAACCTGCTCTGATAAAGAAACTTTCCACAGAATGTCCCA
>CAZWJK010000001.1:34725-49558 GCA_964634035.1 uncultured Candidatus Cloacimonadota bacterium | reverse complement strand
AGAGCCATCCAAAGCAGGTCTGAACAGTCTATTTTAAATGAACTGGAAACTCTGGCCAGATCAAAAACTTTCAAGGGAACGGTTTCCGACATAGGCGGTCCCAGCGCCAATATGTACAAAATCAAATGCAAACTGGGCTTTCCGACAAGCTGTAAAAGGAATTCCTGCCTCTATCCCCAGATCTGCAACCAACTGGAAACTTCGCATCAGCAGATCATTGACCTGCTCAATAAAGCACTCAAAGTAAAAGGTGTCAGGCATGTCTTTGTCTCCTCGGGGATCAGGTTTGACCTGGCTCTGAAAGATGAAAACTACATCCGTCAAATCGCAGCTTTTCACACTTCCGGGCTGCTCAAAGTCGCACCGGAGCATACGGAGCCCGAAGTCCTCAAAGCTATGGGCAAACCATCCATCAAGCTTTATCTGGATTTCTGCGAGCTGTTTTATCAGGCCAGTCAGAAAGCTAAAAAGAACAATGGTATCGTTCCATATATCATTGCAGGACATCCCGGGTCCACCATGGGTGACGCCATCAAACTCGGCCTCTGGCTGAAAAAGCAGAATCTGCGGCTTAAGCAGGTTCAGGAATTCACACCAACTCCCATGACTGTTAGCACTTGCATGTACTACACCGGGCTGGATTTTGAGTCAGGCAATCCCATCTTCGTGCCAAAAGGTCGAGATGTCCGCCTGCAAAAAGCATTGGTCATGTGGCACGAACCTCATAACAGGCCTTTGGTCAAAGAAGCTCTGAGCAAATCCCGTCGTCTGGATATGCTGTCCAAATTTTACAATTGACAATAAGACAGGCACTCTATATTATTGATTTCTAAAATTATATGAATGAACGAGGTGGTTATGCCTGTCCCCCTCACACTGTCCCAACGGTTTGAGAGACATGTAGTTAGTGAAAACCTGATCACGCCTTCGATGAAACTGGTAGTGGCTGTATCCGGAGGTGCTGATTCTGTTGCGTTACTGCATTTGCTGCATCAGATCAGGACTGATCTTCATCTGTCACTATTGGCCGTGCATGTGAATCATCACCTGAGAGGTGAGGAATCCGAAGCTGATGAGCAATTTGTCAGGAAGCTCTGTGACCGGCTCAATGTGCAAATGATCGTCAAGCATGTGAAACTGGCGACAGACAAGGATCTGGAAAATCAGGCAAGGATCAGGCGCAACGCAATTTTACACAATGTTCTGAAGTCTTACAAATTCGACCGTATAGCTCTGGCGCATCAGAAGAACGACCAATCAGAAACCATTCTGATGAATCTGGTGCGGGGCACGGGAATCACAGGCATGGGAGGCATAAAACCGGTTACCGAAACTGTGATCAGACCCTTATTACCTTTCTCGAGGGCAGAAATTGAAACCTGGCTGAAAGTTAATAAGCATGCCTGGCGCGAGGACAAATCCAATCAGGATACACGCTTCACCAGAAATCTCATCCGGCATGAACTCATTCCCTGGCTGGAAACCAAGCTCAATCAATCCATTACAGACAGGCTGTTGCTGCAATCCAGGACCTTTCAGCAGACGGATGAATATTTTAAAAACCACACGCTTCGCCTGCTAAAAAAAGCAGTGATCGAAGACATGGGAGACAGTCTGAGACTTGATCTGGATTTTTTGAAACAGCTCTCTGAGATCGAGCAGTTCTACACGCTCAGGACTTGCTACAGTTCTCTCAGCAAGACAGATCACGAGTTTTTCATGCACAGTTTCGAAGAAATCAAAGCCATCTTTACATCCGAAGGCAGCAAACAAACCAGGCTGGCACATGGTATTTGGGTCATCAAGCAATATGGAGAACTAATTCTGACTACTATTGATCCGCAGTCTGAAAATTCAGAGATCAAAGAACTTGTCATAGATGAGGAACGCACTCATTTTGTCTATTCAAACTGGCGTTTCACTCTGAAATACTTGAAAAACATGCCTAAAAACCTGACTAATACAAAGATGTTGCATAATGTCCTGATCGATCTCAACAAGGTCACTCTGCCCTTGAAACTAAGAGGTCGGCTGCCCGGTGACAGATTCATCCCTGCCGGAATGACTTCAGAAAAGAAACTGAAAGAGTTTTTCATTGACGAAAAAGTCCCAAAACTGGAAAGGGATAAAGTGCCTATTCTGACAGACAATGATAAGATCGTCTGGATAGTTGGCTACAGGCTGGATAACAGGGTCCTTTGCACTGATGAAACGCACAGGATTTTGCACATCTCAGTCGAGCCAGTGACCACGGGACGCAAACGTGCTGCCAGCCGGGCTTTCAATAACAGCGGAGGTCGTTATGACATCTATGAATTGTGATATATCAGAAGTTCTGTTTAATGAACATAAAATCCAGGACCGCATCAGAGAACTGGCCTTGCAAATCACGACCGACTATCAGGGCAAAAATCCTGTTCTGATCAGCATTCTGAAAGGCGGATTCATCTTCATGGCTGATCTGATTCGAAGCATTACCATCCCTGTTGAGATTGATTTTCTTGCCATCTCGAGTTATGGCAGCGGAGCTTCCAGTTCTGGCGTCGTCAAGATCCGCAAGGACATAGACATTGACATTACGGCTAAAGATGTGATCATCATTGAGGATATTGTGGATTCAGGACTTTCACTGCAATACATCAGAGACTACATCAGCAAGCACAAACCCGCTTCCATAAAGGTCTGCGTTCTGCTGGACAAACCGGATGCCCATAAGGTCGATGTGAATTTCGAGTATGTCGGATTCAATATCGGAACGGAATTTGTGGTCGGGTTCGGACTTGATTACAATGAGAAATACCGCAACCTGCCCTATATCGGCATCCTCAAAAAGGAGATCTATTCATGAACGATAAAAAATCGCCGCCTGAATCCGGCGATAAGAGCAGACGTCCCATGCTGCCCACCATAAAACCCAGAAAACCTCATCAGTCAATCACTTTCTGGCTGATGATGCTGCTTTTGGCTGCCTTGCTCTATCAGGTCTGGTCCAGTAATCAGAAAAAGCTGGAAGAGGTGCAGTATGGAGAATTTCTGACCCGTGTGGAAACGGGACAGGTGGAGAAAGTAACTTTTCTGGAACGCGATATTTATTTTGAGCATGAAGATGTCAAAAGCCATACACTGATGCCGTTTGACGATCCTGACGTTGTGAACTATATTGTAAGCAAAGGCATCAAAGTCAGCACCCAAAAGCCTTCCCGTTGGGTGGGAATTCTCACTTTCCTCTTCCCTACACTCTTGATAATTGGTTTTTGGCTGTTTTTCTTCAGAGGCATGAACTCAGGCCAGAACAAGGCTTTCAGCTTTGGGAAAAGCCGTGCCCGTTTGTATGAAGGCAGCAAATACAAGATAACTTTCAAGGATGTAGCAGGAGTGGATGAAGCCAAAGAGGAACTGCAGGAGATAGTGGAGTTTCTCAAAGATCCGAAAAAGTTTCAAAGACTGGGTGGAAGGATTCCACGCGGAGTGCTTTTGGTTGGCAGACCCGGAACCGGCAAGACCCTTTTGGCAAAAGCGGTTTCCGGCGAGGCAGGAGTTCCGTTCTTCAGCATCAGCGGCAGTGACTTTGTGGAAATGTTTGTCGGCGTCGGTGCTGCCAGAGTGCGTGACTTGTTTGACCAGGCCAAGAAGAATGCGCCCTGTATCACTTTTATTGACGAGATCGATGCAGTCGGACGCCATCGTGGAGCCGGTCTGGGCGGAGGCCATGACGAACGGGAACAAACCTTGAATCAAATGCTGGTCGAAATGGACGGCTTTGAGCCCAACGACAGTGTCATCATTATTGCAGCCACCAACCGCCCTGATATTTTGGATCCCGCACTTTTGAGACCTGGACGCTTCGACCGGCAGGTGGTTGTTGATCTTCCTGACATAAAAGGCAGGACAGAAATCCTGCGTGTGCACAGTCAGAAAGTCCCATTAAGCAAAGACGTCAATCTGGAACTGATTGCCAGAGGAACACCCGGATTCAGCGGTGCCGATCTTGCCAACATAGTGAATGAAGCAGCACTCATTGCTGCCGGAAAGAATAAGAAACAGCTTGATATGGAAGATTTTGAATCTGCCAAGGATAAACTCATCCTGGGTAAGGAAAAGAAAAGCAGAGTCATTCCTGAAGAGGAAAAACGCATCACCGCCTATCACGAGATAGGCCATGTCATGACCTCAATTTTACTTGAAAAAACTGAAACGGTACACAAGGTTTCAATTATTCCGAGAGGTTTCAGCGGCGGTGCCACACACTATCTTCTATCTGATAAAAGCAATTACTCCAAAACCTATCTGGAGCAGATCCTGGTTAGTTTCATGGGCGGCAGGGCAGCGGAAGAGCTTGTTTTTAACGACCTTACAACCGGTGCTGGCAATGATATCGAGCGCTGCACTGAAATCGCCAAAAAGATGATCTGCGTCTGGGGTATGAGCGACAAGATCGGACCCATGACCATTGGCAAGGACCAGGGTGAGGTATATCTTGGCAAGGAGATACTTTCCAGAGATATCTACAGCGACGACACCGCCAAATTGGTCGATTCTGAAATCCGCAATCTCATCCACACATCACATCAGCGGGCTCTGGATATTCTGAACGGCCACAAAGGTCTGATGGATAAACTGGCAAACTTACTGCTGGAAAAGGAAACTTTGAATACTGAAGAGATCTTCGAGACCATCCTGAACAACATCTCTGATGAGTTAAAGCCTCTGGTTGATAAGAAGTTTCAGCAGGCAATGGAAATGCGGTTTGAGTATGCGGCAAAGCATCCTGACACCGAACCCGTCATTGCTGAAGGAAGTGTGTCAGAACAGGCTCAATCAGACACACCTGATGAGTCTGACGATCCTAAACAGGAACATGATAATACCGATACTCAGGTATAATATCTAGAAAAACGCAGGGATACAATGGATACATTACACGGAACAACGATCATAGGGATCTTTCGCAAAGGGCGGATCACCATTGGCGGAGACGGACAGGTAACTTTGGGCAATACGGTGGTCAAAGCGACTGCCATCAAGATCCGCAAACTATATAATGACAATGTGATAGCTGGCTTTGCAGGAGCTACGGCTGATGCTTTTTCCCTATTTGACAAATTTGAAGCCAAGCTCAAAGAGTACAAAGGCAATCTTAAAAAAGCAGCCGTCGAACTTGCCAAAGACTGGCGTTCAGACCGCATCCTGCGCCGTCTGGAAGCCATGATCATAACTGGCGACAAGACTGGAATACTGCTGATCAGCGGCCAGGGCGATGTTCTGGAGCCGGACGACGGTATAATAGCCATTGGTTCAGGTGGTCAGTATGCACTTTCTGCAGCCCGGGCTCTGGCAAGGAATTCCAAGCTTTCCAACCTGGAAATCATCAAAGAAAGCCTTCAGATAGCTTCCGAGATCTGCATTTATACAAATCATAACTTTGTGATCGAGGAGCTATGATGCAGGTGATGGATGCTCTGACCCCTAAAAAGATTGTCGAGGAACTTGATAAATATGTCATCGGTCAGGATGATGCCAAACGAGCAGTTGCCATAGCTTTACGCAATCGGTGGCGTCGTCAGCAGGTCCAGGGCGATCTGCAGCAGGAAATAATTCCTAATAACATCATTCTGATCGGACCGACCGGAGTGGGAAAAACAGAGATCGCCAGAAGGCTTTCCCGCCTGGCCAATGCTCCTTTTGTTAAAGTGGAAGCTTCCAAATTCACAGAAGTGGGCTACGTGGGCAGAGATGTTGAATCCATGGTGCGCGAGCTGATGAATGTGGCGGTCAGTCAGGTGCGCAGTCAGATGCTGGATGAAGTTGCAGAACAATCAGAGCACAATGCAGTGGAGAGATTGCTTGATCTGATGCTGCCTGCCAAACCTGACAAAAACAGCAAACTCGAACTGGAAGAGGAACTCACACAACAGCAGCGATTTCAACGCACCCGTGACAAGATGAAACAAATGCTGCAAGAGGGCAAACTTGATGACCGGGAAGTGGAGATCAAAAACGGAGATGACCACGCTCCCAGCATTGAAGTCCTATCCAATCTCAATCTTGAGATGCTGGATATCAATCTGGGCGAGATGTTTTCCAATATTATGCCTGGCAAACACAAAGAGCAGAGCCGAAGAATGAAGGTCCCTGACGCTCTGAAGCATTTGCGGGAAAGTGAAGCCAACCGTCTGGTCAATAAGGAAAAAGTGGTGGAACGAGCCAGATTCCTGGTTGAGAATAACGGCATTATCTTTATCGATGAACTTGATAAAATTGCAACAGCAGAGAAGCATACAGGCATTGATGTCTCACGTTCAGGTGTGCAGCGTGATTTGCTACCTATCGTGGAAGGCAGCAATGTCCCCACCAAATATGGCATGATAGACACAGCGCACATCCTTTTTATTGCAGCCGGTGCTTTTCACACTGCCAAACCTTCTGACCTGATTCCTGAACTGCAGGGACGTTTCCCCATCCGGGTAGAGCTGAACAGCTTGAGCAAAGAGGATTTTGAAAAAATACTCACTGAACCAGAAAACGCTCTCACAAAGCAGTATATGGCACTATTCAAAGCAGAAAAAACCAGACTGGAATTCACTCCGGGCGCGGTATCAGCGATAGCGCGATATGCAGCATTGGCCAATGATAAGATGGAAGACATCGGAGCTCGCAGGCTGCATACTATACTGAATGCATTGCTGGACAGTTTTATGTTCGATATGCCGAACCGAAAAATGAAAGTTGTCGCAATTGATGACAAACTTGTTGTTGGTAAACTGAAACCGCTGATTGAAAGTGAAGACTTGTCCAGATTCATTTTGTGATATGAAAATCAAGGTAGTTGACCTGTTCCAGTCTCTGACAGTAAAGAACTACAGGCTTTACTTTGCAGGGCAGGGTGTGTCTCTGATCGGGACCTGGATGCAGAGAACAACTATGGGCTGGTTTGTCTATCGCCTGACTGATTCTCCGTTCCTGCTCGGTTTGATAATGTTCTTCAGTCAAATTCCATCAGTATTTATAGGTCCCTTTGCCGGCGTCTGGGCTGACAAATGGAGCCGGCTCAGTATCATCAAGCTTACACAATCGCTTGCACTTATTCAGGCTTTGGTATTAGCAACATTGGTCTTGACCAACACTGTCCAGATCTGGCATGTGATAACCTTAAGCCTGATATCTGGTGTGGTGGAAGCAGTGGATGCTCCTGCCAGACAGTCTTTTGTAATAGAACTGGTTCAAAAGCGCTCTTTATTGCCAAATGCCATTGCTCTGAATTCTGCCATGTTCAACGGTGCCAGGCTAATAGGACCCTCCCTGGCGGGATTCCTTATCGCTGTTTCCAATGAAGGTTACTGCTTTCTGATCAACGGATTGAGCTATATTGCAGTTATTATTTCATTGTTTATCATCAAAGTCCCGGCCCGCCATTTTGTCGAGTCTCAGCTAACAATGCTGAAAAAGATCAAACAGGGTTGGAGTTATTCATTTAGCCATATGCCAATAAAGTACTTACTGGCAAACGTTTCCATCATCACGATGTTTGGTATGTCCTACAATGTTCTAATGCCGATCTTTGCGCGGGACATCCTGAGCGGGACTTCCAGAACTCTGGGCTACCTGATGTCAATGGTCGGAGTGGGAGCTCTGGCCGGGGCAATATATCTTGCTTCACGCAAGTCCATCAAAGGCCTGAGCAGAATGATGGTCTATGGCCTGTCAATGCTCAGTCTGGCAATGATATTTTTTTCACTCTCAAGAAACCTGGCATTGAGCATGGGACTGATGCTGTTTCTGGGTTTCGGAATGATGTTTCAGATGTCTGCCAGCAACACAATCCTGCAATCCGTTGTGGCTGATGATATGCGCGGCAGAGTTATGAGCCTGCATGCAATGGCTTTTATGTCTGTGGCGCCCTTCGGCAGTCTGCTGGCAGGTTTTTTATCCAAACACATCGGAGCGCCAATGACTCTGGCAATCAGTGCAATGATCTGCCTGGGCTGGTCTGCCTGCGGATTTACCCTGCAGGACAGATTTGTTGGAGATGTAGATACCCTGATGCAAAAACATGAGCCGGAACCATCAGCAGCCACTGACATCACGGAACTGGCTCTGGCGGTGACAAAGTAAAAATGAGTGCGTTATTTTTATATCTTGGTGACGCTTCTCTGTCATATAGAAAGATCATGGCAGAGCACACAGACTTTCAGGTTGGTAATCTCCTGATCCCCAAAAACCGGATTGTAATTGCAGAACAGACTCACAGCAGCTATGTGCACGTCTGCCGTGAAGATGATTGCGGTGCAGGATTTGACGATCATCCGCAAATTCCTGATTGTGATGCGCTTATCTCCAATCTGACTGAGCAGTATCTTGTAATTAGAACTGCTGACTGCACTCCAATTCTGCTATGGGATGAAAAATCCCAATCCATAGCTGCAGTGCACAGCGGCAGGGAGGGAACTCGGAAAAACGTCATTGGAGCAACTGTTCGAGCCATGAAAGAACATTTTTCGACGCAGCCAGAAAACATCCGCGTCCAAATCGGAGCAGGCATCTGCAAACGCCATTATCAGATTGACGAAACAACCTGGCAGCATATGTTTGAGTCATTCAAAGAACAGAATATACTGCTGAATATCCCCGACTTCCCGTACCTGGACATTCAGCATATTATTCTGCAGCAATTAAGAAACGAAGGTATAAAACTTGACAATATCAGCAGAAACATAATCTGCACTTATGAGTCAAAGGACCATTTCTCCTACCGGAGAGACGGTACCCGTAACCGACAAATAAACATCATAGGGATGAGGTATGGAAAACACGATCTATAGCCCTTCAGGCAACATTTCGATCCGCATCAACGATGACAAGATGTCCGCCTGGATGTATGTTCACAAGTCCGACAAGATAATTGATGAACAGGAGATCCTTGATCTGATCATGGAAGCCGGCGTCACCAACGGCTTTGAAGAAGCGATTCAATGGATGGCGGAAAACGGTTACAACAAGGATTATGAAAAGCCTTTCCCCGTTGCCATCTGCAAAGCTCCTGCCAGCATTGACATCATCGAAACCCATTTCAACCGCAAGTACTCTTACAATCCAGATGAAAAATGGAACATCAGAGATTTCCAGAACTGGACACTGGTCGAAAAAGACGCCATCCTGGCAGATATTCCGTTTGAGAAGATCAATGCAGCTGAAGCTGTTTACAACATCTTAGGAGAACTGACCACAAGCGTGGCATCAGCAGAAACCCTGACCAATTATCTGGGACAGAATGTCAGTCTGGACAGAGAAGGTCAAAGGATCGTATCAGACATCATAGGGTATCCTTATGTCGATAAAGAAGGTAAGATCAATGTAGTCAATCACCTTGTCTATAAAGGCGATATCAAGCTGTCCAAAATGCCGGTGACACTTGCTGCTGCTCTTACCGTTGAAGGCTCAATCAATAAAGCGAATCTCTTTATCATGTCTGATCTGCACGTCAAAGGCGGTATCTATAACTCAGATATTTATGCAGAAGGTGATATGACAGTTGAGGGCGACATTATTGACTGTCAGGCAGCAGGAGTGGTCACTGCCGAAAATCTGAAAGTGCAGAACATCAAAAATTCACTGGTCATGTGCAGGGGTGAGCTTTCCTTTGATAATTACATCACAGGTTCCAGAGTCATTGCTGAGAAAAAGATCACCGGTAATCCTGAAAAAAGTGTGATCGAGGGCAGTCAGATCATGACTGGTGGTTCTGTAGAAATATCATCTGCCGGAAGTGTGGATGGCGCTGAGACAGAGATTGAAGTCACAATCAGTCCCTTTATCAAGGAAAGAATGAATCAGATGAACAGAAACCTGAACAAGCTCAAAGAGAACTCTTCTGCCAATCCTGATAAGATTGAACAGATGCACAAGAAATTCGTCAAGCTGGAAGAAGGTTTTGCCGCAGAACTCGACAAATTTCTTAATAAAAAAGATTACGAACCACGCCACATCAGAATCTACGATGAGCTCTTCAAGGGAGTTTATATCAGGATCCTGAAAAAAGCTTATCAGATCAAGCAGAATCAGGTCAGCGCTGAGTTTGTGGAAGAAATATAGCAGAAATAAACGGTACAGCATGAGCAATAAATACATCCTGGGAATTATCATCATAACTGCGCTTTGCAGTCTGAATGCGTTAGAACCACACTTTGCCTCCGATCCTGCCATCTCTCCGGATGGCACTCAAGTCTGTTTTGTTTACAATGGCGACCTCTGGGTAGTTCCATTTATCGGAGGAACCGCAAAACGCCTTACTGCCACTGCTGCCAATGAATCAGGACCTGTCTGGTCCGTAGATGGCAGCACGATCGCTTTCTCAGCCAACCGGGAAGGCCAGACCTGGATCTACACAATGCCTTCTACTGGTGGTGCTGCCAGACCCGTGATCAGAGAATCTTTTTCAGTGTGTGACTGGTTTGCCGATGGCCAACATCTGCTCTGCAGCAGAAATAATCTGACCTGGGGAACTTCACTTTACAAAGTCCCTTTGGATGGCAGCAGACCTGTCCTGATCTCCGAAATCGGCGACTATTTCTCATCCTTGTCGCCTAATAATAAAAGAATCATCTTCAACCGTTTTGGTGACCCCTATCGCGAAGCTTACACCGGCAGTAAAAACGGTGATCTATGGCTTTATGATATTGAATCTCGCAACTTCTCAAGAATCACCCAAACTGAATACACAGAAAGATACCCGCGCTTCTCTCATGTCTCTGACAACATCTATTTCTGTGCTTCGGACGGAATCTGCTTCCAGCTCTTTAAAGCTCCTGCCGGTGATTTCAGCCGTGCTGAAAAACTGACTGACTTCGAACTCTGGTCTGTGAGAGATATCTCAATAGCGAGACAGAACGAAAGAATCGTATTCGAGCTGTTTGATTCGATCTGGTGCTATGATCCTGACGAACTGGATGAAAATAAAGTTTTCAAGCTTCCAATAGTAATTGAGGAAGATAACTGGTCAGATTTGAATCGGACTGACAGTACAACCGATACTTTTGATTCGTTTGCCGTCAGCAATGACGAGCTTCTGGTTGCTTTCAGCTATAAATATGACCTGTTTGTCATGCCCAGAAAGGGTGGAGAGGTCAAACAGGTTACATCCGACCAAGGCGGAGTGGGTAATCTTGCCTTTCTAAGTGATAATAGGACTATTGTTTTTTGCCAGTATGAAGATGGTCTGCAAAACCTGTATAAAGCAAAAGTTGATAGTGTCATGACTGTCGAGAAGATCAATTGGTATGGCAGCGATCTGTTCAATGTTGACCGTTTTTATCGCTCTTCCGATCTCAGATGGGTGCTTGAATACACCGATTCGTCAGGCAGCGGCAGGATTGCTGTAGCAGACGCTGCTTTTGACAATGTCCGTCCTGCTGTGACCGATAAGGTTGTATCCACAAACTTTGTTGTCAGCCCTGATGGCTCTATGGCTGTTTTTGCTGCCACCAGGGACGACATTTATGTGCGTGAGCTGTATCTTTATGACTTTGCCTCCCAAACCCGAACCAAGCTTCTGAACGATGACTCATGGTTGTATGGCATAGTTTGGATGCCTGACCAAAGATCAATTCTGGTTAGTAAAAGCGTCAGCGGAAGCAGGCGGATCTACAGACTCGATCTAATTCCCCGTGACGAATTTGAACTGGATAAGGACCACTGGAAAGAGGTCCTGAACCGCTCCAGTTTAACTACTCAGGATGATTCTCTGGCAAACGCCATCAGTAATTCAAAATCCAAAGCTAAATCTGAAACCAAGAGCAGAAAACCTCTCACTTATGCTCAGATCGACTGGTATCAGATAGATCAAAGAATGTATCCCATTCTCTCTGACTCGGAGACGATAATTTCAGTCCACGCCATCGATGATACTTCTTTTTATTACGTAAAAGCGATCTCAGACAGGGAAAGCAAAACGCTGCTGTTCAAAGCCAACATATTTGGAAATTTCTCTTCTGAAGTCGGTTCTTTCCCATACGATGTTGTGTACCAGATCGTTAATGACAAAACAGTTTATTATCTGGATTCCAAAAAACTCAAATCTTTTAATCTGACCTCAAAAGCAAAAGGCGAAATAAATAACAAATTCCAGTATACATACAACCTCCATAAACTGAATGAAAAAGTGTTTGAACAGGTCTGGGGCATCTTTGGCAGAAAGTTTTATGACCCCAACATGCACAACAGGGACTGGAATGCTCTATATGACAGGTTCAAACCTTATCTGCAATATGCCGATAACGTATCTGTGCTAAACACGATCATTTCGGAAATGATCGGTGAGGTTAATGCTTCCCACACAGGTTTTAATCCTCGTCATGAAGGCAGAATTGCTTCCAAACCGGCTGCTTATCTGGGTCTGGAATTCGATCAGAGAAAGGTTTTGCCTTTTGGCATTGAAGTCTCCAGGGTATACCGTGGTTCTGGTCTCTACAGTTATTATGGCATACGCTCAGGAGACGTTTTAAAATCGGTAAACGGCATTGACATCACACCATTCACACCCCTTGATTCTTTGCTGATGGACATGGCGGACAAAAAGCTGGAGCTTGTTTTCACGCGCGATCACAAAGAGATTTCTGCTTCCATTAAGGGAATGAACTGGAGAGCCAACCGGGAACTTTGGTATCAGGACAGGCTTGAACGCACACGCAGCAGGACCGGCGAGCTTTCAGACAACCGGATCGGCTATGTCCACATACCAAGTATGAGCACAGGTGAATACAGCAAATTCATCAGTGAAGTCTTTACCAAGAATGCTGATAAGGATGCTCTCATAATTGATATCAGGGGCAACAGCGGCGGCAGGATCCATAACGATCTGCTCACCTTTCTTTCCAAACAACCCAACGCTTTCACCACCAGCCGTTCTTATGGCGCAGTGCCCAGAGAAACGCCGTCCCGCACGTGGACCAAGCCCATCGTCCTTTTAATAGATGAAAATTCGTTTTCCGATGCAGAGATATTCCCTCAGTTGTTCAAGGAAGCGGGTTATGGAACTGTGATCGGAATGCCGACCAGCGGCTCTGTGATCGGAACCTGGGAAGTTCAGCTTATAGACGGCTCTTCGATGCGCATGCCCGGCTCCGGTTGGTACCGCCTGGACGGCACCAATATGGAAGGAAACGGCGCTCAGCCTGACATCCGGGTCGAGATGTCCCTGAATGATCTGGTTGCCGATAACGACCTGCAGCTCAAAAAAGCCGTTGAAGTCCTTCTGGAGCAGATCAAATAAGATGAACGCCAATAAGACCGAGATAAAGAATATCCTCATGAGAGCGGAAGTGCTGGGCAAGAAAAACTGGCTGCACGCCGTCAACATCCTGGAAAAAGCTTCTGACGACTATCCGCGTGAACGCTCCATCTATCTGACTTTGGGAGACATCTACTCGCGACATAAAAAGTTCGAGCAGGCCATTGACTCTTATCAGAAAGCCCTGACCATAGACGCCCAGGACGAACACCTGCTTTTCATCATTGGAAACTGTTATCTTTCTCTCAGCGATTATAAAATGGCGCTGTATTATTATGAACAGGTATCTGACGACGCTCCCGAGCTCAATTACAACAAAGCCCTCGCTTATGCCTATCTGGGCGACCACGATCTCAGCCTGCATTACCTGAAGCTTCTCATCAAGCAGGTTTCAGGCAATCTGAACATCTATTACTTCCTGGTGGAAGAATATCTGCGCATGCATAAATACAAAGAAGCTCTTCAGTGGTTGGACGAGATCGAAAAGCATTTCGGAGAGCAGAGTTATCAGCAGATCCTGAAAGGTTTTGTCTGGAGCTTCCGTAAGATCTGGCTGAAGTCTTTCATGGCATTCAAAAAAGCTGACGAAATGAAGCCTCTGACCAATGCCGACCACCTGCAGACTTATGCTCAGGCAAGCTGGCAGATCGGACAATTGGATAAAGCGATCGAACTTTTGCAGCGCGGTTTGGCAATCAGCCCTTATCTCAATCTTCTGCATGAAGATCTGATCAGGGTTTTCATCCAGAAACGCGATTATGCCTCTGCCAGAGAAGCTTTGCAGACAGCCATGCGCATGACCGATAACGCCAATCCCATTCTGATCATGCTGCGGGAAAAAATTGCCAGACTGGAATCCGAACAGCAGTTTTCAGATTTCGATCCTGATCCCGATGCCGAATAATTCTACATTCAAAGATATTGAGTTTATGGAAACCGCTTTGGCAGAGGCCAAACAGGCCCTGGCTGAAGATGAGATCCCTGTGGGAGCAGTTCTGGTCAAAGATGGCATCATAGCTGCGAAAGATCACAATAGAACCCGCCAACAGGGAAATCCCTTGGCGCATGCAGAAAAGTTGATCATCGATAAGATTCTGGCTGCCGGAGAAAAGTATCTTTCTGATTACACTTTGTACGTGACCCTGGAACCCTGCCTGATGTGCAGCGGGATTCTGATCTGGAGCAGACTTGGAACCCTTGTCTATGGCGCTGATGACCCCAAGGCCGGTTGCGTAGGCTCGATCTATAATGCCCTCTGCGATGCGCACTTCAATCATCATCCCATTATTCGCAAAGGCGTAATGGCAGAGGAATGCGGAGCTTTGCTCAGAGAATTCTTCCGCAGCAAGCGCAATAAAGACACATAATAAGGTGTCATCCTGAGCATAAAGCCTGCCCTGAGACCCAAGGTGTCAGTCTGAGCATAATCGAAGACTAAGACACCGTCAGCGTGTCTGCATTTCGACTGGGCTCAATGTGACACGCTTTGTCATTCCTGCGACCGGGGTCCTCAAAAGACTTGTCTTTTGGGGTGGAAAAGCAGGAATCTTA
>CAZWJK010000001.1:28619-34625 GCA_964634035.1 uncultured Candidatus Cloacimonadota bacterium | reverse complement strand
TGCGACCGGGGTCCTCAAAAGACTTGTCTTTTGGGGTGGAAAAGCAGGAATCTTACTTATATTCGACGTAGGGGTCGGTCTCGTGCCGACCTTCACTATGGGCTGGCACAAGACCAGCCCCTACTTTGTCATTCCTGCGAAAGCAGGAATCTTAATAATCCTTGACTTCGCATCCTGCTTTTTTCTTCGTGTTCTTCTTACTAATTTATAATTCATAATTGATTTATGGAGAGTTGCCGGAGCGGTTGAACGGGACGGTCTCGAAAACCGTTGTGCCTTTACGGGCACCCAGGGTTCGAATCCCTGACTCTCCGCCAGTTTTGCAGATTGTTTCTCTTTTTATCCATTTCACGCACAGATATTACATTTTATGGTTTTCCTATCTCTATGCTATTTATATCTATACTTGATATTCCTGTCCTCTTCTTCTTTAACCACGCGGGGTCCACCCGGGGTCCACGCTGGCTGAGCCCGGGTGGACCCTGCGTGGATTGTATATATGGGATTACATTCTGATCAGCAAAAGGTAAAAGTTATGTGAACAATATTGTTTGAAGAAGAATGAAGCTATCCTCATCTGTCATACCAGCGAAGGCGGGAATCCAGTTCTATAAATGGATTCCGGATCAAGTCCAGAATGACGATGGCAATAGTTAATGAGCTGATGAACTCCTAATCAGGCAATGATGAGATAGAGGATCATATTGGTGATGCCGATCAGGAAGTTGACGGCAAGAATGAAATAGACCAGGTATTTATGCACGTACTGATTGTAATATTGGCGGATGACTTTGCTGCTGAACTGCTCATCGAAGTCATCGATGCGTTTTTCGACCTGAAGCTGCTCGATCAGCATGGGAATGAAAGTGCGCAGAATCTTGCGGGCGATGTCTCTGGCGATTTGGGCAATGGTCTGCTTGATCTTGTCCTTCCAGCTTTGCGGGATCAGGATCCAGCCGTCCATGAACTGCACCTTTTCCATCACGGCGTCATACACCATTTTCTCCCATTTGGACAGGTAGCCATGGTCATCATTCAGATTTTCCGTTTGTTTCAAAAAGTCGTGTAAAATGGCTCTGACTTTGTTGAAGATCCAATCCCTTTTACTGATCACGAAACCAGGCGTGAGAGGGATGTGCATTCCGAAGATGAAGCGGCTTTTTAGGTTGAATAGCAGCCAACGCACCAAAAGAACCAGCCCGAAGCCGATCGCCACGTTCCAAACTATGAATAGAAGTGATTTTAGGAATATCATCAGAAACCTCCTCCGGCTCCACCGCCGCCTGAACGTCCACCGCCAAACCCGCCAAAGCCTCCGAAACCGCCTCCGGAGCTGCCTCCACCGCCGAATCCGCCAAAGCCTCCTCCGGAACGTCCTCCGCCGCCAAATGCATTGGCCAGCAAGATCCAATACAGAATCCTGCCCCGGGTAATGATCATCAGAAAGATAAAGATGAGGATCGGGATCAGGGCAGACCTTCTGTCTCCGGAACTTTTACGCATCTGGTAGGATGGCACGCCGGTCAGTTGGACTCCCTTTTCCTGAGCGATCTTGGACAAGGTCATGAGAGCCGCCTGCCTGACAGCTTCGTTAAAGTTTTCGTTGCCTTTGGGCAGCAGTTTGCGCATTTCATTAAGTATGTTGTTGGTGTAAAAATCAGTCAGATAACCTTCGGAACCGTATCCCACCTCAAACTTGATCTTGCGCTCCTGGATGGCGATCAACAGAAGGATTCCTTCATCCTTTGTGTTGCCGACTCCCCAGCCTCTGTATAAGTCTGTCGCGAAATTCTGATAATCCTTGCCGCCGATGTCGGAAAAAATCGCCACAGCCATCTCCACATCAGTCTTTTCCTTGACTTCGGTGAACCAGGCGGTGAGTTCCGCTTTGTTGGCTTCGGTCAGGACACCGGCGAAGTCATTCACCCAGCCGGTCGGCTTGGGAAGGTCGGCCTGGGCATAAAGAAAGCAGACAAGAAAGATCAAAAACAGAGCTGAAACGAGTTTGTTATGCATGATCAACGATGCCGTAAAGGTAAGATTCCTGCTTTCGCAGGAATGACAAATAGAGAGAGAAAAGTGGCTCGGGCAATCCTGCCCGAGAAATATACACGGACAAGATTGTCCGTGCCACAAAGGAAACTCTATACTTCATTGAGAATATGCCCCAGCTTGGCTTTCTTGGTTTTTAGGTAGAATTTATTCTGTTCGGAAGGCTTGATCTCAATGGGAACGCGCTCCACGATCTGCAGTCCGTATCCTTCCAGTCCGACCACTTTCTTGGGATTATTGGTTAAAAGCCTGATTTTCTTGAGTCCGAGGTCACGCAGGATCTGGGCGCCGATGCCATAATCACGCAAATCAGCGGCAAAACCGAGTTCTAGATTGGCCTGCACCGTGTCTTTTCCATTGTCCTGCAAGTGGTATGCTTTGATTTTATTGAGCAGGCCGATGCCTCTCCCCTCCTGGCGCATGTATAAAATCACGCCGCCACCGGCTTCCGAGATCATTCTGAACGACTCAGCCAACTGCTGGCCACAGTCGCAGCGCATGGAAAACAAAGCATCACCGGTCAGGCACTCGGAATGAACCCTGACCAGAACGCTATCCGCAGCTTTGACATCCCCCATAACCAGTGCCAGATGGTATTCATCCGAGGTTGTGCTGATGTAGGTCATGATGTCAAACACGCCGTAACGGCTGGGAAACTTAGCTTTGGAAACCAGTTTAACCAGCTTTTCCTTTTTGCGGCGATAGTGGATCAGGTCAGCTATGGTTAAGAGCTTCAACTTATGTTTTTTAGCATATTTTATCAAGTCCGGCAGGCGAGCCATATCCCCATCGGAGCGGATGATCTCACAGATCGCGCCGACAGGTTTCAGTCCCGCCAGCCTGGCCAGATCAACAGCCGCTTCTGTGTGTCCGGCACGTTTGAGAACTCCACCCTTTTCCGCAATCAGGGGGAAGATGTGCCCCGGCCTCATGAAATCTGCGGGTCGGCTGTCCGGATCGGCAAGTTTCTTGATGGTAATGGTTCTTTCCCTGGCGGAAATACCGGTGGTGGTGCCTTCCACGGCATCGACGGAGAGGGTGAACTTGGTGCAGTGGCGGTCTGAGATCTGGTTGGTCATGAGCGGAATTTCCAGACGCTGCAGCCACTCAGCTTCCATCGGGACACACAAGAGCCCGCGCGCCTCAGAAATCATGAAATTAACCTTCTGGGGAGTCGCCAGTTCCGCTGCCATAATCAGGTCGCCTTCATTCTCGCGATTGGCGTCATCCACCACGATCAGTATCCTGCCCTGGCGGATCTCGTCTATGGCCTCTTCCACAGAACAGAAGATGTCTTTGTCCAGAGACTTTGTGGGGGTTGTCTTAAGCTTATTCTTTATCGTCATTTTTTCCCTTTAACTTATGCAATTTCATACATTATGCTTCAAACAAGCAGTTTTTTATCAAAGCGCTCGTTGTCAACAGCAAAATACTTATCCAGCCAGTCAAGAGTGTAGACCATGTCATCCGGCAAGGGGGCAGTCAAGGTAAGAGCTTGTCCGGTACAGGGATGTGTGAACTGAAGTTTCCAGGCATGCAGGGCCTGGCGTTTGAGATGGTTGGCAAGCAGTTCAGTCACTTTCTTTTGCAGATTGTCAGGAACAAAGTTCTGCACATTTCTAAGCGAATTGTAGAGCCTGTCACCCAGAACGGGTATGTTCCTGTGCGCTAGATGCACCCTGATCTGATGCATCCTGCCGGTCTCCAGATCGATTTGCAATAGGGCAAAACACTGATAGTAATGCATTATCCGATAATGCGTTACAGCAGTCCTGCCGGTGTTGGAAACTGCCATCTTGAGCGGATTGGAGACTGAACGCGAGATCAGGGTCTCCACTTTATCCTCAAACGAATCAGGGACTCCGGTCGAGATCGCCAGATAGGTCTTTCTCACCTGTCTGGAAGAAAACAATCCTGATAACAGTGATTGCGTTCTGTCGTCCTTGGCGATCAGCATCAGTCCTGACGTATCTTTATCGAGACGGTGAACTATGCCGGGTCGGTTACCAGTTTCCATTTCATTATGGCCAGCCTTGTAACGATGCACAACAGCATTGGCTATGGTCTGGTCAGGATTGCCGAATCCCGGATGCACAACCAGGCCGGCAGGTTTGTTGATAACTGCTAAGAATTCATCTTCATATATTATGTTGAGAGGAATGTCCTGAGGAACAATATCAGTTGGTGCAAGTTCAGGAATGCTGATAGAGATCGTATCACCCTGTTTAAGCAGATAGCTTTTTTTCACGTCGACATTGTTTACTTTGACATGAGCGTCGGCAATGATCTTTTCTATGAAGGAACGGGAATATAGCTCCGGTAACTTCATTTCTCCCAGATATTTATCAAGTCTGCAGGGAGTTTCTCTGTCATAGGTGACATTTCGCTCAGAAGTCATAACATCAGGCACTGACAATGATAAAAATCGCTCCCGTTGTCTGCCCCTTGCGGTTTCTGATGATACTGCTGTTGAGCAGATAGGATTTGTCCTGGGATGAAATCGTCACTTTCACGTTTTGCAGGTTGTTGCCAGATTTTAAGCTTTCCACCATCAAAGTTTTAAGCTCCTGTTCAATGTAATCAGGCAGGAGTGTCTCCATGATGTTTAGGTTTTCGGTCAAGGCAGGGAAATTCTTTTTAACAAAATCGTTGATATAGACTATCTCACCAATGATTGACATGATCAGGCAGCCCTGAGGAATCATATTGATCAACATTTGGATGCGCTGATGATGCTCATAGATCTTGTCTGCTTTGAGACTGTCAAACTTGATGATGATATTCATCATCCTGTTCATTGCTTTGATCAGGGAAGTTATTTCCTCGCTCTGATTGTAGGTTTTCGCTTCCAGATCGATCTGATATTTTCCTTCAGAAATCTCCTGAAGGATGTGATAGATCTCACGGTTGGCGCGCTCATACTGGTAGGGGATGTAATAGAACAAGACAATGAAATAGATGAACTGGGCGAAGATGAACATTATGACTATGGACTGCAGATCCGCTTTCAGCCTTGCCATATCGCCGTTGCTCAGAACTGTGATCAGGATTAGGGCTGATTCCACGATGAAAATGGCAAAGAAGATCAGAAGCAGGATCTGATAGCGGTTTTTGAGAGACTTTTTCATATTATCCCCTACTTTCCGGCAGTGTCTTTGATCAGTTTATCGACGTTGCCTTTGGGACCCAAAAGTATCAGGATGTCACCCTCACGAATGATATCATTGGCACCGGGCATGTCATTGATGCGCACTTCCACCGTATTGTTGCCATCCTCAGTAATGTTGAGATAGTTATATTTGATCGCTACGACATTAATTCCGTGTTCCGCAGGTAGGGCCAATTCCTGCAGTGTCTTTCCCACAAAGTTATTGGGCGCGATCAATTCGATCATGATGTGACCAGTGGTGAGATTGATGTACTCGAGGATGTTTCTGGAGATGAGTGTTTTGGCCAGCTGCTCGCCAATCAGCTCTTCAGGGAAATAGATATTCTGAACTCCCATAAACTCCAGAATCTTGGCGTGCAAATGATTCTCCACTTTGGCATAGATCATGTTCATGCCGATCTTCTTTAGAATGGCACAGGTTAGAACACTTTCCTGAATGCTGCTGCCTATGGCCAAAACAACTGCATCAACTTCCTGGATCCCGACTCCTCTGAGCGCATTTTCGTCAGTCGAATCAAAACAGGCTGCCAGCGCAACTTTATCTTTTATGTCTTCAATCAGCTTGGGATTCTTTTCAATAGCAATAACATCAATCCCGTTTTCAGCCAATGTAGTGGCAACTTTCCAACCAAACCTGCCCAATCCGATGACTGCATATTTTGCCATATTATCCTCCTTGTCTAACCAATGGTGATCTTTTCTTCTGCCAGTTCGTAATGCAGAGTCTTCTTTCGCTGAGAGAGAGCAAACAATACGGTCAAAGGACCGACTCTGCCAATATACAT
>CAZWJK010000001.1:0-28519 GCA_964634035.1 uncultured Candidatus Cloacimonadota bacterium | reverse complement strand
ACGCCACCGCCGGTGGAACCAGGTGATGCTCCAATAAACATCAGAATCATTGATAAGAGAGATGATGAATGTCTCATCTGACCCTGATCCAGTGTGTTGAAACCGGCTGTTCTGCAGGTCACGGACTGAAACCAGGATGTCATCAGTTTCTGCTGAATTGTAAAGTCTTTCATTGTATTGTAATACTCGGAAACAATGAAAGCGACGACACCAAAAATCAGCAGAAACGCTGTCATGGAAAGCACTATCTTTGTATGCAAAGCAAGTGTATAGCGATTACTTTTTCTGGTTAGGTGGTTGTAGAGATCCACGATCACAGGAAACCCTAATCCCCCAAGAACAATTAATAGTGTAACTGCCAAATTTATATTTGGATTGAAGACAAATCTCACAAAGCTGTCGCTGTATAGACTGAAGCCCGCATTGCAGAAAGCCGAAATAGAATGAAACACTGAATAGTAGATCGCCCTGGGAGTCTCATACAATCTTGAAAACGTAGTGAAGAGAAATACAGCACCGATCGCTTCTATGATCAAAGTCAGCAGCACCACATTCTTGACTAGTGTCACCATGTCAAATTTCATGCTCTGACCCATAACGTTCTGCATCACGTTTTCAACTTTGAGTGTGAGCTTTTGACCCAATAGCACAGCAAAAGCGGTTGAAATGGTCATTATTCCCAAACCGCCGATCTGAATCAGGGCCAAAATGATCAACTGACCAAAGGTGGAGAAATATGTGCCGGTATCAACAACTACCAGCCCTGTCACACAGGTTGCCGATGTGGAGGTGAATAAAGCATTGATAAACGGAGTGACTTTGTTACCCACCGTGGCTGAGGGCAGCATTAACAAGGCAGTGCCAAACAGAATCGTTGTAGCAAAGCTGAGTAGAAAAGTGACTGGAGGATTCTTTACCAGCCTTTTATATACAGCACCCTCAAAGGCATTGAAGAAGAAGTACTTGGCAATGAAAAAGATCTGCCTGATCAATAAAAAGAAAATAACAAACTTAACATCATACAAAAACAGTAAACTGCCAAAGATCAGGATCAGCAGATCTGCCACTGTTCTGTAGCGGGTTTCGGCAAATCTTGACAAAATTCCCCTGAATGCCAATGTTATTATGATAAACAGCAGATTTACAACCGCAGTCCAATACTGAGCCTGTTCCAGATAAAAATAGTGGCTGACCACCGGCTCAAAAAACAGAATGAGGATGTTCCATACTGCAATGGGATAAGCCAGCGATTCGATAAAACCTAGAACTTTGGTCTTGTTTAACAAGCTAAGCTTCCTGTTTAATAGAGCGAATTTCCGCCATTATGAGCTCAAATATATCTTCAATGCCATGATCTGCTTCTATGACAGATAAAACATTCTGCTCTTCAAAAAACGCTTGCAGGGGTCTGGTTTGTTCATAAAACTCCAGGAACCTCTTGTGAATACCTTCCGGACTGTCGTCCCGGCGTATGATCAGTTCACCGCCACAAAGATCACAGTTGTCAGCAATTTTAGGTGGTTGTGTCTTCAAGTTATAATTCTGATGGCAATCCTTGCAGATCCTGCGGGCTGAGATCCTCTCCACAGCTATCTCTTCTGGCAGATCAAGATAGAAGACCCAGATCAACTCAAAATTGTCCATCAGGTGCTGAGCCTGAGGAATGGTTCTGGGAAAGCCGTCGAATACGATGCCCTGAGCTTGGGGATCGATGCTTTGCCTGATAACTTTGAACACCAGTTCATCATTGACCAGTTCACCTCTGTGAATTATGTCTCTTACTCGAAGACCTATGTCGGTTTCCTCTTTTATATGATGCCTAAAGAGGTCTCCGATATTGATATGCTGGTAGCCAAGCTCCTTACTGAGCTTTTCCGCCTGAGTCCCTTTGCCGCTACCCTGAATGCCCAAAAAGGCATAACATTTCATATCAACCTCTGATTTATGATACTTATCAGGCAATACTCAAATGTTGTCAAGTCTCAATTGCTTTCCAGGATGACGCAGGCGACTGAATAGTCCTTTTCGTGGGATAGTGAAAGGTGGCAGTTTGAGATGCTTTTGGATTCCAGAGTTTGCTTGGTCCTCCCTGAAATCACCAATCTGGGCGCGCTCTTATCCTCTACAACGGTTTCGATCTCAACCCAACTGACTTCATGATTCCAACCCGTGCCCAACGCTTTCATAAAGGCTTCTTTGGCAGCAAAACGGGCAGCATAGGACAGGCAGGGATCCGCCTTTGTTTCGCAATATGCTATCTCCTGCTCAGAATAGACTTTCTGCCTGAAAGCCGGATTCTGTTCCAGAACTCTTCTGATTCTATTGATTTCTATTATGTCGATGCCAATCCCGGCGATCATGATTCAACCTTTAAACTTAGCTTCGTGCTCCAGCAGCCATTGTTTGATCTCAGTCCCACCGGCAAAACCGTGGAGTTCGCCATCACTGCCAACCACCCTGTGGCAGGGGATGATCATAGGCAAAGGGTTTTTATTGAGTGCATTACCAACTGCTCTTGCCGCATCAGGTTTGCCGATTGCCTTGGCTATTTCAGAATAGGTTCTGGTTTCACCGAATGGAATCTTGCGGGTTTCTTCCCAAACCTGCAGTTCAAAATCAGTTCCAGTAATTATGTGAGGCAGGTCCACCTCCTTGCCTTTTCCACTAAAGTATTCAGTTAAAGCCGTTTTGATCCTGTTTGTATAATTATCCATCAATTCCAGGGCCTGATGCTGCCAATATTTCTCTTCTGAAATGAACTTCACCCTGCTGATCTGGTTGCCGTCGTGCTCTATGACAAGGAAAACAGGCTCATTCCCGTAAAATGCGAACATGCTATAACTCCAAAAAAAAGGGGGAGCAAAAACGCTCCCCTGATTTCAGACAATCTGTCTTTTGCGTTCTTTGATTCTGCCGGCTTTGCCTTTGGCGCTGCGCAGGTAAAACAGCTTGGCGCGGCGGACATGGCCAAAACGAACCACTTCAATTTTATCAATCATGGGAGAATGGTGCGGGAAGATTCTTTCCACTCCGACACCATTGGAAACTTTCCGAACGGTAAAGGTCTTTGACACTCCGGCGCCGCGTTTTTGGATAACGAGACCCTGGAATACCTGGATGCGTTCTTTGGCTCCTTCCTTGATTTTATAGTGAACTTTCACCGTATCCCCGACCTTGAATTCGGGATAATCGGTTCTCATCTGTTCTCTGCCGACTTGTTGCAGAATATCCATTAGTACCTCCCTTTATATACAGCGGAAGTCATGCGCTCCAAAATGATGGCTGCGGCACTGCGGACCGATAAATGATTAAAATCTCCCGCACCCTTGATGGGCTGCAGAATAAAATCCGCCTCAGAATGAATGTTATCAGTCAGACCGTAACCCGTGCCTAACAAGATCAGCAAAGGCCGGTCAGCGTTGTTCAGCCTGACCAGTTCATCAAAACTGATCTGCTGATTCATATGCCGCGCCGTGGTTGTGATAACAATCGGAGACATCGCTTCCTGCGTTGTAATCTGCTTTATACTCGATTCTATCGAGTCTGTGATTTTAACAATTGATAACGCCCTGCTCCTGTGAGCATTGTAGGTCTGCCCGGTTTCGGATCGCCAGAACCCGATCACCTTGCTGATGTATTCCTGTTGAGTAACATCAGGTGTTATGATGAAATAGTTCTTGAATCCGAAGGTGGCAGCACTGCGGGCGATATCGTGAATATCCAGATTCGTAACAGAAGTTTGAATGATCTCGCCTTTTTTATTGAGGACCGGATAATGCACAAGTCCAATGTATAAACGGCTCATTTCTTCAGCAAATCCGGTCTGCGCTTCTTTGTGAGAAGCAGTGCCTGTTCTTTTCTCCACTTGGCAATCAATTTATGATTGCCGTTGAGCAGGACTTCCGGCACTTTCAGACCCATGAATTCCGGCGGACGCGTGTAGCAGGGATAACCCAGAAGCCCGTCGCTGAAAGAATCCGTCTCGGCTGATTCCATGTCTCCCAACACTCCGGGAAGCAATCTGCTGATGCCGTCGATAAAGATCATGGCTGGCAGTTCTCCGCCGGAAAGAACATAATCCCCTACCGAAATCTCATCAGTCACCACCAAATCCCTGACCCGCTGGTCAAGTTCCTTGTAGTGGCCGCAGATCAGAATTATCTTTTCTGTGCTGACATACTCCCTAAGTACTTCCTGAGTCAGAAGCCTGCCTTGCGGTGTGAAATAGATCACCGGGGCATCCGTTTTCTTTTTTGCCAGTTTGACAGCTTTGTAGACCGGTTCGGCTTTGATGACCATGCCGGCACCGCCGCCATAGGGATAATCATCCACCTGGTTGTGTTTGTTGCCGGAATACTTGCGGTAGTTGATCAGTTTGACCTTAAGCTCTTCAAGCTTGATTGCTTTGGCGATCATGCTCTCTTTCAGAAAGCCGCGGAACATTCCGGGAAACAGAGTCAGGACGTCGATGTGCATAATTCCAGAAGCTGCTCTATGTTTTGCAGCGTGACTGTTTTCTGCTGCTTGTCGATCTGAACCACATACTCTTCGACATTGGGAACCATCAGTTCCCTGCCGTCGTTCAGTTCAATGACGAACACGGCCTGCATGCTGCTGACCATGGCACCGGATAGAATTCCGATAACTTCATCCATGTAACTGACTGAGTAGCCAAACAGACTGCTGATATCAGCGTCATCAGCCGCAGCGTCCAGATCTTCTCTGGCAAGGGCGATGACTACATTGGCATGCCTGGTCATTTCTTCCGCAATACCGTCTTCTTTGAAACTCAGAAAGGTTCTCTTACCGAAGGACTTGGTCTTTACTACTGTTACGAAAAACACTCTATGGCTGGAAAAGATCAAAAAACATTGCTTCACCCGGTCGAAAATGGACTTGTAGGGATGGCTGATCAAGGCATTATGAAAGCCATCTGGTTCCAGTTTGCCTAGCCTGCCGATTTCAACCAGATCAGAGATGTCCATCTACTCGATAATTTCGAGCTCTGCCCTTTTTCCCTGTTTGGTGCTGACAGCGTTGATGATGGTGCGAATGGAACTTGCGGTGCGCCCGCGCTTTCCGATGACTTTACCGATATCGCTTTTGGAAACGCGAAGTTCATATAGAGTTATCTTATCGCCTGTGATTTCGGTGATATTGACTTCGCTGGGGTCATCTACAAGAGCTTTTACTATGAATTCAATCAGTTCCTTCATTGTTCACCTCTTTTTCTTTTTACTTCGTTTCAGGTTCAGCTGCTTTTTTCTGCGCGATTTTTTGCTCGTGCCAGATTTGCATGACGCCTGCTTTGCGCAACAGGCTGCGGACAGTGTCACTCGGTTGAGCACCGACGCTCAGCCACTTTATGGCCAAGTCCTTGTCCACGTTAAGCTTGAACGGATTCGGCTTGGGATCATACCAGCCGATGCATTCTATATACTTGCCGTCTCTTTTGACTCTTGCATCCACGGCTACTATGCGATAGAAGGGCTGATCATTGGCACCCATTCTTCTCAGTCTCAGTCTGACCATTTCTACTCCTTGATACAATAAACATTTATCAGATTGTAGCATAGTTTTTTTTGACTGCCTTTTTCGTCAAGCAAATTCATCACTTATCCTTTCTGATTTGTAGAACTGGATTAGTTACGGAAGCTGCTCTTATGACTCCTATTATAAGTAATTCAAGAAAAAGCCGCCACCAGACAGTGACGGCTTTGCTTGTGTAGGGGGATTTTGTCTGTCTTTATGTTTATTGGACTATGACATTGTCATTTCTGTCCAGAACAATTACGTTATCGATTTTCTCACCGGTGCCCTGATTCTTCTCTTCCATCAGGGTGTAGGGAATGACACTCCACCACTCAGGACCGGGACCGTTCTTGGTACCGCCCCAACCCATGATCAACCGAGCACGCGTTTCCATATTCTCTAAACCGAGCAGACCAAAGTTAATAGCGATTAAAACCTGCTGTCCGATCTGGAAGTTATGGTCAGCCATTTCAATTTTCATTGATTGAGTTTTCCCGGCTGTGCCAAAAGTGTTCCTATAGGCAAATTGATGCGGGCTGGGATACCCTTCTCTGCTCTGAGGAATGCCTTCTATTGAAGCTGCGACGTGAACATTTGTTTCTTTGATTACCCAGTCTTTGTCAACCAGATAATTGATATAAATGAAGTCCTTGGTGTTCAAAACCGACACATTGCCGACGACTGTGCTCTTATCAATCATGATGGGATAGGCCACAGCCTTGGGTGCGTCGATCAGTTTGATGGAAGCAACTGTCTCTTTGGAGGGGAGAGTTTGTGCTTCATTCTTTTCAGGGCCTATGATTGTATTGTTGTCTGTGCATCCTACCAGTACCAGCATCAGGACGCCGAGTACCATAAAGAATATATTTATATGTTTCATTTTATAAGCTCCTCAGTGAATTTGTGTATAAGTATTATAATCCAACTTGAGGGGTTTGGCAAATAATATTTGATACTTATGAACTTTCTTCAAGGAAACTGCTTGTAAGTCAACTATCTGCGCTGTATAAAAAAGCCGTCGTCCCTTTCGGAACAACGGCTTTTCTGTGTTGATTGTGTTATCTTAGAAGGGACCAACTTCCCCGTGCAGGGCGATGTTGAGTTCCATTCCATTCCATTCAGACTGCCACGGCACCTGATACAGGTAACTCGTGACTTTTGGATCATGCGACATTGTGTATAGGAAGTTTCCAAAAGCCGGAGCTCCGGAATATCCCATCAGTTGGACGTTGAGGTGACTCTGTTGCATCTCGTAGGGGGAATCGAGTGCAACATCGACATACAGATAATTTCCGTCCTTCCAGATCTCCACTTCGCCCACGCGATAATGCTGAGCGGCATAGAAATAGAAGGTCTGAGGCATGGCATCCGGATACATCTTCACAAATGAGAACCAGGGATGGGTGCCCCAGTTGTATGTGAAGTCATTCGGCACATCATACATTCTCATCATTGCAGTTTCATAGCCAAAATCACCTCCGCCGCCGCCATTATCGTCATCGGTAAGTGTGTATCTGATATAATACCACCAGCGGGGACCGGGTCCCGGATCATTACCGCCGAAACCTGTCTCCTGCTGATACTCGCCGTCAGGGTAGTTCCCATTGACCAGAGAAGCGTGGGCAGCTATGATGATTTCCTGACCCATCTGGAAGTTGTATTGAGACAGGTCGATGTTATAGGTATAGGTGTTTACGACAGGGTTGTGATTGGTTGAGTAATCAAATTGACCGGGAATGGGAGCACCCTGTTTAGTTCGGGGAATTCCATTCAGATTATCTGCGACATGAACATGCGTTTGGGCCAGCATCCAACCGTTGACGGTGTTGTATGTGACATAAAGATAATCATCGTCATTCATGACAGAAATCGTTCCGGCGTTGATATTCTGGCCTGCCCAGATTGGGTATTCAGCTGCGATTTGAGTATTTAACAACCTGATCGAGGCGACGGATTCATTGGCATTGCCAAGTTTTGCTGCATCTCTTTCAGGGCCTGTGATCATATTCTTGTCTGTACATCCGACCAGTACCAGCATGACGATGCCGAGTACTACGAAAAAAAGTTTTGTATATTTCATTTTATTTAATCTCCTCATTAGTTAATTTGACCATATAGTAATTCGGAAGCAGCAGTCTGGCAAATTTTAATTCACAGTTGTTAACTATTTTTTGTTTACGGTTATATATGATACAGTTGTATGATGTTACTAATTGGTTATTTCTGTTGATTCTATGAACGGCTATTCCTCTGATAAATTTCCTTCCGCCCTCATCAGTTCTATCTTTGTAATGATGCGGATGCCTCAAGGATACTATCCACCCGGGGTCCACGCGGGGTCCACGCAGGCTGAGCCCGGGTGGATCCTGCGTGGTTCAAGTGCCTGACAACATGTCACAGCTCTCTCAGGCCAAGTAATGATCGGAGCAGATGGAAGGATTTCTATAGTTTACCGGTGCGCGATTATTCTATAGAACAGCTTGGAGTTCAAGGCAGCTTCGTTTTCCAGGATGCAGTGGTTTTCGGAATATGATCCTCTTAAGACAAAGCCGGAATAGGGATTCTCAGACGACCAGAGCGTCCAGAAGTTGATTGACGGATCAAAAGCCCAATCCAACCTGATGTCATTTCCCTGGTTAATAATGGTCAAGTCAGCAGGTGCAGCCGGGGGGAAGATTCCGTAAACAAAGGAGCGAGTCTCCGACCAGTCCGACCAGGCAAGGTTTGTATCCCTCGCTTTCAAGCGCCAGTAATATGTATTTCCAAGCTGCAAAGAGCTCCCGGAAACCTGATATTTCCACAGGTCCATGCCGGCGTTCAAATCGGTCGGAATCCAGTTGGGAGCACCGCTATCGCCATAGATGTCCGTGTAATATCTGATCTGATCCACTATATTAGAGGTGAAAGCTGGACTGGATGATAGCTGAAACCGCGTTCCGACCGGCATGGGAAATGCATTATCCTGCCCTGCGAGCAGGTTCAGAACGCCGTTATCAAGCGTAAACTCAGTGATCGCCTGCGGTGAGGTCAGGATCTCAGATGTCCTGTTATAACTCCATTCATCCATCACTTCATTTATCTTAGGCAGATTTGCATGACCTATGCTAAACATGGTAGCGTTATATGCTTGATTTTGCAAATCCACATCAACCAGAATCCAGTTATAGTGCCCCATGGAGATCAGCGTATTCTGATAGTTAGTTTGATTGGAATAAGCGCCCCAATATTCCAGATCGCCTCCTGCCCCGCCGCTGATCAGAGTGGTAATTTCGGCATTGGGAACCACTCCACGTTCATAGCAATGACTGTGGCCATGCGCCAGTAATGCGGATTTGGGAGAGCTTTCCAGATACGGAACAACTGTATTCTGGGTCCAGGAATTATTTCCGCTGGGCCACATTTCACTGTAGGCAGGCATGTGAGTCATTGTGAAAATCCAGTCCAGGTCTGAATTTGCATTGGCTTCATTAATCTTTGATGCGAGCCAGGTCGTCTGGGTCGAAGTGCCGATATTGGGATTCAGAAACAAAAAACGCATGGAACCGATGTCAAAGCTGATGTACTTTTCTCCCTCTGGGCCTGCGCAATCTTCATAGGTCTTATATTGATAAAAGTAATCACTTTCAAAGGTGTGGTTGCCAACCGCTTCCATCAGAGGGATCCTGCCGGTCAGAGGGCTGAAGGGAATGAAATGCTCAGTTTGATAATCCGCCAAAATAAATCCCCAGTAAACAGCGTCACCCATATGACAGATAAGCTGAACTTCGTTGTGCCAATCCGCTCCATACAGTTCTTGCAGCTTCTCCACGATCCGGTTTACAATGTAGCCGCAGGTTCCTGAATTGGCCTGGCTGTCGCCTAAAATGATAAAACGGAAGTGTCCGCTGCGGCTGCCGATCTGAGGCGGAGTCCTGAATGCCTTCATTTCTGATGCTTGGGAACCGCTGCAGCAGCGATAGAAATACTCAGTGTCAGGCTGCAGACTCTGCAATTTCACTTTGTGCCATTTGGTCGAGGAATTGAAAACATAAGTGGTTCCTGTCTGAGTTAAACCCAAAGAAGCAGTTGTCCCGTATTCCACGATGGATTCTTCAGAAGAGCTTTCATGCCAGCAGACATACATGGAGGTGGGTGTCGGCGCTTGCAGATAAGGCAGCATTGCTGACGAAGGAGGTGTTATGTAGTGTCCGTAACCACCCAAAGCAGCCACCTGGGATGAGTTCATGCAACCGTTGTAGATGGCGCAATACGCAATATTCACCGGTCCATCTTCGCCATCGTTATCGGCAAAGAACAGCAGTGGCTCTGCCGGATTGGAAGGATACAAGCTGAATCTCCCATCCAGGGTCTGCGCTCCCCCATCCTTTGCCAGTTGGCCGTCCAGGTAGTATTTATAAGATGAGCCCAGATCAACTGCTATAACCAGCCTGTACCATTCATTGGCATAAACCGCATAAGAGGAATAACCGGTGGCACCAACTCCTATCTGGCCTGACGCATTGATAAAACAATCCCCGTCATTATAAAAGGAATTGGGGTAGTAAGTTTGGAAAAAACAGCGCCAGGGGCCAATGGAATCAACCTTGAAATCATAGACCAGGGTGAATTCATTAACCATGCTGCCGCCGCCATTGGCAGGAATTCCGTGGTTCACTTTATAATAACTGCCCACTCCAATATTAATGGCACCATTTCCGGCTTCAGGGCCTGACACCATGGAATGGCTTCCCACTAATGTAAGGTTGTTGCCGACAGTTGCTTGTAACAGGTTGGCAGGATCGTCAAAGGTCCATTGACCCGTCAAAGTCTGAGCCAGAATACAGATAGGAAACAAAACCAGCAAGACACAGATTATTTTCATATCCACCTCTTCTATGATAGAGAAACAATGATGTCATTAATGTAAGGGAACGCTATGAATGTCAATCAATTTCTTCAAATATCGAATCGCTAAAAAACAAAGAAACTGCCCTGTAACAGGGCAGTTTCTTATAATTGAGTTCTGCTCTGTGATTACTTCAGCTTCTGATCCAGGCTCTGCCAAAGGGCAGGACGACTTTGCCCGCCAGATCGTTCATAATGTTGGCAACACACATATACATAGCGCAGGCAGCACAAAACATCAGTTCATAACCGGCAATTACATTCCAGACCGGATTGAAAAAATGACCCAGAACGAGCAGGAAGAATCCCAGCCACAATGTGAAAAAAGTGATCGACATGGCAGTATGGATATGCCAGGAAATTACAAACATAATAAAAGTGTAGAGCATCCAGCCAAACAAATACCAGCCGATATCAGTCGTACTGGCAGAATAGATCTTGAAGTGATTCATCAGAATGATCAGAGCCAGTCCGATCCAGAAACTGCCATATGATACAAAGGCGCAGAATCCGAAATTGTTACCCATCTTGTGTTCCATGAAACCTGCAACTAATTGCGCCAGACCGCCATAAAACAAACCCAAAACAATAACGGGTCTCATTCCCATCCAGCCGACATTATGAAACTGCAGAACCAATGTCGTCATGGCAAAACCGGCTAAACCCACCACGGCAGGATTGGCATACTTTTTTCACTCATACCAAATATTTCTCCCTGTTGATAATCGTTTCTTGAACCGGGACAAACAAGATTTTAACAAGTCCCCCGATTCGGATGGAACTGTTTCTTGGAGGAGTGAGTAATTTGTCAATAACTATATTCAGTGTTGGGCTAATTATCTGATAATAATACTTATTATCTATGGCATCTTGTATCTGACTTTAATGACAATCGCCAGCAGAGTTCCGATGACAGACATGACTGCTGCAATCAGCAAAGCTGGATTGTAACTACCCGTGATATCGTGTAAAATCGTTCCACCCTGAATGGCTATTGCGCCAAAACCATAAGCGGAAAAAATCAACCCGTAATTGATACCCAGATGCTTGATGCCAAAACATTCTGCTGTCAAAACAGGCATCAGGGCCAGTGTAACAGCAATGCTGAGTCCCAGGCACACTGAAGCAAGCAGCAAAGTGTCGAAGCCTGTTACGAAATATGGAAAAACCAGAAATACCAAAGCTTGCAGGGCATAGACAAAGATCATGATCTTGACAATGCCGATCCGATCACTGAGCAGTCCAACCAAAGGTCTGCCCAAGCCATTGATCAGTGCATAGATCGCCACTGCGAAAGCAGCCTTGCCGTTAGACAGGTGTAAAACCGTTTTGCCATAAGAAGGAAGGATTATGATGATCAGGATGCTGCCATAAACCATCATCAGAAAGGCAGCCCAAATAAGCCAAAACAACGAATTCCGCAACACCTGTTTAGGCATCATTTCGTTGCGGATGGCACTGGACTTGGAGGTGAACTTTGCAGCGCCCAGATTGGATAAATGCCATCTTTCAGGTGGATTGAGAACCAGCCTGGATGCCAGCAGACTTATGGAACTGGTCAGAATCGCCAAAACTATGAAAGTTCCCGAAATCCCCCAACCCGGGATCAGGTAATTGGCTTTTAAAGGTGCAAAAACAAAGGATGCAATTCCGAATCCCATAACGCCTAGTGAAACTGCTAAACCGGGCTTGTCAAAAAACCACTTTCTGATGGGAGGGGAAACGCAGGAATAGGTCAGGCCGCAGGCTGTGCCGCCAATCACTCCATAGGTCATGACCAGAAGCCAGTGATTGGTTACAAGATCCACTAACGCGCTGGCTAAATTGGCTATGAAGAATAACAAGGCTCCCCATACTATTATCCTGCGTGGCCCAAACTTGTCCTGGAGCTGTCCCGCCGGTATCATCACCAGGGCAAAGACAGCCATGAACACTGAAAGAGGGAGGGTGGCAGCGAATTTCGTCCAGCCGAAATTCTCACACATCGGTTCAACAAAAACACCCCAGGAATAGGATAACCCACCCATCAGGGCAAGCAAAAATCCTCCCAATACAACACTCCAGCGTGAGTTTAAGAAAGGCCTCGATTCAGATTCCAAGTTTTTACTCCTTATGCCAGTGTTCTAATCTTTATTATGGAGTTGCACCAAATTATGTAACACAATAATTTAGGTGTTTGCATATATGATAAAATGCTCAATCTGTTTCATAATACATAAACGAGATGCACTTTTCCTGTCAAGAAGTATCAAACAACTAAAGAAAAGCTAAGTTTCTGAGAACCTGAACTGATATGTTATCATCAATATTGTTATTGACAAAATCCTTGTCTTTGAATTTGATTATTATTTATAGGTAAATTGCATTAAATCCAGATTACAAAATAAAAGAATCATCGTAAAGGATGGAACTATGCACAACATCGGCTCTTATGACGAAAGACTGAAACAGGACAGTTGGCAATTGTCAGAACGGGAACTTGGCTACAAATCAGGTGACACGATCAACATCGGCTGGTATTGCTCTGACCGCATCTGCCAGATGGGAAAAGGAGACAAACTGGCTCTAAAATGGGAAGGTCTCGGAGGTAAGGCAAAGAACTATACTTACAATGATGTTCGCCTGCTGAGTAACTCGATCGGCAATTTCCTGCGCAGATTGGGCATCATGCCCGGAGAAAGGGTTTGCCTCTTTATGGACAGGGTTCCTGAGCTCTACATCGGCTTTGTCGGAATTCTGAAAACCGGCGCCATAGCTCAACCTCTATTTTCGGCTTTTGGTGACGAATCACTCCTTGTTCGTCTGGAAAATGCGGAAACTTCTGCCATCTTCACTCAGAAAAAGCATGTCGGTAAGGTTCGTAAGATCCTGGACAAACTCCCCCACCTCAGACATATTATCATCATAGACGATTTGGGAAAAAGCCCTCTGCAGGAAAGGGAAATCGTTTTCAATATGGATGAATCAGAAAGAATAGAGAACTTCGATATCTACCCCACCAAAGCGGAATCACCCTCGGTTTTACATTATACTTCAGGCACGACCGGCATGCCTAAAGGCGTCAAGCATGTGCATTATTCCCTGATTGCACAATACCTGACAGCTAAATGGGTTCTGGACCTCAAAGATGATGACATCTACTGGTGCACAGCCGATCCCGGCTGGGTGACGGGAACCTCCTATGGCATCATAGGTCCCTGGGCATTGGGCGTCACACAATGCGTCAATGATATTGGTTTTTCGGCAGAAGCCTGGTACAAGTTCATCGAAAAGCACCGGATTACGGTCTGGTACTCGGCTCCGACCGCCATCCGCTCTCTGATGAAAGCAGGTGAAGAAGTTGTCAAACAATTTGATCTATCTTGCCTGCGTCATCTCTGCAGCGTGGGTGAACCGCTCAACGCTGAGGCCGTGATCTGGGGTGAAAAAGTATTCGGATTGAAGTTCCATGATTCATACTGGCAGACGGAGACAGGCTGCATAATGATCTCTAACTATCCGGGCATGAAAATTAAGCCTGGCTCCATGGGAAAACCCTTCCCTGGCATTACCGGCGTTGTGCTTGATGCAGAAACCTATGAAGTTATAACCGAAGTCGGAAAAGTAGGACTTATCGGATTCAAACCTGGTTGGCCTTCCATGATGCGAACCTACTGGAACAATGAGGAAACTTATCAGAAGAAGTTCCAGAACGGCTGGTACATTCCGGGAGACCGCTCCTACATCGATCAGGACGGATATTTCTGGTTTGTGGGGCGTGATGATGATATCATTAATACAGGCGGACACCTGGTCAGCCCCTTTGAAGTGGAATCCGCCCTTTTAGAGCATCCTGCCGTGGCAGAGTCTGCCGTTGTGGCAAAACCGGATTTCGTTAACATGGAAGTTGTCAAAGCATTTGTGACCCTGAAACCGGGTTATGAAGCAAGCCAGGAGCTTGATCTGGAGATCATGAACTTTATCCGCAAAAAGCTCTCCCCTCTTGCCATGCCTCAGGAGATCGAGTTTATCTCCAGCCTGCCCAAAACACGCAGCGGCAAAATCATGCGCCGTGTCCTCAAAGCTCAGGAATGGGGCGAGGAGATCGGTGACATTTCCACTCTTGAAGATGATTAAAGTTGTGGCATGGACAATCCTGTCCGTGTAGTAACAAATCCTTGGATTCCTGCCTGCGCAGGAGTGACAAAAAGTATAAAACAAACTCAAAGGAGATAAAACAATGGAAGAAATTCGCGACGTCGTACTTGACTACGTGATCAAGGAGTACATGGAAGACCAGGATGACGAGATCACTTATGACACAGCCCTGATTTCAGGAGGATATGTCGATTCCTTTTCAATGGTTTCACTCAAACGTTTTCTGGAAACCAAATACAAGATCTCACTGCCGGATGACAAAGCCACCCCTGAAGCTTTTGACTCTGTCAATAATATTGTTAAATTAGTCGAAGAATTCCTCAATAAATAGGAGGACGGATGGCATACAGCGATAAGGTCCGCTCCACCTATCAGGAACAACTGAAAAGCTTGCAGGACGGAGGAATATTCAAGATCGAAAGGTATATTCACTCAGTTCAGGATGCTGAAATTGAAGTGGAGTTTCCTCCCGGCTCACCTCTGAAAAAGGTCATCAACATCTGCGCTAATAATTACCTTGGCCTGTCAAGCCATCCGGATGTTGTTGCAGCAGCTCATGAAGGCCTCAATGCGCGTGGTTATGGAATGTCCTCTGTTCGTTTTATCTGCGGCACCCAGGATATCCATAAAGAACTCGAACGCAAGATTACTGAATTTCTGGGCACTGAAGATACCATACTCTTCCCCTCCTGCATGGATGCCAATGCCGGCGTGTTTGAAGCCATCCTGAATGAACAGGATGTGATGATTTCCGACCGTTTGGTGCATGCTTCCCTGATCGACGGTATCCGTCTATGCAAAGCAATGACTGATTCTTTCAAACATTCTGACATGGCGCATCTGGAAGAGAAACTGCAGTTGCATTCCGATAAACGCAACAAACTAGTCATCACTGACGGAGTCTATTCCATGGATGGCGACACTGCCAAGCTGGATGAAATGGTAGCTCTTTGCGAGAAATATGATGCCATGCTTCTAGTGGACGATTCGCACGCCAGCGGTTTCATCGGAAAAACCGGTCGGGGAACTCATGAAAAATGCGGCGTCGTCGGTAAGATCGATATAATCACAACCACCTTTGGCAAAGGCCTGGGCGGCGCTTCCGGCGGCTGTGTTTCCGGACGCAAGGAACTGGTTGAACTCTGCCGTCAGAAAGCGCGTCCATACCTCTTCTCAAATACCATCGCTCCACCCGTAGTTGCAGGCGTGATCAAGGTTCTTGATATTCTCTCCAAAACTACCGAGCGTCGTGATAAACTGGAGAATAATGCCAACTGGTGGAGAAAAAGCTTACAGGAAGCGGGTTTTGTTCTGCAGCCTGGTGACACGCCCATAGTGCCGGTTATGCTGTTCAATGCCAAGCTATCACAGGATTTTGCCCGTGACCTGTTTGAAGAAGGAGTCTATGCCATCGGTTTCTTCTTCCCCGTGGTGCCACAAGGCAAAGCCCGCATCAGAACGCAGATATCTGCTGCCCATGAAATGCACCACCTGGAAAAAGCTCTGGAAGCTTTCATTAAAGTGGGTAAAAAATACGACATCCTTGGTAAGACCAAGAACGAGATAACCGCCATGTATGGTGCTTAAAGCACATTTGAAAGTAATATGAAAGCACCCGGAATATCGGGTGCTTTTTTTTGGTATTCTAATTGCGGAAGGCGGTCAGATAATAGAACTTGCGGTTGGATTCTCCCGGTGTTTGAAACCAATACATTCTGCTGCCTACCGAAAATGTTCCAGAGTCTGAAATGTCCTGATATTCCTGATCCGGATGTTCTGAAGCATAAATCCTGTAACCATGGGCTTCCATCAACCTGTCCCAAGCAATTATCAGCATTCCCCTATCCAGCTCAAATGTCAGATTGGAGGGAGGATCCAAGGTTACCACAAGATCATTGACCAGATTATAGGTCAATGCATTCAGATTTGCCACCAGTGCTGCTTCAAACAAGTCAAGATAATAGACCGATCCTGTCTTGAGATAATTTAGCCAGGGGTTTAGGATCAATGAAACCTGTGATCTGGAGAAAACGTTAGTATGGGTGGCTCCTGTCAAAGTGACATGTGCCTTATAATCAGATGACAGATTATTATACATAGGAATCTGGTGAGAAGCCGGAGGGGCAATATTATCCGAAGAGCCGGAAAAGGTCAGTGTTGGGACTGTTACACTTGGCGCAGCACTGATGGCGGAAGGATTCGTCTCAGCCGCGGCAAACGTGATGACAGAAACAAAGTTCTGATTATCTGAAGCTGCCAGAATAGCGCTGCCGCCGCTCATGGAATAGCCTCCCACAACAGCCAATGGCTCTATCTTATTAAAAAGGACTGAAGTCGGATTGTTGTTTTCTGTCAGCATTGCACCTTGTAAGAAAGCCAGATCCAAAGCAAAATTCAGGTGGCTGGGGAACAGACCGCCTTCAGTGGTGGGCAAGGCAACGATCCAGCCCAATTGTACCAGATTATCAGTCAGCACCTGAGTATAGGAATAACTCATCAGCCAACCATGCCCGAACACTATGTAAGGAAAGGTCTCAGATGGATTCGCCTGATCTATCGGGTAGAAGATCTGGGTTGGTATATTTCTGTTGCGGGATGCATCATAGAAAGTCTTCGAATAATTGCCGATCGTGTATGCCTGTATAAGCAAGATCTGCATTAGCAGCAAGAAAACTATTAATAAAGATTTCATATCAGATTCTCACAATTTCTTTATTACCAGTTTAATCGTTTCTGACGGCTTTGACAAGATAAAACCTCTTATCATCAGTTGGGGTAGTTATCGTCCAAACAACTCTTTCAATCCCTGACAGAGTTCCCTGGTCAGTAATGTCTGTGAAGCCGGTATATGGGTCATCTGAAGCATATACTTTATAGTTGTGTGCTTCCAGTATTCGATCCCAGGAAATCTCCAAATCGTTGACATTGAGTTCGATCATGACATTATCCGGTTTGTCGAGTATGATAATCAGATTATCAGCGATCTGGTAAGTCAAGGTTGATGAGGAATAGGAAGCCAGCAATGCTTCGAACTGATCTATGTAATACACTGATCCGGTTTTCAGGAAACTTAACCAGGGATTCAGCAGAACAGGAATGTGTGAAACGTTGTAAAAACTGTCATGCCCCTGATTTGTAAAGGAAATGAAGCACTTGTACACTGATGCCAGGTTCTGATATATGCTGATCTGATTACTGGGCGGCGCGACTACATCCGCAGAGCCGGAAAATGTAATGGACGGCATCACAACGCTTTGAGCCATGGTAGTGCTGGAACTGTAGAGATAGGTGGCGGCAGCCATGGTGATCACAGAGTTAAAATCCGGTTCTTGATAGGCTGCAACTACTGCGCAGGCACCCCCCATCGAATATCCGCCCACTATGGATAAGGTGTCAATCTTGCCATACAAAGGTGACATCATGCTCAGGTTTTCCGCATAAACTGCATCGTTCAAAAAGGATAGATCCCTGGCAAAATTCGTCGTACTTGGCCAGATTCCCGTTTCAGTATTGGGGTAAGCAACTATCCACCCCATATTTACCAGTGAATTTATCATCCCTGCATAGGAAGAATATTGTCCTGTATATCCGTGCCCGAAAACCAGATAGGGATATTTTTCCTGTGGATTTTCCAGATTGATCGGATAGTCAATTATGGTTTGTATCGGTCTATTGTTCCGGCTCGGGTCTGTGAATGTCTCGGTATATTGACCTGCGGAATAAGCACTCAGGAAAACATATATTGAACAAAAGAACAAAACTGAAATCCAAGTCTTCATCCTCATCCTCCTTCGTTTTTTATTCTCAAACAACCAATAAGCAGCATGTAAATAATTGTCAACCATTATCTTGGAATATACTTTAAAAACCTGATAAATTACCCATTCTGTTCAAGTTTAACGATCACTGTATAAATTAAAGCGGTATGACACATGCACCATAATACAGACTTGGTGCCACATAACTCTCCGATTGCTTAATTCCTGTGCCCAGGCACAAGTGCCCAGCAGGAGGTTAGCCAGAGGGAAGCAGGTATCAATTTAGATGGGTCTATGATAAAACAAACAGCGGTGAGATTAAACGTTTTTATTGACTTATTCTTAGTTCCCAAAGCAACGTAATCTAAGTTTAAAATAATCGACGTAAAGGATTGTCATATATGTCAAAACGAATTTACGCTGACCTGAAAACCGAGCTTGATAACATCCGGGGTTCCGGAATGTTTAAAAATGAGCGGATCCTGGGCAGCCCTCAAAGCGCAGAGATCAAACTGGCAGACGGCAGTAAAGTTATCAATTTCTGCGCTAATAACTATTTGGGACTGGCCAACCATCCCGAGGTGGAAAAAGCCGCCAAGATAACCATCGGAGACTGGGGAATGGGCTTGGCTTCAGTTCGTTTCATCTGTGGCACTCAGAAGATCCATAAAGACCTGGAAGCCAGGATGTCAGAATTTCTGGGTATGGAAGACACTCTTCTCTACTCCTCCTGTTTCGATGCCAATGGCGGGATTTTTGAACCGCTTCTGGATGAGGACAGCGCTATCATATCTGATGAATTGAATCACGCCTCCATAATTGACGGAGTGCGCCTGTGCAAGGCAAAAAGATATCGCTATAAGCACTCTGATATGGCAGAACTGGAAACAGCTTTGCAGGAAGCACAAACCTCAAAATACAGGCTCATTGTCACTGACGGCGTATTCTCCATGGACGGCGACATTGCCAAACTGCCTCAGATCTGCGATCTGGCGGATAAATATGACGCTTTGGTCATGGTGGATGATTCTCATGCCACGGGTTACATTGGAAATACGGGTAGAGGAACTGGTGAATATCATAATGTGCAGCACAGAATAGACATCATCTCTACCACCTTTGGGAAAGCTTTGGGCGGTTCTTCCGGCGGCTGCATTTCAGGCAAGGCAGAAGTCATAGAATTTCTCAGGCAACGCTCCAGACCCTATATCTTTTCCAATACTTTGGCTCCCCCGATCGTTGGAGCTGTCATCAAGGTTCTGGAAATGCTGATGGGAAGCACTAACTTCAGAAATCACGTGATGACCAATGCCAATTATTTCCGCCGAGGAATGACAGAAGCAGGATTTGATATAATTCCCAGCGACACAGCTATCGTGCCAGTAATGATCTACAGTGAGCCTTTGGCGGTTAAAATGGCTGACAGACTGCTGGCAGAAGGGATTTACGTCATCGGATTCACCTATCCTGTTGTTCCAGTGGGACGGGCAAGGATCAGGGTTCAGCTATCGGCAGCGCATTCTCTCTATCATCTGGACAGGGCCATCAATGCCTTTACCAAGATCGGTAAAGAACTGGGAGTCCTGAAATAGTATGCCGAAGGGTGTGCTCTACCTGGTCCCGACTCCAATAGGAAATTTGGGAGACATGACTTACCGGGCTGTGGAAATCCTGAAAAATGCTGATTTGATAGCTGCTGAGGATACACGCACATCTCTAAAACTGCTCAATCATTATGAGATCAGAAACAAACTAGTTAGCTACCACAAGTTCAATGAAAGTAAACAGACCAAAGCTTTACTGGATCTTTTGGAACAGGGGAAAAGCATCGCTCTGATCACTGATGCCGGCACTCCGGGAATCTCTGATCCGGCATCTATTCTTGTAAAAGCTGCTATCGACAGCAACATCAATGTTTCTTGCCTGCCAGGCGCCACTGCTCTGATCCCCGCTCTGGCAGCAAGCGGCCTTGATACTGAGAAATTCACGTTTGCGGGTTTTCTGCCAACACGAAAAAAAGAAAGAACGGCTTTGTTGAATTCTCTCAAAGAACTGCCTCATACGCTGATTCTGTATGAATCTTCCCACCGCATCATTGATACATTACGCGAACTGCAGGCATATTTTCCTGATCGCCGTTTTGTCCTGGCCAGAGAGCTCTCAAAACTCTACGAAACCTTTTACAGATGTAGTTTTGCTGATTTATCACAGATCAATGATCTGGAAACCAGAGGTGAGTTTGTTCTGCTGATTGAAGGCGGGGTAAAAGCCGATATTTCTGATGAACAACTGGTTGTAATGATAAAAGATCAGAGCCCAGAACTCACTATCAAGGAACTTGTTGATACTATTTCACGCTATACAGGCGTTTCAAGGAACAGGATTTACAAATTAGCTCTTGAGCTTCGAAATCAATAGCTCACAGCAATCAGTTTTCTCCCATCAGTTTCTTATGGATTGCATTAGCTGCTGTTCTGCCTGCTCCCATCGCCTGTATAACTGTGGCAGAACCGGTTACAATATCACCACCGCCATAGACAAATTCCTTTGAGGTTCTCATGGTGTCCGGATCAACCTTTATATAGCCCCACTTGTTTCTTTCCAGATCAGGAGCTGTATTGAAAATAACAGGATTCGGCCCATTTCCGATCGCCACTAAAACCATATCGCAGTCATAAACAAAGTTTGAACCTTCTATTGGTATGGGTCTTCTTCTGCCCGACTCATCGGGTTCGCCAAGTTGCATGGAAACACACTCGACTCCCTTCACCCAGTTGATGTCATTCCCGATGTATCTGACTGGATTGGTCAGCAGCTTGAATTTGATACCTTCCTGCTCGGCATGTACCACTTCTTCTTCACGGGCCGGAAGCTCTTTGCGTGAGCGCCTGTAGATAATTGTGACTTCGCTGGCTCCGCATCTGAGTGAAGTTCTGGCGCAATCCATTGCCACATTTCCACCCCCGATCACTGCCACTCTGTTGCCTATCGGTTTAGGTGTATCGTATTCAGGAAAACGGTATGCTTTCATCAGATTGATTCTGGTCAGATATTCATTGGCGGAAAAGACATTGTTCAGGTTTTCGCCTTCTATGTTCATAAATTGAGGTAATCCTGCCCCGACTCCGATATAGACTGCATTAAAGTTCTCCAGAAGCTCATCGACAGTGTAGAGGTTTCCTATTATACTGTTCAATTCAAGCTTACAGCCCATCTTTTTCAGGTATTCGATTTCAGCATCCACTATGGATTTGGGAAGACGAAATTCCGGAATTCCGTAGACCAAAACCCCGCCGGCTTGATGGAGGGCTTCAAAGATGGTTACGGAATAGCCAAGCAAAGTCAGATCCGCTGCACAAGTGAGTCCCCCTGGTCCGGAACCGACTATGGCAACTCTTTTATTGGGGATCTTTTTGATGGCGGGTATCTTGACCAGATCCATCTTTCTTTCATAATCCGCGACAAATCTTTCCAGATTGCCGATAGCGACCGGATTATCCCTCAAACCCAAAACACATTTGGACTCGCATTGGTCTTCCTGAGGGCATACTCTGCCGCACACAGCGGGTAGTATATTGCGTTCCCTGATTTTCTTGGCCGCTTCATCGAATTTCTCTTCTGTGATTAATCTGACAAAAGTCGGTATGTCAATGTTTACGGGACAGCCGTCCACACACTTCGGAGTCTTGCATTGCAGGCACCGTCCGGCTTCCAGCAAAGCCAGTTCTGTGGTCAGGCCATAAGGCACTTCCATAAAATTCTGCACTCGCAGTTTCTGATCCTGCTCCGGCATCTCTTGTCTGGGAATTTTCAACTTGATGGTTCTTTCATCGGCTTTGGTCAAGCCATGCCATTCGCAGCCATACTTCAGACAAATGAAAAAAGGTATCAGTTTGGAATAAGCAGATATTATAACTTGGGCTGACTGTGAGCCGCACTCTTCACAGGGACGGTTGTGATCAATAATGCTCTTCTTACAGCTTGGGCAGATCAGATCTTCCAGTACATCGTCCTGTTCAATGGGTACTGAAGATTCCACTTCGAATACGTCAAGATAAGGGCTAAGTTTAAGATCCATATCCTGATTCTTGTACTTAGCCTTGAAAGCTATAACATCATGGTCTTTCTGTTTGACATTGAAACTATTGTGGCAATGGGGGCAGTATGTATTCAGGTATGTTTTGAATTTTAGATACTTTACATCATAATCCAGCATAATCTACACTTCCTATCTGATCGAAAAAAGAAGCGAATCCTTTTCCTGCTTGAGATACATTGAGTTGCGTTTTTCAAGTTCGTCAAAATCGACATCGTGACCTATAAAATCAGGTCCGTCCACACAACAGAATTGAGTCCTGCCGGCTACTTTCACTCTGCAGCCCCCACACATGCCTGTCCCGTCGATCATGACAGGATTCAGACTGACCATTGTTTTTAGGTTTGCCTTATCAGTGATTTTGCAGACATTCTTCATCATGATTATCGGCCCGATGGCATAGACCAGCTTTATGTCACTTCTTTCCTGAATGTACTTTTTCAATGGATCCGTGACAAAACCTCGCTGTCCAAAACTGCCGTCATCAGTCATGATCACAAGCTCATCACTGATCAGATTCAGCTCATCCTGCAGGATCAGCATGTCTTTTTCCCTTGCTCCGATAATACTGATGACAAAATTCCCTGCATCTTTCATAGCTTTAACCACATGATGCAGGATGGCGATACCTGTCCCGCCACCTATGGCAATGACAGTTCCCACTTTTTCAACATGAGCCGGTTTACCCAAAGGTCCGACCACATCTTTTATGAAGTGTCCAGCGTCCAATGATCGTAATAAAGCTGTGGTTTTCCCAACAACCTGAAAGATGATGGTGATCGTCCCGCCAAATTTATCCACATCCGCAACGGTTATGGGAATGCGTTCTCCCGTTTCATTTACTCTCAGTATGACAAACTGCCCGGCCAGAATTTTCTGTGCTATCTTTGGGGCGGCAATGTCAAAGCGGATAATGGTTCCCTTGGCCATTTCCTGTTTACGGACTATTTCAAACATGATCTACCAATCCTTGCTGTCTTCCAATACTATGGATTGAATGTCCTTATCGCTCAAACCATGCCAGGTGCAGCCTTTTTTAGAACATATGTAAAAATCGATCATCCTGGTCATCGCAGCAACCTGAATTTTGGCTATTTCAGAGTTGCATACCGGACACTTCCTGTCTTGGACAAATAGTTGCTCATCACAATGAAAACACCTGATGCTCTTGATGGCATGCTTTTCCGGAAGCTTGATGGTCGATTTATGCGTGAATACATTGAGATATGGGCTTAGCATCAGAAATCCCTTTTCTCCGAATTCATTTTCCACTTTCAGCTTGATCATCCTGTCTTCGATCAGGCTCTGTCTGCAATGTGGACAATAGGTTGTCAGAAAAGAGCCGGTTTTGATTATCTCCTTATCCTCATCGGTGTCGGAAATGCGCTTGTGCTCTTCATTATGCGGTGTAAACTTAATGTCGTCCGTGTGCATGTATGTGTATTTGTCATAGAAGTAGTTCAACGCTGTTGACAAATCCTCAAATGCTACGGAATGATTTTTACAGCCTGCTCTGGAACAGATTGACACTTTCCCTCCGTGTTCCAGATGAAAGGGAACTAAATGAGCATGGCAGGATGCACATTTATCCTCGCTGATTATCTCCTTGTGGCAATGAGGACAATGGAATACCGCTATCTCATTATTGGGGATATCGATGTCTGCCACATAGTTATAACTTTCGTAAATTGAACTTAACCAGATGTTGCCTTTTTTACTAGCTATTGTTATATGCATTTTGATACCTGGTTCATTATCCACCTTTTGCTCTTTGTCCATCAGAGATGCGGAGCACATCGGACACTTGACTTTCAGCGATATTATGTTGAACATATAGCCTCCTTCTTTGGTCGTTTTATCAGGCCTGTTACAAAAAATATTTTCCTGAATTACATTTTAACCTTTCAGTCTCTCTTGTATTCATAAAAACAATCCAGTCAAGAAAAATATTTCTCCCTATCCTGCTTGGCCCTTGCTTGAAATTGGAATTTCTCCATTATTTCTGGTGTCTGTGTTTAAATCAGTCCATCTCCAATATTTCTGATTGACAAAAAAGTGCTTTGACAAGCAGGGATTATGTATGCACAAATTGCCTGATTAATAAAGCAATTTGGAGCCAGTGATTTTAATCAAGGGGAAGGTAATAAAAATCAGGAAATTTCTATATCTGATGTTTGGCGAATGGAACGGTTTCCAGAACTTTCTGGCACCGGCAGTGCTGATCTTCATGTTTGATTATCAGAGCTTTTTTCAATGGCTGGTTAACATGCTTACCTCCCAGATCTATTATCTGCCTGTAGCCATGTATTTTATAGTCCTGGTCTTTCTGGGACTGATCATGCTCAAAGCTGTAGCTCAATGGACGAGCTATGCTAATCCTGCCGACGTCAAGGTAAGGAAAAAACTCGGCAGGGACTTGCTGATTCCTTTGTTTATCAGGTTTCATCAATGGCTGTTTGCTGTTCTGACCCTGATGATGATTGTATATGTGCTGCGCAATGGCTTTGCCTATTTCTACAAGACACATGTATCTATGTACAAGATCTATTTCTGGATAGTCAGATTGAGCTTTGTCTATGTCGCCTTCTATGTCTATGTACTGCTTGACGTTGTCGTTCCCATGATCAAAAAAGGCCACAGTTTCAAAAGTTCAGAACGCTATCTCCTTTGCCTGATATTCTGCAGACCTGTTAAAGCACTATTGAAGTATTTTCTGCAGTTCATTATTATACTGGCCACCATTCAGCTCTTCAGATTTGGGATCAGGATAATCGAAAACTCTAATGACCTGGGCTTGCTCTTTATGAGTGAGTTACCCATAAGAGTTATCTTCAGAGAGGCTCATTCGATTGGACAGGTGTTGGTTAATTTATTGATTGTGGTCTCCGGCTTTCTCTTGTCCAATCTGCTCTACAGCCCTTTGATGTATCTGCTGAAACTGGGTTTTGAACACTCAAAACTTTCTACCAGACCACGTTAAAGCCATGCCGCAGAAAAGAAAATCACCCAGACGCTACTCCGGCAAATCGCATTCAGGACCGAGTATTGGACTTTATGTCTTCATAGCCCTAACCCTTTTTGTAATTGTCTTTTGGCTCAGTCAGCCGGAAGATGCAGTTAAGACGGATAAGATTGCTGCCAAAATATCTTCTGTCACAAACCTCTCCAAGCTGAAGAAGCAGCAGGATGGTGTAAATCAGGAAGCCAACCAAACTGAGACAGAAGAAAAGAAATATGAGACTATAGTCGAGGAAGCCATCTATACTGCCCTTGGCAAGCTGCACATCAATGAGAAAAGCATCAGGCGCAAGAAAACCGATGAGCAGATTACCTATGCAGTTCCCGTAAATCCGGCGATCAATGATCTCACCTTTGCCAACATGATCATCAAGGGCGAAGTGGAAACCAGGAATGGTATCTTCACTTCAGGAATAGAACAGGGAAGGCGGCAGATCCTCACCTTCACCGATAAGGAAAGCGGTCTCAAACATATAGTAGAACTTTTTTACAAACGGGATGATAAAGCTGTAGGAACGGGTTCACGCTCCCTCGCTATCATTGTGGATGACTTTGGAAATTACGGCGGCAGTATGCTGACAGCTTTTGCCAAGACTGATCCGGCAGTAAATTTCGCCATCATGCCCCAAACTCAATATGCCGTTGCAGCAATGAAACTTGCCACTCAGCATGGGCACGAAAGCATTATCCACATTCCTATGGAACCTAAAAACTTCCCACAGGAAAATCCCGGCGACCATGCAATCTTCATTCAGCTTTCGGAAGGAGAGATCACTCGCCGGATGGATCGCTTTATCAATCAGCTTCCCGATTGCATAGGAGCCAATAACCACATGGGCAGTCTGGCCACTGCTGACGAACCAACCATGCAGGCAGTGATGAAAGCTCTCAAAAAGCATGATTTACTGTTTGTAGACAGCCGCACCACCAGTAGCTCCGTTGCTTACACTGTAGCTCAAAAAAACCTTGTCCCTGCTTACAAACGGGACGTTTTCCTGGATGAACCCGACCTTTCTAATGCCAATCTGAACAGGAAGATTGCAGAGTGCATATCACTCTCACAGTCAAGACCTTACGTTATTGTAATCATGCACTGTCACACTGAAGCACATCTGAAGTACCTGCTCAGCTTCATTGCTAAAGCAGAGCAGGCAGGTTTTGACCTCTTACCTTTGTCACAACTTGGAACATACAGATTGCCTGAAATCCCTTAGGAGCTGCTTTTGGACATCCTCAATGCCATCATACTGGGAATCATTCAAGGTCTGACAGAGTTTTTGCCGATCTCAAGTTCAGGCCATCTGGTTCTATATCAGCACTTTTTTGGCAAAAGCCTGTCATCTGCCTCAGACATTTCTCTGGAAGTCTTTCTCCATCTAGGTTCGCTGTTTGCCGTTATCATCTTTTTCAGAAAAGAACTGTTCGAACTGATCGCATCTGTGTTTCATTGGAAGAAGACTTTCGACTCAGGCAAACATGTTCGCAACCGCATGGTCATTGTCTATCTGGCCATTTCCACTATCTTTACCGGCGTGATCTATTTGCTGTTTGGGAAAGACATCGTCAGCATTTTTACCCAACCCCTTACTGTAAGTATCTTACTGATAGTCACAGGTATCATCATTTTTCTTTCCGACTTAGTGAAATCAACTGAAATCCCTGTCTCCGGAATGGGTGTTATCAGAAGCGCTCTGATCGGATTGGGACAAGGCTTTGCCATGCTGCCTGGAATCTCGCGTTCTGGTACCACTATCTCGACTTCACTTTTCTGCGGGATCAAGCGTAAGGAAGCTGCCAGGTACTCTTTTCTACTGAGCATTCCCGCCATTCTGGCTGCCAATCTTGGCGAGTTTAAAGTTCTGACAGAATTGCAGACCGGATTGCTGCTGCAGTATGTCTTTGGAGCTTTGGCAGCCTTTGTTTCAGGTTATCTGGTCATCAGCTTTCTGATCAGATTGATCCAGTCAGCCAAACTCAAATATTTCGCTTTCTACTGCTGGCTCATAGCTGCAGTTTCAATAGCTTTGATCGTTATATCATAATGAGTAAAACACTTACCTGCACCCAGTTTTTCACCCAGGCCTCAACTCTGAAGCCTCAGCCTGCCTATCTGATCATCGGTAAGGATGCTTATCTTGCCGAAAAGGTCTATGCGACCATCAAACTTTTCATCAAAAAGAGCATGCCAGCTTATGAACTGATCACACTGTATGGAGACGAACTGGCTGTTTCAGAGATTTCGGAGTATCTGGACAGTTATTCCATCTTTTCTGAGAATAGGTTAATTGTGATCAAGAATGCCGACCGGCTGGGTGAAGAAGATAAAAACCGCAAACAGCCGGAAAAGCAGAAACGCATGCTGGAACTGCTTTCCGACTATCTCAAACAACCTGAGCCCACTCAAGTAATCATACTGATGGCTGAATCAGTGGATGGAAGACTGGCTGGCTGGAAAGCTGTCAAAGATGCCTGCCTGTGCATTGAAAGCGAACCCATCCGTCATGCCGGACACATGAAGTCCTGGCTGGAGAGCACTTTGCGCGAACATGGCAAAAGCATGGACCTGAAAGCCAAAAATCTCTTTCTGGAAAAAGTCGAACTGGATTTCTGTGCGGCAGAAAACGAGATGGAGAAACTGTTTGTCTATATTGGTGATCGTAAGAACATCACGGAAAAAGATGTCAATGCCACCCTTCCTATTTCCCGGACTGGCACCATCAGCGACTTTTACAAAGCCCTCGGCTCCAGAAACACTCAGGATGTTTTGGCCAAGATGCTCGATATGCTTGCCAATGATTGGAAGGACCTGCAGATCCTTTCCAACATCATCCGGTTCTTTATGTCCATCTGGAAGATACATGCCCTCAGGGCAAAGCACATCACTGAAAATGAGATCCTGAAGTCTCATCTGAACGACATCTTTGAAACCCAGAGGAATGACTACCTCGCCTATGCCCGTAAATACAACCCTACAGAACTGCCGGGCATCTTCAAGACCCTGTTGGAAACCGATGCTCAGATCAAACTCAGCAAGGCGGAATCCGAGACTCTGATGACCCTCTGCATCCTGAAAATCTGCCGGGGTGAATGAGTC